>NZ_JASJVL010000003.1:0-347522 GCF_035019745.1 Pseudomonas sp. 10S5
GGTCATCGTCAAGATTAAATTCCAGAACCCCTGATCGCTTACGCGTTCAGGGGTTTTGTTTGTGCGCAGAAATAAACCGAGGCAGATCCAATCCATAAAAAAACCACCATAAAGGTGGTTTTTGACTGCTTCCGAATTCAGTCGCCCCGATATTCGCAGCCACTGGTACACGTCTCGTGAATACGAATGGCCGAGAGTTCTGGGAGTAGAGGCTTCAGCTGCTCCCAGATCCATTTAGCCAACACTTCGCTGGTTGGATTTTCAAGACCCGGAATGTCATTTAGATAATTGTGATCGAGACGATCGTACAGCGGTTTAAATATCGCTTTGATTTCGGAAAAGTCGCGAATCCAACCGGTATGAGGATCAACCTTGCCAGCCAGATAGACAGCGACGCGGAATGAGTGTCCATGCAGACGGCCGCACTTATGACCTTCTGGTACATGAGGCAGGCGATGTGCGGATTCAAACGTAAACTCTTTAAAAATTTCCACAATGCATTGAGCTCTAAAAAGGCATTCGCCAGGGCGAAAAAAGATTAGTAGTCTAGCAGCAATGCTTTACTAGAAGGCTAAGCAATGAGTCACGGCTTGATGTCCGAAAAAGGGCTAACCCCCGCGCTCAAAAGGCGGTCTCGTGCGCGAATTATTAATGTATGGGCCGTAAATCTGTAGTTGCGGGCCTCACCCTCGGCTGGTCGTATAGTGACCATTTATATTTTTTTGTACCCATAAATAGCGTTTCTTGACGACCCTGCAGTTGAAGCTCAACTTTTTAACGCTGGGGCCGCTAACTAGACGAATGTATTGACTAAAACGCTTGACCTTAAATAAGAGTTGAAACTTATGCGTCTCAATTTGAAGACCAAAGTGCTGTCGCTGGCTGTGCTGCCCGTGCTCATTTTCGCGCTAGTCATAAGCGTGACCACCGTCATTATGTTGCAGGATCAAGCCAAAAGAGAAGTTGACGATACCCGCGAGCGACTTCTTAACGACGCAAAGGCAAATTTGCAGAATTTCGTCGCGGTAGCGCTGGGTGCAGTCAAGCCCCTTTACGACGCCTCCGCGCAAGGCGATAAGGTGGCCCGCGCACAGGTCGTGAAAATGCTCTCGGCAATTTCTTACGGCAAGGATGGCTACTTTTTTGGCTATGATTCGGAAGCCGTACGCCTGTTCAAAGGCAGCAGCTCTGATGACATAGGTAAAAGCTTCAAAGACGTTCGTGATGCCAACGGCGTCTACTACAACCGAGACTTAGTGGCGGTTGGCAAAGCCGGTACGCATTACTTGCAGTACTCCTCATCAATGCCCGGTAAATCCCATGAATCCATGCCAAAGTTGGGCTACACCGAGTACCTGCCTAAATGGGATATGGTGGTCGGCTCATCGGTCAGTTTGGCGGGTATCGACGCCCAAGTGGCGCTTGTCGAGAAGAACGTTGATGATCGCATGCACAGCATGTTGATAAGTATCGTTGGCATTGCCCTGTTAGTACTGCTCATCATTGCCATCGTCGGCGGCCTATTGGCCGGTACGATTGTACGGCCAATAGGCCTGATGAAAGCCAATCTTGACGACATTGCCTCGGGTGAGGGAGACCTGACTCGTCGACTAAGCGTTTCAAGTGACGATGAGTTAGGGAAATTAGCAGGTTCTTTCAACCGTTTCGTCGACAAAATTCATGGCTTAGTGTGCCAAATTGCTGAAATGACCGATCAGTTATCAGGACTGGTAACGGAAGTATCAGACCAAGCTCATCGCTCAGAAAAAGCAATGGACCGTCAACGTCAGGAAACTGATCAAGTAGCCACCGCCATCAATGAAATGTCTGCGGCCGCACACGAGGTAGCAAAAAGCGCTCAAGGGGCCGCTATTGCCGCTCAGCAAACTGATGCGGAGGGGCAGGCAGCAAAGCGCGTTGTGGATGGCAGTATCAAGCAAATTCATGCGCTGGTTAAAGACATCCGCAGCAGTGGCACGTCCCTCGATAGTCTGCAGAATGATGTCTCTTCGATCGTGAATGTGTTGGGCGTCATTCGCTCTATCGCCGACCAAACCAATTTATTGGCACTTAACGCGGCCATTGAGGCGGCACGGGCAGGAGAGGCCGGACGGGGGTTTGCGGTCGTTGCTGACGAAGTGCGGGCACTGGCCAGTCGCACCCAGCAGAGCACACAAGAAATTCAGACCATGATTGATCGTCTGCAAACCGGCACAAAAGGGGCGGTTGAGGCCATGCGTCGTTCCAGTGAAGCGGGTGATGGCACTTCCGCGCAGGCTAATGAAGCGGGTGTTTCGCTGGACACCATTGCGACGCTGATCGGCACCATCAACTCGATGAACGCGCAGATTGCTAGCGCCGCTGATGAGCAAACCGCTGTGGCCGAAGAAATCAACCGCAGTGTGCACCAGATCGCTGAGGCGGTAGACAGCGTTGCTGACCAGACCCAACAAAGTGCACAAACGTCCCGTAATCTTGCAGACCTCGGACAACGACTTGGTAAGCTCGTCGGCCAATTTCGTATTTGATTTTATTTGGGTAGCGCCGCAATGGTTCTACCCATGCCTTATTGGTTATTTTGTGTCGTTTCTCCTACCGTCCAGGGACAGTACAAAGCTACGGCACTCGCTCGAAGATTGGCTGACTAAACAGTAAGTCGCATTTGTGCGGAGTCTTACTGACATGGATCGGACATGAACGAAACCACGCTGCAACACAAAACCTTCCTGGTGCTGATGGTAGTAGTCACCATCGCTTTTATTTGGATTTTGATGCCGTTTTATGGTGCGGTCTTTTGGGCTGTGATTCTCGGCATCATCTTCGCGCCTCTGCAACGACGGTTGCTGATGAAGTTTGGCTGGCAACGCAACCTGACATCGCTGTGTACCTTGACCGTATGCCTGCTAATCGCAATTTTGCCGGTCATCATTATCAGCACCTTGCTGGTTCAAGAAGGAGCCATGGTTTATAACAACATCGAGAGTGGGCAATTGGACATTGCCAAATACCTGGCGCATTTCAAAGACGCGTTGCCGCCGTACTTCAGGCACTTGCTCGACCGGGTTGGAATGGGTGACCTTAATAGCTTGCGGGATAAAATCGTCAAGGTATCCATGGAAGGTAGCCAATACTTGGCGACCCAGGCATTCAGCTTCGGTCAGGGCACGTTCAACTTTGTGATCAGCTTTTTCATCATGCTGTACTTGCTGTTTTTCTTCCTGCGCGACGGGCATGACCTGGTCCGTAGAATTCGTCTGGCTATCCCACTGGCAGAGCCGCAAAAGCGCCGGTTACAACTCAAGTTCAATCGGGTTGTGCGGGCTACGGTGAAAGGTAACGTCGTCATGGCGGTGGTTCAGGGGGTGTTAGGTGGACTCATCTTCTGGGTCCTCGATATTCCCAGCGCCTTGCTGTGGGCCGTGTTGATGGCCTTTCTTTCATTATTGCCAGCGGTGGGGGCGGGTATCGTCTGGGCGCCAGTGGCTGCTTACTTCTTGCTCAGCGGCCTGATTTGGCAGGGGGTGGTGCTTACGTTGTTTGGTATATTCGTCATCGGCTTGGTGGACACCGTATTGCGCCCGATTCTGGTGGGTAAGGACACGCGG
Source organism: Pseudomonas sp. 10S5 (assembly GCF_035019745.1). Lineage (NCBI taxonomy): Bacteria > Pseudomonadati > Pseudomonadota > Gammaproteobacteria > Pseudomonadales > Pseudomonadaceae > Pseudomonas > Pseudomonas sp. 10S5. Next base: position 3,606 of record NZ_JASJVL010000003.1, read on the forward strand.
ATGCCGGACTACTTGATCCTGATTTCGACTCTAGGCGGTATGGCGGTCTTCGGGATTAACGGGTTTGTTATAGGGCCGATGGTTGCCGCTTTGTTCATGTCTACGTGGGCTCTGTTCACCGAGGCGAAACAAACCGTGCGTCTGCCCGGATAGCGTTCCAGCAGCCAATAAAAAGCCCTGCATTGCAGGGCATTTTTTGTAGGTGCGTCCCAATCAGCTAAGCAGTTGCAAGCCGGCGTGATGCACCATGTCCAGCAACGGTTGTGGGTACACGCCGAGGATGAACGCCAACACCGCGATTACCAGCAGCATCACGCCGCCAGTACGTTGTGCCCAGTTGAACGGGGCATCGTGACGGTGCAGGGTAGGTTCCACCAGAAACAGCGTGACCATCACTCGCAGGTAATAGAACAGGCCGATGGCGCTACCAATCACTAGCGTACCGGTCAACCACCACAGGTGCGATTCGACACCGGTGGCGATGATGTAGAACTTACCAATGAAGCCAACCGTCAGTGGGATACCCGCCAGCGACAGCATCATTACGGTCATCACTGCCGTCAGGTACGGACGCCGCCAGAACAGACCACGGAATTCGAACAGCGCGTCGGCATCGCGACCGCTGTAAGGCGAGGACATCAACGTCACGACACCGAAAGCGCCCAAGGTCGTAATGACATACGTCACCAGGTAAACACCTATGGCTTCGACAGCAATGCCCTTGCTGGCCACCAACGCGATCATCAGATAACCGAAGTGAGCGATGGACGAGTAGCCCAGCAGTCGCTTGAGGTTGGTCTGAGTCAACGCCAGTAAGTTACCGATCAGGATCGACGCAACGGCAATCACCGCCATCACCGTGTACAGCACACCGCTGCCGGCCGCCGGTGAGATCTGGAACAGACGGACCAGCACCGCGAACACCGCAACTTTACTCGCGGTTGCCAGGAACGCCGCTACCGGGGCAGGGGCACCTTCGTACACGTCCGGGGTCCACAAGTGGAACGGCACCAGCGACAGTTTGAACGCCAAGCCGATCAACATCATCGCCAAGCCCATCTGGGCGATCGGGCTAGGCAGACCGGTAGCCGCCAACGCGTGGCCGATACCGCTGAAGCTCAACGAACCCGCTTCGGCATACAACAGCGCCATGCCGAACAGCAGAAACGCAGAACCGGCAGCCGACAACACCATGTACTTGATGCCGCCTTCGAGAGAACGCTTGTTGAAGAAGGCGTAAGCGACCAAACCGTAAACCGGTACCGACAGCAGTTCGAGGCCGATAAACAAGCTTGCCAAGTGTTGCGCGCTGACCAATACCAAGCCACCGGCCGCAGCCATCAGGATCAGCAGGTAAAGTTCTTCTCGGTTACCCGGATAACCTGTGGACTTCTCGCCCAGATAAGCATGAGCCAAAGTGACACAGGCCAGCGTAGACGCCAGGATTAGGGCCATGTAAAGGCAAGCAAAATTATCGATCTGCAACAGCGGCGTGACCGCCAGCGGCGCTACTTTCAGTGCCGGGTAAATTGAAAGCAGCGCAAGATTGAGGCCACCCACGGTGAGCAGAAAGGTCTGCGAGTGATTGCGACGCCATGCGATGCCCAACATCACCACAACGGCGGTGAGGCTGGTAATCAGCAGCGGCGCAAGCGCAATAAAGTGTTGAATCGTAAGGTCCATAGCGCTCTTACCGTGCCGAAGCAAGTTGAGTGAAGGCGATGCCAAGCCATTGCTGCACGCCATGCATCGTGGCAGCAGAGGTGTCGAGGAACGGTTGTGGGTATACGCCGATGTATACCAGCAATGCCGCTAAGCCGAGCACCATGAGCAGCTCGCGTGCGTCCATACCGTGCAAGACTTCTTCCGACTTGGAAGGGCCGAAATAGGCACGGTGGATCATGATCAACGAGTAGACCGAACCGAACACCAGGCCCGCCGTTGCTATGCCGGTGATCCAAGGGGAGTGGACGAAAGTGCCGATCAGAATGAGGAACTCCCCGACAAAATTACCGGTACCGGGCAGGCCGAGCGACGCGGCAGCGAAGAACAGGCTGATAGCCGGCAAGTAAGCTATGCGCGACCAGATACCCCCCATTTCACGCATGTCACGGGTGTGCAGACGTTCGTACAACTGGCCGCTGAGAATAAACAAGGCGGCTGCCGAAACACCGTGAGCAAGCATCTGAATCACGGCGCCTTGCAGCGCCTGCTGGCTGCCGGAATAAATCCCGATCAGTACGAAACCCATATGCGACACGCTGGAGAACGCAATCAGGCGCTTGATATCGGTTTGGGCGAACGCAAGGAACGCGCCATAGAAGATACCGATCAGGCCCAGCGTCATGGCAATGGGGGCAAACTCTGCCGAAGCATTGGGAAACAGCGGCAGAGCGAAGCGCAGTAGGCCATAGGCTGCCGTCTTCAACAGAATACCGGCAAGGTCAACAGAACCTGCGGTCGGAGCCTGTGCGTGGGCATCCGGCAGCCAGGAGTGGAACGGCACCACCGGCAGTTTCACCGCAAACGCGACGAAGAAGCCCAGCATCAGGATGTATTCAGTGCCCGGTGCCAGTTTGGTTTTCAACAATTGGGTGTAATCAAAGGTGATCACCCCGGTACTGTTGAAGTGGACCATCACCAAGCCGAGGATCGCCACCAACATGATCAAGCCGCTGGCCTGAGTGAAGATGAAGAACTTGGTCGCTGCGTAGATTCGGGTTTTCTTGCCGTCTGACGAACTATGACCCCAAAGCGCGATGAGGAAATACATCGGCACCAGCATCATTTCCCAGAAGAAGAAGAACATGAACAGGTCGATAGCGAGGAATACGCCAATCACACCGCCCAGAATCCACATCAGGTTGAGGTGGAAGAAACCGACGTTACGTTGGATCTCCTTCCACGAACACAGCACCGACAAGATACCGAGCATGCCGGTCAACAGCACCATCAGCAGCGACAAGCCATCGAGCGCCAAATGCACGCTGATGCCGAAGCGGGCGATCCACTGCTGCTTGAATTCAACTGCCCACGTAGGATCGACGCCGGGCGCCGGGGCAAAATGGAAGTCACCGGTGCCCCACAGCCAAAGGCCGAGAGCAAGTTCCAGAGACATGGTCAGTAGCGCGATCCAACGTGGCAGGGTGGCGCCGAAGCGCTCACCTTGCCAACACAGCAGGCCACCGATAAAGGGGATCAGGATTAGCCAAGGCAGAATCATGACGGGCTCATTTCCTTTCGCAAATTCGCAAGGTTCATATCAGACCGCAACCAGCACGATGGCGCCGAGCACCAATACAGCGCCTGCAGCCATTGAAGCAGCGTACCAACGCAATTGACCGGTCTCGGTGCGGCTCATGGCGGTGTTGCCGCCTTTAACCACTCGCGGGATCAAGCCAATCATGTGGTCGAGCGGGTCTTTGCGCAGCACGTGGCTGATCATCAGATACGGCTTGACGAAGAGTTTGTCGTATAACCAATCGAAGCCCCATGCGGCGAACCACCAGGCTGACAGGAAACGCCCCAGCTCGCTTTTAGCAACGGCCGTTGCAATGCGGCGCTTGCCGAGGAACAGCATCGCCGCCAGCAGAATACCGGCCAGGGCGATGGCGCCCGAGGCGATTTCCAAACTGTCTTTGGCAGCGCCACCGGCATGCCCAACGCTTTGCGGCAGCACGCTGGCCAGCGGTGGAGTGATAAGCGCGCCGACGAAGGTCGACAGCACAATCAGCACCGACAGCGGCAACCAATGCGCAATGCCTTTACCAGCGTGCGCTTCAGTTTTCGCTTCACCGTGGAAGGCAATAAAGATCAGACGGAAGGTGTACAGCGACGTCATAAACGCCCCGAACAAACCGGCATACAGGAGCCCGTGATTACCGCTGGCGAACGCTTCCCAAAGAATTTCATCCTTGGAGTAGAAGCCCGCGGTGATCAGAGGCAGAGCCGACAACGCGGCGCCGCCCACGATAAAACTGGTGTAAGCCAGCGGCAGCTTTTTCCACAGACCGCCCATCTTGAAGATGTTTTGTTCGTGGTGGCAGGCAACGATCACCGAGCCGGACGCAAGGAATAGCAGCGCCTTGAAGAACGCGTGGGTCATCAGGTGGAAAATCGCACCCTCCCAAGCACCAACGCCCAACGCCAGGAACATGTAGCCGATTTGGCTCATGGTCGAGTACGCCAGGATACGTTTGATGTCGGTTTGGACCAGCGCCGCAAAACTCGCCAACACCAGCGTGACACCACCAACGATACCGACCAAGTGCAGAACGTTCGGTGCCAGCTCGAACAGACCGTGGGTCCGGGCTATCAGATAAACACCGGCAGTCACCATGGTTGCCGCGTGGATCAACGCAGAAACCGGGGTCGGGCCTGCCATCGCATCCGCCAGCCAGGTTTGCAACGGCAGTTGTGCGGATTTACCCACTGCACCGCCGAGCAGCATCAAGGTGGCAAATACGATCCAGAAATCGCCAGTGGTGAAGTGCTGTGGTGCACGGACCAGCAGTTCCTGAATATTCAAGGTTCCCAATTGCTGGAACAGGATGAACAAACCGATGGCCATGAAGACGTCGCCGATTCGGGTCACGATAAAAGCTTTTAGAGCGGCATTACCGTTGTTACGGTTGCTGTAGTAGAACCCGATCAACAGATAGCTGCACAGTCCTACGCCTTCCCAGCCCAGATACAGGAACATCAGGTTATCGCCGAGGATCAGGAACAGCATGCTGGCGATAAACAGGTTGGTGTAAGCGAAGAAGCGCGAGTAACCGGCCTCACCGCGCATGTACCAGGACGCGAACACGTGAATCAGGAATCCAACGCCAACCACCACGCCCAACATGGTGACCGCCAGGCCATCCAGGTACAGGGCGAAGTTGGGTTCCAGACCATCCACCGACATCCAGCGCCACAGTACGTAGGTGACATGGCCACCCTCAGGCGGTGAAACGTTGAACTGGAAGATGACCCAGGCGGCAACAATAGCCGACAAGCCGATAGAGCCAACGCCAATCAGCGCGGCCAGATTTTCGGAGATTTTCCCGCGAGAAAACGACAGCAGCAGGAAACCAATGAGGGGGAATACGAATGTCAGAAAGAGAAGGTTCATCCGCGCATCTCGCTGGCAGCGTCGATATCGAGAGTGTGGAAGCGGCGATACAACTGCATCAGGATCGCCAGACCAATACTGGCCTCGGCGGCCGCAAGGCTGATCACCAGAATGAACATGATCTGTCCATCCGGCTGTGCCCAACGGCTGCCGGCGACGACGAAGGCCAGCGCTGACGCGTTCATCATGATCTCCAGGCTCATCAGCACGAAGAGAATGTTGCGCCGCACCATCAGGCCGACCAGGCCAAGGCAGAACAGGATGCCGGCAACCGCCAGACCATGCTCTAGAGGTATTGCATTCATGGCTTAGCTCCTTCGCTCTCACTGCGGCCAAGATGGAATGCCGTCACCGCTGCTGCGAGCAGCAGCATGGAGGCCAGTTCAACCACCAGCAGGTAAGGACCGAACAGGCTAATGCCCACGGCTTTGGCGTCTACAGTGGTGTGCCCGATGGCGGCGCCGGTGGAATTGTTGAACAGCACATACAGCAATTCAGCCAACAACAAAACGCCGAGAATAACCGGCCCCGTCCAGATGCCGGGCTTGAGCCAGACACGTTCTTGCTGCACCGAGGCAGGCCCCAGGTTCAGCATCATCACCACAAACACGAACAGGACCATGATGGCGCCAGCGTAAGCGATAACTTCCAAAACCCCGGCAAACGGCGCGCCGAGGCTGAAAAACGTCATTGCCACGGCAATCAGCGAAATGATCAGGTAGAGCAGGGCGTGCACCGGGTTAGTGTTGGTGATCACCCGAAGGGTGGACACAACAGCGACGCCGGACGCGAAATAGAAAGCGAATTCCATCTTTCTTCCTTAAGGCAGCAAGCTCTTCACGTTGATCGGCTGGGCTTCATTCTGCGCGGAGCCTTTAGGCTTACCGGCGATGGCCATACCGGCAACGCGATAGAAGTTGTAATCAGGGTTTTTACCAGGGCCGGAGATCAATAAATCTTCCTTCTCGTAAACCAGATCCTGACGTTTGAACTCGGCCATTTCGAAATCCGGTGTCAGCTGGATCGCAGTGGTCGGGCAGGCTTCCTCGCAGAGGCCACAGAAAATGCAGCGCGAGAAGTTGATGCGGAAAAACTCCGGATACCAGCGACCGTCGTCGGTCTCGGCTTTTTGCAACGATATACAGCCGACCGGACAAGCCACGGCGCACAGGTTGCACGCTACACAACGTTCTTCGCCGTCAGGGTCGCGGGTCAGGACGATACGGCCACGGTAGCGGGGCGGCAGGTACACCGGTTCTTCCGGGTATTGCAATGTGTCGCGCTTGCGGAATGCATGTGAGAACACCATCACCAGGCTGCGAAGCTGGGTGTAGGTGCCATGCACGATGCCAATTAGATACTTGAGCATGGGTTATATCCTCACTGAACCGCGCCAGCGGGCGTGTTTAACAACACGATCGCAGCGGTCACCAACAAATTGATCAGGGTCAGCGGCAGGCAGAATTTCCAGCTGAAATCCATCACCTGGTCATACCGTGGGCGCGGAATAGAAGCACGCAACAGAATGAACAGCATGATGAAGAACCCGGTCTTCAAGGCGAACCAAATAAAAGACAGCGAAGGCAGAATGTTGAACGGACCATGCCAGCCGCCGAAGAACAGGGTCACCAACAATGCCGAGATCAGCACAATGCCGATGTACTCACCGACAAAGAACATGCCCCACTTCATACCTGCATATTCGATGTGGTAACCGTCGGCCAGTTCCTGTTCGGCTTCCGGTTGGTCGAACGGGTGACGGTGAGTCACGGCGACGCCAGCGATGAAGAAGGTACAGAAGCCAAAGAACTGCGGAATGATGAACCACAGGTGTTGGGCTTGGTACTGGACAATATCGCCCATGTTGAACGAGCCGACCTGCACCACGATACCCATCAACGACAGGCCCATGAATACTTCATAGGACACCGTCTGGGCCGAAGCCCTTAGGCTGCCGAGCAAGGCAAACTTGTTATTGCTCGACCAGCCAGCAAACAACACCGCGTAGACGGACAGACCGGCCATGGCGAAGAAGAACAGGATGCCGATGTTCAGGTCAGCAATGACCCAGCTTTCGGTGACCGGGATAATCGCGAAGGCGATCAACAAGGCACTCATGGCCACTACCGGGGCCAAGGTGAAAATCACCTTGTCGGCGAACGGCGGTGTCCAGTCTTCCTTGAAGAACATCTTGATCATGTCGGCAGCGATTTGGAACGCACCGAATGGGCCTACTCGGTTCGGACCGTAACGGTCTTGCCAAAGGGCGAGCAAACGACGCTCGACCCAGCTCAGCAGTGCGCCACTGACCACCACGGCCAACAGAATCACAATGGCTTTGACGACCGCGATGATCGAGTCGATCACGACAGGGGTAAACCAAGTCATAGTGCTGCCTCCTGCAGACCATCAACGGTTTTGCCAAACAGCGCTGGCGGAATCCCGGCGAGACCCGAAGGCAGCGCCACCAGACCGGCGCCCAACTCTTCGCTGATCCGCAGGGGCAAGCGTAGGGTCTTACCCTCGATATTCACGCTCAGCAGCGCGCCTTCATTGACACCCAGACGATCAGCTTCCGACTTGGCGAGCGCGACGTAGGCGGCGGGAATGCGTTCCTGAACAGGTGCGGCCTTGGACGAGGTTTCGTCGCTGCCGAACAGGTGATAGAACGGCACCACTTGCCACGTTCCGCGAGCCGGCGAAAACGCACCGGGTACGCTGGCGAACCAGGACAAATTGTCGCCTTGGGTTTCGATCAAGCGCGCACCAGGGTCACCGGCGCGCAAGTGGCCACCAACTTCGTCCTGAAACTTGTTCCACGCTTGTGGCGAGTTCCAACCCGGCGACCAGGCGAACGGCACCTGTTGGCGAGGTTCAACCGAGCCCGAATAGCCTTCCATCGAGAACGAGAACGCGGTGTCTTTGTCCTGCGAGGTGCGCGGTTCATGCACGCTGATGTTCGCGCGCATGGCGGTGCGGCCGCTGTAACGCAACGGTTCGCGAGCCAGTTTCAAGCCTTTGATGCGGAACGATGCGGACGGTGCTGCGTTGATGATTCCGGCCAACTGGGAAGTGCTGGCAGCAACTGCGGCGGTGACGTGATCAAGCAGAGTCCAGTCAATCGGCTTGTTCAGCAGTGTCGAGCGCAGGGCGTGCAACCAGCGCCAGCCTTCATGAATCAGGATGCCAGCGTCTAGGTAGGTTGGGTCATACACTTGGAAGAAGCGCTGGGCGCGGCCTTCCTGGCTAACCAACGTACCGTCGCCTTCGGCAAAGCTGGCCGCCGGCAAGACTAGATCAGCGCGATCGCTGGTTGGGGTTTTCTGGTGATCAGCAACGATCAGTACCTTAGTGGCCTTGAACGCAGCGTCCACCGTAGGGGCGTCGACACGGGTAAACAGGTCATTTTCCAACACCACCATGGCGTCGGCTTTACCGCAAATCACCGCCTGCAATGCGTCGTCGAGGGACCCGCCGCCGAGCATTGCCAGGCCAAGGCTGTTGGCTTCCGGCACGATCAGGCTGATCGAACCTTGCTTGTCTTGCAGCTTCAAGGCTTTGGCAATGTTTGCCGCCGCTTCGATCAACGCGATCGAGCCCAAGGAGCTTCCGGAAATGATCAACGGACGCTTGGCGGCGAGTAGCGCCGTGGCGATACGCTGGGCCAGTTCAAGGGCATCGCTGTCCAAGCCTTCAACCGCTGGCGCACTGGCGTCAATGGCATGGGCGACGGCGAAACCGATACGGGCCAGATCGTCCGGCGCTGCGTGGACGCATTCTTCGGCAACATCATCGAGACGGGTCTCGGCAAGGCTGGCAATAAACAGCGGGTTCAGCGCGTGCTGACCGATGTTCTTAACCGCAGCGTCGAGCCACGGCTGGACTTTCATCGCCGCGGCCATGTCTTCAGATTTGCCTTTGACCGCTTGACGCAGGCCCAACGCCATTCGGGCTGCGGTTTGGGTCAAGTCTTCGCCGAGAACGAAAATTGCATCGTGATCTTCGATGTCGCGCATAGTCGGGATCGGTAGCGGGCTGTCTTTCAAAACCTTGGCGATCAGTTGAATACGCGTCAGCTCGCCGGCTTCGATACCCGAGTAGAAATGCTCCGCACCGACCAGTTCGAGAAGCGCGTAGTTGCTTTCGAGGCTGGCACGCGGTGAACCGATGCCCACGATATTGCGACCGCGTAGCAAATCAGCGGCCTTATCGAGGGCGGCATCGAGGCCCAACTTGACCATGCCATCAGCCAACAGCGGCTGGCGCGGACGGTCTTCGCGGTTAACGTAGCCATAACCGAAGCGGCCACGGTCACACAGGAAATACTGGTTTACCGAACCGTTGTAGCGGTTTTCGATACGACGAATTTCGCCATAACGTTCACCGGGGCTGATGTTGCAACCGCTCGAACAGCCGTGGCAAATGCTCGGCGAGAACTGCATGTCCCATTTACGGTTGTAACGCTCGGAGTGAGTCTTATCGGTGAACACACCGGTCGGGCAAACCTCGGTGAGGTTGCCGGAGAACTCGCTTTCCAGCGCGCCGTCTTCAACGCGACCGAAGTACACGTTGTCGTGGGCACCGAATACTCCGAGGTCAGTGCCGCCGGCGTAGTCTTTATAGAAGCGGACGCAACGGTAGCAGGCGATGCAGCGGTTCATCTCGTGAGCGATGAACGGGCCGAGTTCCTGGTTCTGGTGCGTGCGCTTGGTAAAGCGATAGCGACGTTCGTTGTGTCCCGTCATTACTGTCATGTCTTGCAGGTGACAGTGACCGCCTTCTTCGCAGACTGGGCAGTCGTGCGGATGGTTGGTCATTAGCCATTCGACGACGCTGGCGCGAAACATTTTCGCTTCCTGGTCGTCGATGGAAATCCAGCTGCCGTCGGTGGCGGGGGTCATGCAGGACATGACGATACGACCACGGGTGTCGTTCTCGTCGGTGAACTGCTTGACTGCGCATTGGCGACAAGCGCCAACGCTGCCAAGGGCGGGGTGCCAGCAGAAATAGGGAATATCGAGGCCCAGCGACAGACATGCCTGTAACAGGTTGTCTGCGCCATCGACCTCGAGCGCTTTGCCGTCTACGTGGATAGTGGCCATGGTTCAAAGTTCTTCGTTGGCCCGGTGTCAGCGGGCGTGGCTAATGGAATCTCGGTGCTACCCGTATCAAACAGCCCGTCAGGACGTCATCGGGTACGAGGTCGGCGGCTTTATGGGCTGCCGACCTTTTCTATCTTGTTATGCGCCAACCACTGTCGGACTGATCACCTGAGTCAGGCTGCCCGCACGTGCTGGCGCGATACCGGCTTCGAATTCCGACCGGAAATACTTGATGGCTGCGCCCAGCGGTTCCACGGCGCCCGGTGCGTGGGCACAGAAGGTTTTGCCAGGGCCGAGGAAGTTGACCAAGCCCAACAGCGTTTCGATATCGCCCGGTTGACCTTCGCCGTTTTCGATGGCGCGCAAAATCTTTACGCTCCATGGCAAACCATCACGGCATGGGGTGCAGAAGCCGCAAGACTCTTGGGAGAAGAACTCTTCCAGGTTGCGCATCAGCGATACCATGTTGACCGTGTCATCAACGGCCATCGCCAGACCAGTGCCCATCCGCGTGCCGACTTTGGCGACGCCACCGGCATAAAACAGGCAGTCCAGATGCTCAGGTAGCAGGAACCCCGTACCGGCGCCGCCTGGTTGCCAGCACTTGAGCTTAAAGCCGTCGCGCATGCCGCCCGCGTAATCTTCGAACAACTCACGAGCCGGCAAGCCGAAAGGCAGTTCCCACAGGCCAGGGTTCTTTACTTTGCCGGAGAAGCCCATGAGTTTGGTGCCCATGTCTTCACTGCCTGGGCGCGCGATCGCCTTGTACCAATCGTTGCCGTTGGCGACGATGGCCGGGACGTTACACAGGGTTTCGACGTTGTTCACACAGGTCGGCTTGCCCCACACGCCAACGGCAGCGGGGAAGGGCGGCTTGGAGCGTGGGTTGGCGCGACGGCCTTCCAGGGAGTTGATCAGTGCGGTTTCTTCGCCGCAGATGTAACGCCCGGCGCCGGTGTGGACGATCAGTTCGAAATCGAACCCGGTGCCCAGAATGTTTTTGCCAAGGAAACCAGCCGCTTCGGCTTCTTTTACTGCACGGCGCAGGTGCACCGCTGCAGTAGTGTATTCGCCGCGCAAGAAGATGTAGCCGCGATAGGCTTTCAACGCCCGGGCGCTGATCAGCATGCCTTCGATCAGCAGATGGGGCAGTTGCTCCATCAACATCCGGTCTTTCCAGGTGTTAGGTTCCATTTCATCCGCGTTGCATAGCAAGTAACGGATATTCATGGAATCGTCTTTTGGCATCAGGCCCCACTTTACGCCGGTGGGAAAGCCCGCACCGCCGCGACCCTTAAGGCCGGATTCCTTCACCGCTTGAACGATTTCGTCCGGCGATAGCTCGGCGAACACTTTGCGGGCGGCAGCGTAGCCGTCCTTGCGCTGGTATTCATCCAGCCACACCGGCTCGCCGTCGTCGCGCAAGCGCCAGGTCAGCGGGTGAGTTTCCGGCGCACGCGCAATTGTGTTGGCGGGGCCGAAGGAAGTGATGGTCATAGGTAACCCTCCAACATTTTGGCCACGCCGCCAGGTTGCACGTTGCCAAATGTATCGTCATCGACCATCACGGCCGGGGCCTTGTCGCAATTGCCCAGGCAGCAGACAGGCAGCAAGGTGAAGCGGTCGTCGGCCGTGGTTTGTCCTGGAACAATGCCCAGCGAAGACTGGATCTCACTCAGCACCGACTCGTGGCCAGCGATGAAGCAGACCATGCTGTTGCACACACGGATTATGTGGCGTCCTACCGGTTGGCGGAAGATCTGACTGTAGAACGTCGCCACGCCCTCAACGTCGCTGGCAGGAATGCCAAGGAGTTCACCGATGGCATAGATAGCGCCGTCCGGCACCCAGCCACGCTCCTTTTGAACAATTTTCAACGCTTCGATAGACGCCGCTCGCGGGTCTTCGTAGTGATGCATCTCGTGCTCGATGGCCGAGCGCTCGGTTTCGCTCAGGGCGAAACGGTCTGTCTGGATCAGCGTGCTATTCATGCTTAGCGGTCCACGTCGGCCATAACGAAATCGATACTACCCAGATACGCAATCAAGTCCGCGACCATGCTGCCTTTGATCACCGAAGGGATCTGCTGCAGGTGCGGAAAGCTTGGGGTGCGAATTCGGGTACGGTAGCTCATGGTGCCGCCGTCGCTCGTCAGGTAATAACTGTTGATACCCTTGGTCGCTTCAATCATCTGGAACGCTTCGTTGGCCGGCATTACCGGCCCCCACGAAACTTGCAGGAAGTGCGTGATCAAGGTTTCGATGTGCTGCAAAGTGCGCTCTTTGGGCGGCGGCGTCGTCAGCGGGTGATCCGCTTTGTACGGGCCTTCCGGCATATTGCGCAGGCATTGGCCGATGATTTTGAGGCTTTGGCGCATCTCTTCAACGCGCACGATGCAGCGGTCGTAGGCATCGCCATTGGCCGCGAGCGGAACTTCAAACTCGAAGTTTTCGTAGCCTGAATACGGACGCGCCTTACGCAGGTCGAAGTCCAGGCCCGTCGCACGAAGGCTCGGGCCGGTAACGCCCCACTCCAGCGCTTCTTTGGTGTTGTAGGCCGCAACGTTCACCGTACGACCCTTCAAAATGCTGTTGTCCAGCGCGGCTTTTTGATACTCGTCCAGACGCTTTGGCATCCAGTCGATGAAGTCCTTGACCAGCTTTTCCCAGCCACGAGGCAAGTCGTGGGCGACGCCGCCGATGCGAAACCAGGCCGGGTGCAGACGGAAGCCGGTGATAGCTTCGATTACGGTGTACGCCCGTTGACGGTCGGTGAAGGTAAAGAACACCGGGGTCATTGCTCCTACGTCCTGGATGTAAGTCCCGAGGAACAGCAGGTGACTGGTGATACGGAAGAACTCGACCATCATGATGCGAATGACGTCGACTTTTTCTGGCACCTTAATGCCGGCCAGCTTTTCGACTGAGAGTACATACGGGAGGTTGTTCATAACCCCGCCGAGATAGTCGATGCGGTCCGTGTATGGAATGTAGCTGTGCCAGGACTGGCGCTCGGCCATTTTCTCGGCACCCCGGTGGTGGTAACCGACGTCCGGAACGCAGTCGACGATTTCTTCACCGTCCAGTTGCAGGATGATGCGGAACGCGCCGTGGGCAGAAGGGTGGTTCGGTCCGAGGTTGAGGAACATGTAGTCCTCGTTCGCGCCCGAACGCTTCATGCCCCAGTCTTCAGGGCGGAAGCGTGCGGCTTCTTCTTCAAGCTGTTGTTTAGCCAGGTTCAGGCTGAACGGGTCGAATTCAGTGGCGCGTGCCGGGAAGTCTTTGCGCAGCGGGTGACCTTCCCAGGTCGGCGGCATCATGATTCGAGTCAAGTGTGGATGGCCCGCAAAGTCGATGCCGAACATGTCCCACACTTCGCGCTCGTACCAGTTGGCGTTTGGCCATATGCCGGTGATCGTCGGCAGTCTGAGGTCGCTCTCAGACAAGGCGACCTTGATCATCACGTCACTATTACGTTCGATCGACAGCAGGTGGTAGAACACGCTGAAGTCGGCAGCCGGCAAGCCGCGCCGGTGAGTGCGCAGGCGTTCATCCATGCCATGCAGGTCGTACAGCATGACGTAGGGCTTAGGCAGCTTGCGCAGGAAGGTCATCACTTCAACCAGCTTCGCACGGTCAACCCAGAGCACCGGCATACCGGTGCGCGTAGGCTGGACGGTAAACGTCTCCGGGCCAAAGCGGGTGTTCAATTCAACGACGACGTCTTGGTCGTCAGCCTTGTAAGGCGGGATGTACAGAGCGGTGTCTGCAGTCATAGGTCTCGATCGCTTTCGGTCAACGTACAGAATGAACCCAGGTTCTTTTCTCTTTTGTAAAAAGAAAGAACCGAATCAGACTTCGTCGGGGCTGCGCAGGTTGGTGACCTGAATACGCTGTTCGCGGCGCTGTTCCTTTTGCGACGGCATCTCGGCGCGGTATACGCCTTGATCACCGACAACCCAAGAAAGCGGACGACGCTCCTGTCCAATAGATTCCTGCAGCAGCATCAAGCCTTGCAGAAATGCCTCTGGACGGGGTGGGCAGCCAGGCACGTAGACATCCACGGGAAGGAATTTATCCACCCCCTGGACTACAGAATAGATGTCGTACATACCACCGGAGTTGGCGCACGAGCCCATGGAGATAACCCACTTGGGTTCGAGCATTTGCTCGTAGAGGCGCTGAATGATCGGCGCCATCTTGATAAAGCAAGTCCCGGCAATAACCATGAAGTCCGCTTGACGCGGTGATGCCCGAATAACTTCGGCGCCGAAGCGTGCGATGTCATGGGGCGCCGTGAAAGCGGTGGTCATTTCCACATAACAGCACGACAGGCCGAAATTGTACGGCCACAGGGAGTTTTTTCGACCCCAGTTGACGGCACCGTTGAGCACGTCTTCGAGCTTGCCCATGTAAATGTTTTTGTGGACTTGATCTTCTAGCGGGTCGGCAACGATTTCTCGCTCGCCGATTGGATAGTCCTCGTTAGGAGCATCCGGATCGATCTTTGTAAGAGTGTATTGCATCGCCAAAGCCTCATTGTTTCAGCTTCGCTTGCCGAATACGGCGACCTTCAGGAGCCCAATCAAGTGCTCCAACCCGCCATAGGTAGACAAGACCTGCCAACAGAATTGCTATGAAAACGAGAGCTTCAACGAATCCGGTCCAGCCGCTTTCGCGGACGGACACAGACCAGGCAAAGAGAAAAAGGGCTTCGATGTCGAAGATCACGAAGAGCATCGCGACCAGATAGAATTTTGCCGAAAGCCGCAGCCGGGCACCACCAGTAGGCAGCATGCCTGATTCGAACGGTTCGTTTTTGCTGCGGCCCCAGGCTTTGCTGCCCAAGAGGCTAGATACACCGAGCATGAAGGCACAAAGGCCTACTACACCCAAAAGGAAAATGGCGAAGCCCCAGTTATGGGCAATCAGACCTGTCGATTCGGGCATGCTGTAATCCTTAACAGAGAGCAAAGGTCTCTGAGCTTGAGTAACAAAGCAGTGACGATATGTCGCAGCAAATCAATCCGGGTGATTTTATGGGTAAACGGGTGCCAAGTAAAATTATCTAGCTCAAAAATATTCATTTGGTTAACCGGCCGAACACGCTTAAACCCCCGCAGGGCCAGGCTCCACGGGCATTACACGGAATTTCGCCAATAATGATTCTTTCGTAGGGTAATAAACATTCGTTTTATTGATGATAATTAATATCATCCGTGGACTGTTTTCGTAACCTATCGATGTTCGATGCGATTAATTAGATTTAAAACATCTATCAGTCACGTGGAGTCAACTTGCTTGCAAAGAAGCCATCGTGATGTGTAATTTTGCAGCCGGCCGCAATTGCGTGTTTCTCTAGGCGCTATCTGCTGCGCGATAGCGCAGATACGAAAAAGCCGCCCCAAGTGGGGCGGCTTTTTCAGTGCTGCGGGTTGCGATGAAGATTTAGTGGAACTGTTCTTCTTCGGTCGAGCCGGTCAGTGCGGTCACGGAGGACGAGCCACCTTGGATCACAGTGGTCATGTCGTCGAAATAGCCAGTACCGACCTCCTGCTGGTGAGCCACGAAGGTGTAACCCTTGGAAGCGTCAGCGAACTCTTGCTCTTGCAGTTTCACGTAGGCAGTCATGTCGTTGCGGGCGTAGTCGTGCGCCAGGTTGAACATGCTGTGCCACATGTTGTGAATACCCGCCAGCGTGATGAACTGGTGCTTGTAGCCCATGGCTGAAAGTTCGCGTTGGAACTTGGCGATGGTTGCGTCGTCCAGATTTTTCTTCCAGTTGAAAGACGGCGAGCAGTTGTAGGAAAGCAGTTGGTCCGGGTATTCCTTTTTGATCGCTTCAGCAAAGCGACGAGCTTCTGCCAGATCCGGTTTGGCGGTTTCACACCAAATCAGATCGGCGTATGGCGCGTAAGCCAAACCGCGAGCAATAGCTTGGTCCAGGCCGGCCCGGACTTTGTAGAAACCTTCCTGAGTACGTTCGCCGGTCACGAATGGCACGTCGTACGGATCGCAGTCGGAAGTCAGCAAGTCAGCTGCGTTAGCGTCGGTACGGGCCAGAATGATGGTCGGTACGCCAGCAACGTCAGCGGCCAAGCGAGCAGCGGTCAGCTTCTGCACGGCTTCTTGGGTTGGCACTAATACTTTGCCGCCCATATGGCCGCATTTTTTGACTGATGCCAATTGATCTTCAAAGTGAACGCCGGCAGCGCCTGCTTCGATCATGCTTTTCATCAATTCGTAAGCGTTCAGCACACCGCCGAAACCGGCCTCGGCGTCAGCAACAATAGGTGCGAAGTAGTCAATGTAACCTTCGTCGCCCGGAGTTTTGCCCGCTTTCCATTGAATCTGGTCGGCACGGCGGAACGAGTTGTTGATGCGCTTGACCACGGTTGGAACCGAGTCAACCGGGTACAGCGATTGGTCAGGGTACATGGACTCGGCGGAGTTGTTATCGGCAGCTACTTGCCAGCCAGACAAGTAGATCGCCTGAATACCGGCCTTGACTTGTTGCACCGCTTGGCCGCCGGTCAGGGCGCCCATGCAGTTGACGAAATCTTTGTCAGGGCGGAAAGACGGGTGAGCACCTTGGGTGACCAGATTCCAGAGCTTTTCGGCACCCAGCTTGGCGAATGTATGTTCAGGCTGGACAGAGCCACGCAGGCGGACGACGTCAGCGGCAGAATAATTGCGCGTCACGTTTTTCCAGCGTGGGTTTTCAGCCCAATCTTTTTCAAGGGCTGCAATTTGCTGTTCGCGTGTCAGTGCCATGGAGATAAGCCTCGTCGCATAGTCTTGAGTGAAAAATCCTGCTCCGCCAATACGGCCTTATTCAATAATGCGCGTCATGGGCTACTCGCTAATCAGAAGCGTGGCAGTCAAGCCAGTTTCAGTCGGGGCTATGACGAATGAACGATGAGTGCAAAGAGAGCAAGACAGCGGAATAAAAGGCTCAACTGAAAGTCGCAGTTCGGCTCGTGGATGCCTTGTTGTGATCATCAGAACGCAGTGCCGATCTACCGAATTAAGCTTCCGTCCCTCGGGACAACCTCGTTCTCAGTCACAACCTCGTCAAACAGCCTTGTGGGCGGTACAGACACGAATCGGCTCATGTTGGATAAGTCAGAGCGGCGATTCGAAGGCTCGTGGCAGAGCCTCTGATTAGCGGGAGCGGGGCAATCATGCCTCCTCAGATTTGACTCGTCAAATGTTTTGTAGTGCTTTTTTAAAAGCACTACATATTTGCGTTGATGCGACCATGCGGTCAATTTTTGGGCATGAGGTTTTGCGCTTAGTCAAGAACGTCCACTTTGACCCGCAAGCTCATGTCGCTGCGGCCCTGGGTGCTATAGCTCTGGGCTGAGCCTTGTTGATTGGCTTGCGATTGGTCGCTAACACCGGCGAGGGTTATCCACTCTCCCAAACGTCCTGTGACGGTTGTGTCAGTACTTTGAACATTCACTACATCGGGGTGTTCCTGGCTCATCCGGTCGTGATTGGTGCTGATACTCAGGTGTACGGTGTCGCCGGTCAGGCTAGCGGTGACGTAAAAGCCTTGAGTCACGTTGCGGTACTGAGTGTCGCTTTGTGCATAGCCGTAAGAGTCGGTGCGTGTAGTGGTCAAGGGCACTGATTGTCCAACTTGAATCAGTGCCGGCGTGCCTTCGCTGGCTTGAATTTGCTGCACACCGCCGTCACGGCTGTCAGTACTGCGATTAATGATCCGAGTCCGATTGGCGCGTTGGCTGTCTTGATTGTTGTTGTCGCTGGTGTCGACGCTGATTAATAACCGCTTGGGCGCTTTGTCTAGCTGTCCTAGCAGGGTACGCAACTCTTCGATCTTGCCTGGTTCAGCGTTGACGATCAGTTTATTGCCGTAAGCGCTGACGGTTCCGTCTTTACCTAGAAAAGACTTCGCCACCGGTAGCAAATCGTCGCTGGTACGATAGTTCAGAGGTACGACTTCTGTCGCGGCCAAGGAGTCGAAGCTCCAAACCAACAATAGTGACGTCAATAGGATGCGTAGGAACATGTCCGTGTCTCCGCAATAGGCGCATTAAAGCCTGAGTTTGACACTTTGTCGGCGCGGATGGGACCAAGTTGAATCGCAGACAATAAAACGCCCCGGTCATGACGAAAAAACGGGGCGTTTAGAAACTCTTAGGGCGGTTTTTTCGCGGCGTCTTATGCGCCCCGCACCATGTCGACGTGCGGAATTCCAGCTTCAAGAAACTCACCGCTGACAATGGTAAAACCCAAACGCTCGTAGAAGCGTGTGGCCTGTACCTGAGCAATCAACTTTTGTTGTTTCAGTCCGTGGTTTTCCGCTTCGCCGATTACCGCCTTCATTATTGCGTCGCCCACTTTCAAGCCGCGCCAATCCTTAAGCACCGATAGGCGACCAATTTCGCCGTCGGGCAACAACCGCGCAGTTCCAATCGGAAAATCACCTTCATACGCCAGAAAATGAACGGCACTGGCG
Source organism: Pseudomonas sp. 10S5 (assembly GCF_035019745.1). Classification (NCBI taxonomy): domain Bacteria; kingdom Pseudomonadati; phylum Pseudomonadota; class Gammaproteobacteria; order Pseudomonadales; family Pseudomonadaceae; genus Pseudomonas; species Pseudomonas sp. 10S5. The sequence continues at coordinate 22,308 of NZ_JASJVL010000003.1, forward strand.
TCTTCGGCATCCCATTCCAATTCAGGCGGCACGCATTGCTCGGCGATGAACACGGCTTCCCGAATGCGCCGTATGTCGGCGTTATCTTTCTGCCAATCGGCGACACGTACGTGGATTTTATTCATCAGCAAACCCCAGACTTCCTTGTTTAACCAGCTCGCAGAGCAGGTTGCGTCCATATTCATCAGCCAACCATGGGCCGAGGTTTTCTGTGTGTAAGGCGTCAGCGGCGCAGATCAATTTCAGAAAGTCGCGCAAATTACCCGGCAACAGGCGGCTTTGGCCGCTGGCAAACAGCAACAGATCGTCATCTACCTCGGACCAAGCCAAGCGCGCGCTCGGATTGCGAATCAGCACAGCACCTTGTTCCAGGCTGCTGAACAGATCGTCTTCGTCCAATTCTGGGCCGACAACCATTTCCGGGTAGCGTGGCTCGGTCATGAACTGGCCGAACCAGGTCAGCAATAAGCGTTCATCGCTCATGTGCTCTGCCAGCAGGCTTTTGAGACGGTCAAGGGCGTCGTGCTGAATTTGATGCGGGTCGCTGACCGGCTGCGCATCGGCGTCGGAGTAACGGTCTTCATCCGGCAGGAACTGGCTCAAGAAATCGGTAAAGTGAGTCAGCACTTCGGCGGCGCTAGGTGCGCGGAAACCGACGGAGTAGGTCAGGCAGTCATCAACGGCTACACCGCAATGGGCCAGACGGGGTGGCAGATAAAGCATGTCGCCAGGTTCCAGTACCCACTCGTCGGTGGCATGGAAGTCCTTGAGAATGCGCAGGTCGGCATGATCCAGCAGCGGGCTATCGGAATCGCACATTTGGCCGATTTTCCAGTTGCGCTGGCCGTGACCTTGAAGCAAAAACACATCGTAATTATCGAAATGCGGGCCAACGCTGCCACCGGGGGCGGCGAAGCTGATCATCACGTCGTCGATGCGCCAGCTCGGCAAGAAACGGAAGTTTTCCAGAAGTTCAGCGACGTCGGGTACGAACTGATCCACCGCTTGTACCAGCAGGGTCCAGTCACGCTCAGGCAATTTGCTGAATTCATCTTCAGCAAACGGACCACGGCGCATTTCCCAAGGGCGTTCGCCATTTTCGATGATCAGGCGCGACTCAACTTCTTCTTCCAAGGCCAGGCCAGCCAGTTCGTCCGGGTCTATCGGACTTTGGAAATCCGGAAGAGCCTGGCGGATCAGCAGTGGTTTTTTCTGCCAGTAGTCGCGCAGAAAGACGCGAGCGCTGATGCCGCCCAGAAGTTGAAGAGGAATATCAGGATTCATGTGTAAGCCCTTGAAATGAAAACGCCCGGCACAGCCGGGCGTGCAAATTTTGTTGCGTATCAGATCCGTGTAGCTTGGGTCACTGCACTGCCGATGTAATTGGCAGGAGTAAGCTTTTTCAGCTCAGCCTTGGCTTCGGCGGGCATTTCCAAGCCGTCGATAAAAGTCTGAAGTGCTTCGGGGCTGATGCCCTTGCCGCGCGTCAATTCTTTTAGTTTTTCATACGGGTTTTCGATGTTGTAGCGACGCATGACCGTTTGGATCGGCTCGGCCAACACTTCCCAGCACGCATCCAGATCCGCCGCGATTTTCGCCGCGTTGAGTTCCAGTTTGCTGATGCCTTTGAGGCTGGCTTCGTAGGCGATGATGCTGTGTGCAAAGCCTACACCCAGATTGCGCAGGACAGTGGAGTCTGTGAGGTCGCGCTGCCAGCGTGAAATAGGCAACTTGCTGGCCAAGTGCTGAAACAGCGCATTGGCGATACCCAGGTTGCCTTCGGAGTTTTCGAAGTCGATGGGGTTGACCTTGTGCGGCATGGTCGACGAGCCAATTTCGCCGGCGATGGTGCGCTGCTTGAAATAGCCCAGGGAAATATAGCCCCAGATGTCGCGGTCAAAGTCGATGAGGATGGTATTGAAGCGCGCAATCGCGTCGAACAGCTCGGCGATGTAATCGTGTGGTTCGATTTGCGTGGTGTACGGGTTGAAGCCCAGACCCAGTTCGTCTTCGATGAAGGCGCGCGCGTTTTCTTCCCAGTCAATATTCGGGTAAGCAGAGAGGTGGGCATTGTAGTTGCCGACAGCGCCGTTGATCTTGCCAAGCAGCGGAACCGCAACGATTTGAGCGATTTGGCGTTCCAGACGGTACACCACGTTCGCGAGCTCTTTGCCCAATGTAGTGGGGGAGGCCGGTTGACCGTGAGTTCTCGACAGCATCGGCACGTTGGCAAAGCGGATCGCCAGTTCGCGAATGGCCCCGGCGATTTCATGCATCAGCGGCAACAGTACGTTATCGCGCCCTTCGCGCAGCATCAGCGCGTGGGACAGATTGTTGATGTCCTCGCTGGTGCAGGCGAAGTGGATGAACTCACTGACGTTGGCCAGTTCAGGCAGCTTGGCCGCTTGTTCCTTGAGCAGGTATTCAATGGCTTTTACGTCGTGATTGGTCGTGCGTTCGATCTCTTTGACACGCTCAGCGTGGACGAGGGAAAACTCCTCGGCCAAGGTGTTGAGGATCGCGTTCGCTTCGGCGGAAAACGCCGGGACTTCAGTCACTTGTGGATGAGCAGCCAAGCGCTGGAGCCAGCGAACTTCGACCATGACGCGAAAACGGATCAGACCGTATTCACTAAAAATCGGGCGCAGGGCCTGGGTTTTGCCGGCGTAGCGGCCATCAACAGGGGAAACCGCAGTGAGCGAAGAAAGCTGCATGGGGTATTCTCAAACAGTCGGGCGACGAAATGGGGCGCGTATCATACATGAAAAGCTGATCAGCCCGTTTCGATCTGACCAGCGTATGGCGCGCAATGATTAACAACGACGGCGTTAAAAGGGATGAGTCAGCCGCGTAACATCGGATAAAGCTCTTTCAATAATTTGCGACGGCTGACCACCAACTGCCAGCGATGACCGCCCAACTGTCGCCACAAGCGCGCGGAGCGAATGCCTGCCAGCAACAAGGCACGGATTTTCGACGCGTTGTTTGGTTGCTGCAAATTACGCATGTCACCGTGGACCTGTATACGTTGGCGCAAGGTGCTCAGAGTGTCCTGATATAACGCTCCGCTAGCGGCGATCACGTTTTCGTGAACCGGTCCGAAGTGTTCGACCTGGGATTTGATCTGCGGTATACGTTTGCCGATGACTTCGAGCAGGTCATCGCGCTTGGCCAGCTTGCGCTCCAGCCCGAGCATGGAGAGGGCATAGCGCAGAGGTTCTCGCTGCAAGGCCGTGGGATCGCGCTCAAGTGCACTCACCAACGAGCGATAACCTTCGCGCAGGTTCAAGTCATCGCCGCCGTAGACGTCCATTGTGTCTTTTGGGTCCATGACCAACAGGCTGCCTAGCATGCAGCCCAGTGCCGCCTCACTGACTTGTCCGGTCTTGGCTATTTTGTCGACCAGTACTGCTGCTTGAAATACACCGCCTAAGGCGATCAGTTGTTCATGTGTTGGAGTCATCAGCGCTTGTCCTTGCTATGCCACGGTTCGGCGAGTTCGATGACGCCGCCGCCCAAGCAGATTTCGCCGTCGTAAAACACCACGGATTGACCGGGTGTCACGGCGCGCTGAGGTTCGTTAAAGGTGGCCCGATAGCCCGCCGCTGTTTGCTCCAGGGTGCATTGCTGATCGCTTTGGCGATAACGCACTTTGGCGGTCAACCGTCGGGGGGTGCTCAGATCAATCGGATTGACCCAATAGATGTCAGAGGCCACCAGTGCCTGGGAGAACAACCAAGGATGGTCATTGCCTTGGCCAACGATCAACTCGTTGTTTTCCAGGTCTTTGATCAGCACGTACCAGGGATCATCGCTGGCGTCTTTCAAACCGCCGATGCCGAGGCCTTGGCGCTGGCCGATGGTGTGGTACATCAAGCCGTGGTGGCGGCCTATGACTTCACCTTCGGTGGTTTTGATTTCCCCCGGTTGGGCCGGCAGGTACTGCTTGAGGAAGTCACTGAAGCGACGCTCACCGATAAAACAGATACCGGTGGAGTCTTTCTTCTTGGCCGTGGCCAAATCGTGCTTTTCGGCAATGGCGCGCACCGCAGGCTTTTCCAGCTCCCCGACCGGGAACAGAGTCTTGGCGATCTGTTCGCCGCCTACGGCATGCAGGAAATAGCTCTGGTCTTTGTTTGCGTCCAGGCCTTTAAGCAGCTCGGTACGGCCGTCTACATCGCGGCGACGCACGTAGTGTCCGGTGGCGATCAAATCTGCACCGAGCATCAGGGCGTAGTCGAGAAACGCCTTGAACTTGATTTCGCGGTTGCACAGGATGTCTGGGTTAGGGGTACGCCCTGCTTTGTATTCGGCCAGGAAGTGCTCGAACACGTTGTCCCAGTATTCGACGGCAAAGTTGGCTGTGTGCAGCTTGATGCCAATTTTGTCGCAAACAGCCTGGGCGTCCGCGAGGTCTTCTCGGGCAGTGCAATAGTCGGTTCCGTCGTCTTCTTCCCAGTTCTTCATGAACAGGCCTTCCACTTGATACCCCTGCTCAATCAGCAGAACGGCAGAAACGGAAGAGTCGACGCCGCCGGACATGCCGACGATAACGCGCGTTTTTGCTGGATCGTGCAGGGCTTGATCACGCATAGGGATTCGATGTGTGTCTGTAAAAAGGACGCGATTCTAACAGGCTGTCCGCGCCAAGGCTAAACCGGTGATCAATCACGTATCAGCTCCAGGTCATGAAGCGGCCCGGCGAGATAATCGTCGATGCAGCGCATGACCAATTCGCTGCGCCAATTCTCAGGTTGAGAGAACAGTTCATCGCGGCTGAGCCAGAGGGCTTGGACGATGCCGGTGTCCAACAGGCGCTCCAGGTGATGCAAAACCGGTTTGGCGGCAAAGCACACACGCTGGTAAGTCACCCCGTTGCTGGGCGCAGTGTACAAATAAATGCCAACGACGCCTGTCAGTTCAACGTCCCAGCCAGTTTCTTCAAGGGTTTCGCGCACGGCGGCCTGGCGCAAGGTTTCGTTGGGATCAAGATGCCCTGCGGGCTGGTTGAGTACGTTTCGATTTCCCTTGAATTCCTCGACCAGCAAAAACCGGCCTTGAATTTCAACGATAGTTGCCACGGTAATATGGGGGTGCCAATCCATTTGAATGTTCGCCCTCTATAGAAAGAGAATAACGCAGAGACAGAAACCCCGGCACACGGCCGGGGTCTCTGACAGGTCTGACGCTAAAGCGCCCGGCCGGTTGCGCCTTAAAGTGCGGCGATCGCCGCGTTCAAGGTTTTGCTTGGGCGCATGACTGCGCTCGCCAACTCAGGATCAAAGCGATAGTAACCGACGATGTCCACTGGCTTGCCCTGAACGGCGTTCAATTCGGCAACGATGGTTGCCTCATTGTCTGCCAGGGTTTTAGCCAATTTGCTGAACGGTGCTTGCAAGCTGGCGTCTTCAGTTTGAGCTGCCAACGCCTGAGCCCAGTACATCGCCAGGTAGAAGTGGCTGCCGCGGTTGTCGATGTTGCCGACTTTGCGCGAAGGCGACTTGTTGTTGTCCAGGAACTTGCCAGTTGCCTGGTCAAGTGTGCTGGCCAATACCTTGGCTTTCGAATTGTGGTAAGTGACGCCCAAGTGTTCAAGCGACGCAGCCAGGGCCAGGAATTCACCCAGAGAATCCCAGCGCAGGAAGTTTTCTTCCAGCAGTTGCTGAACGTGCTTCGGTGCTGATCCGCCCGCGCCGGTTTCGAACAGGCCACCGCCGGCCATCAAGGGTACGATCGACAGCATTTTCGCGCTGGTGCCCAGTTCCATGATCGGGAACAGGTCAGTCAGGTAGTCGCGAAGCACGTTGCCAGTCACCGAAATGGTGTCTTGGCCCAAGCGAGTACGTGCCAGGGTGAATTTCATCGCGTCGTCGGGCGACATGATGCGAATGTCGAGGCCAGAGGTGTCGTGGTCTTTCAGGTACTTTTGGACCTTCTCGATCACCACACCGTCGTGGGCGCGCAACGGGTCAAGCCAGAAGATGGCCGGTGTGTTGCTGGCGCGGGCGCGGTTGACAGCCAGTTTGACCCAGTCTTGGATCGGTGCGTCTTTGGCCTGGCACATGCGCCAGATATCACCCGTTTCAACGTTCTGTTCAAGCAGTAGACGGCCTTTGTCGTCAGTAATACGCACAACGCCGTTGGCCTGAATTTCAAATGTCTTGTCGTGCGAACCGTACTCTTCGGCTTTTTGTGCCATCAGGCCCACGTTAGGCACGCTGCCCATTGTAGTCGGGTCGAAAGCGCCGTGTTTTTTGCAGTCTTCAATTACGGCTTGGTAAATCGTCGCGTAGCAACGGTCCGGAATAACGGCCTTGGTGTCTTGAAGGATGCCAGCGGTGTTCCACATTTTGCCAGAGTCACGAATCATTGCAGGCATCGAAGCATCGACGATGACGTCGCTTGGGACGTGCAGGTTGGTGATGCCCTTGTCGGAGTTGACCATCGCCAAAGGAGGGCGAGTGGCGTAAACCGCCTGGATGTCCGCTTCGATTTCAACTTGTTTTTCGGCTGGCAAGGCTTTGATGCGCGAGTACAGATCGCCAATGCCGTTGTTCAAATTAAAGCCGATATCTTTCAGTACTGCCGCGTGTTTGTTCAGCGCATCTTTGTAGTACTCGGCCACGATGATGCCGAACATGATTGGATCCGAGACCTTCATCATGGTGGCTTTCAAGTGAACCGAAAGCAAAACGCCCTGCTTTTTAGCGTCTTCGATTTCAATTGCAACGAATTTGCTCAAGGCTTTTTTGCTCAAGGTTGAGCAATCGATGATCTCGCCCGCTTTCACGGTGGTTTTTTCTTTCAGAACGGTAATAACGCCGCCCTGAGCGATCAATTCGATTTTAACGCTGCCTGCGCTGTCGATCAGGGCAGCTTTTTCGCTGCCGTAGAAATCGCCGTTATTCATGTAAGCAACGTGTGACTTCGAATCTGCGCTCCATGCACCCATTTTGTGCGGGTGCTTGCGAGCGTAATTCTTGACCGAAAGAGGCGCACGACGGTCAGAATTGCCTTCGCGCAGCACTGGGTTTACAGCGCTGCCTTTAATTTTGTCGTAGCGTGACTTAACTTCTTTATCAGCGTCGCTAGTCGGTGCTTCCGGGTAATCCGGGATATCAAAACCGCTGGCTTGTAATTCTTTGATGGCTGCGATTAATTGAGGGGCCGAGGCGCTGATGTTAGGCAGCTTGATGATGTTGGCTTCTGGGGTATTCGCCAGACTGCCGAGCTCAGCAAGATGGTTCGGCACCTTCTGGTCGGCACTAAGGCTCTCAGGGAAGCTTGCAAGTATTCGGCCTGCGAGAGAGATATCACGCGTTTCAACGTCGATATCAGCAAAGGCAGTGAACGCTTCGATGATGGGGAGCAAGGAGTAAGTGGCGAGTGCAGGAGCTTCGTCGGTAAAGGTGTAGATGATTTTCGAGCGGATGGACATTTTTGGTAACTCTCTTCTTTGCTGAGCGTGCACAAAATCTCGAGATGCGCAGGGTAGGCGCTTTCGTCCAAAGTCATCAATGAGGCGAAAGTCGAGGGGCGTCACGGTGATGAGGAATGCATCCATACGGCATCGAACGATTGAGCTAAGGTTAAGCTCGGCCTGTTAGAAGCATGGGAGTGCTGATCCAGAGGCTCCGTCCTCAGTGACTTGTTGGTCACCGGCCGCAGTATACCACCGGTTTTAGGCATTAATACGCAGGTAGTGGCCTGTGGCGGGATCATTAAGCGGGTATTGACGGCTTGATCCTAGAGTTCCAGTCAAGTTTCAGGTGGGTTACGCTCAGCCGTAACCAGGATGTTAACTTAAGCGTGGAGTCCCATATGGAATACAAGAAGATTCAGGTTCCCAAAGTCGGCGAAAAGATCACGGTCAATCCAGATCATTCCTTGAATGTGCCGAACAACCCGATTATTCCTTTTATTGAAGGTGATGGTATCGGTGTCGACATCAGTCCGGTGATGATCAAAGTAGTAGATGCGGCCGTTAATAAGGCATATAGCGGTGAGCGGAAAATCTCTTGGATGGAGGTGTACGCCGGAGAGAAGGCGACCCAAGTTTACGATCAAGACACCTGGCTACCTCAAGAAACCTTGGACGCCGTAAAAGAGTACGTCGTCTCTATTAAGGGACCGCTGACCACACCTGTCGGCGGTGGTATTCGCTCTCTGAACGTTGCTCTACGTCAGCAACTGGATCTTTATGTGTGTCTAAGGCCAGTGCGCTGGTTCGAAGGCGTGCCGAGCCCGGTGAAAAAACCCGGCGAAGTCGACATGACCATCTTCCGTGAAAACTCCGAAGATATTTATGCTGGGATCGAATGGAAAGCAGGCTCGCCTGAAGCCGTCAAAATCATCAAATTCCTGAAAGAAGAAATGGGCGTTACTAAAATTCGATTCGAAGAAAACTGTGGTATTGGCGTCAAACCTGTTTCGCTGCAAGGCACTAAGCGCCTGGTGCGCAAAGCTTTGCAATACGTGGTCGATAACGATCGTGACTCCCTGACGATTGTGCACAAAGGCAACATCATGAAATTCACCGAAGGTGCCTTCAAGGAATGGGCCTATGAAGTGGCGGCCGAAGAGTTTGGCGCTACCCTGCTCGACGGTGGCCCTTGGATGCAGTTCAAAAATCCAAAAACCGGCAAAAACGTAGTCGTCAAAGATGCGATTGCGGACGCCATGCTTCAGCAGATTTTGCTCCGCCCAGCTGAATATGATGTGATCGCGACGCTTAATTTGAACGGAGACTATTTGTCCGACGCCCTGGCAGCAGAAGTCGGCGGCATTGGTATCGCGCCGGGCGCCAATTTGTCCGACACCATCGCGATGTTTGAAGCCACTCACGGTACGGCACCCAAATATGCCGGCAAAGATCAGGTCAATCCAGGCTCGCTGATTCTTTCCGCTGAAATGATGTTGCGTCACATGGGGTGGATCGAGGCTGCGGACTTGATCATTAAAGGCACCAATGGCGCCATTTCTGCCAAAACCGTGACTTACGACTTCGAGCGCCTGATGGACGGCGCCACGCTGCTGTCTTCTTCAGCCTTCGGCGACGCGCTGATCTCGCACATGTAGCGTCAGTTCAGAACGCAAAAACCGGCCAGTTCAGGTGATGAACTGGCCGGTTTTTTTGGCTTTTTTTCGCTAAGGTCTTGAATTCGACGTTTCAGGCACTTACATCTGAGGTTGTCTTGGTCTCACTGGGAGCAGCCACCGGTTGCTCCGATTGAATCTCGCTCGCGGCCATTATATTGACCGCATGCAGTCCTTTGGGGCCCTGAATGATTTCGAAAACCACGGGTTGGCCTGCTTTCAGCGTCTTGTAGCCGTCCATCGTGATTGCTGAATAGTGGGCAAACAAGTCTTCGGTCTTGTCGTTTTCATTGATGAAACCATAGCCTTTGGCATTGTTGAACCACTTGACCTTACCGTGCTTGACAGAGTTGCTACTGCTAACTATTGCCATTTTCTCATCCCTCTGCAAAGGACTCCGTCTGGAGTATGATCCACCTCATCCGCCGGACCGAAAAGAATTTGGTTGACTGCACGGACCCTTTTTACCCAATGTGGGTTCTATTGTTTGTAACACTGTTTTGCCGATAGTCAAGGTCATGCGGCAGTCCGTTGAAAAACCGACCTACCTGCGGCTTAATTAATGAATCCGTCCACCTACGAACCCTTCTTTCCATGCATGCAATCAGCCAGATTCGACTAACATTCAATCAGGATCGTCCACAAACACATGACGACGACGCCGCTGGAGTGGCGCTGAAAGAAGCTAAGCCAGCATTGCAGGCGCCACCAATGTACAAGGTGGTTTTATTTAATGATGATTACACCCCGATGGATTTCGTCGTCGAAGTACTCGAGGTATTTTTCAACCTGAATCGTGAGCTGGCGACCAAGGTCATGCTGGCCGTCCATACGGAGGGACGGGCAGTATGTGGATTGTTCACCCGCGACATCGCCGAGACCAAGGCAATGCAGGTGAACCAATACGCCAGGGAAAGCCAGCATCCGCTACTCTGTGAGATCGAGAAGGACGGTTAACGCCGACCACTTGGGTATGAGGTGAAGCTATGTTAAACCGTGAGCTCGAAGTCACCCTTAATTTAGCCTTCAAGGAGGCTCGCTCGAAGCGTCATGAATTCATGACAGTTGAGCATCTCCTTTTGGCTCTATTGGATAATGAGGCTGCCGCCACCGTTCTGCGTGCCTGCGGCGCAAACCTCGATAAGCTCAAGCATGATTTGCAGGAGTTTATCGACTCCACGACCCCATTGATCCCTGTCCATGACGAAGATCGCGAAACCCAACCAACACTTGGGTTCCAACGCGTATTACAACGGGCAGTCTTCCATGTGCAAAGCTCCGGCAAGCGTGAAGTGACTGGCGCTAACGTGCTGGTCGCTATCTTCAGCGAACAAGAAAGCCAGGCAGTATTTCTGCTCAAGCAGCAGACTGTTGCCCGGATCGATGTTGTCAATTACATCGCTCATGGCATCTCCAAAGTGCCGGGGCATGGCGATCACTCTGAAGGTGAGCAAGATATGCAGGACGACGAGGGCGGTGAGTCTTCTTCCTCTGGCAATCCTCTGGATGCCTATGCCAGCAACTTGAATGAATTGGCTCGTCAGGGTCGTATTGATCCGTTGGTTGGCCGTGAAATGGAAGTCGAGCGTGTCGCGCAGATCCTCGCCCGACGTCGCAAAAACAATCCATTGCTGGTGGGTGAGGCCGGTGTCGGTAAAACCGCCATTGCTGAAGGCTTGGCCAAGCGCATCGTTGACAACCAAGTGCCTGACTTGCTCGCTAATAGCGTGGTTTATTCCCTCGACCTCGGCGCTTTGCTGGCGGGGACTAAATACCGTGGCGACTTCGAGAAGCGCTTCAAAGCGTTGCTCAACGAGCTGAAAAAGCGCCCTCAGGCGATCCTGTTTATCGATGAAATTCATACCATCATCGGTGCCGGGGCCGCGTCCGGTGGCGTGATGGATGCGTCCAACTTGCTAAAGCCGTTATTGTCTTCGGGCGATATCCGTTGCATCGGGTCGACGACTTTTCAAGAATTTCGTGGCATTTTCGAAAAAGATCGCGCGTTGGCCCGGCGTTTCCAGAAAGTCGATGTGTCGGAACCTTCGGTTGAAGACACCATTGGCATTCTGAGAGGCCTCAAGGGGCGTTTCGAGCAGCATCACGGTATCGAATACAGCGATGAAGCATTGCGCGCCGCAGCCGAACTGGCGTCGCGTTACATCAATGATCGTCACATGCCGGACAAAGCCATCGATGTTATCGACGAAGCTGGGGCGTACCAGCGCCTGCAGCCGATCGAGAAACGGGTGAAGCGTATTGAAGTGCCTCAGGTCGAAGACATCGTGGCCAAAATCGCACGTATTCCACCCAAGCACGTCAACAGCTCCGATAAAGAGCTTTTACGTAATCTAGAGCGTGATTTAAAGCTGACTGTATTTGGTCAGGATGCCGCGATCGATGCGCTGTCGACCGCGATTAAGCTATCACGTGCCGGCTTGAAGTCTCCGGACAAGCCAGTGGGCTCTTTTCTATTCGCAGGCCCCACAGGCGTCGGTAAGACCGAAGCTGCCCGTCAGTTGGCCAAGGCGTTGGGTATCGAGTTGGTTCGCTTCGATATGTCCGAATATATGGAACGTCACACCGTTTCGCGCTTGATCGGTGCTCCACCGGGCTACGTAGGTTTTGATCAGGGCGGTTTGCTGACCGAAGCAATCACCAAGCAGCCGCATTGTGTTCTGCTGCTTGATGAAATCGAGAAAGCGCACCCCGAAGTCTTTAATCTTCTGCTGCAGGTTATGGATCACGGTACGCTGACTGATAACAACGGACGTAAAGCGGATTTCCGCAACGTTATTGTTATCATGACAACCAACGCTGGCGCTGAAACTGCGGCGCGGGCATCCATCGGGTTTACGCACCAAGATCACTCATCCGATGCAATGGAAGTGATCAAGAAAAGCTTCACTCCCGAGTTCCGCAACCGGCTGGATACCATCATCCAATTTACTCGCCTCAGCCATGAGGTGATTAAAAGTGTGGTGGACAAATTCCTTACCGAACTGCAGGCGCAGCTGGAAGACAAGCGTGTATTGCTTGAAGTGACCGATGCTGCCAGAACCTGGCTTGCAGAAGGTGGCTACGATGCGCAAATGGGTGCGCGACCAATGGCTCGTTTGATTCAAGATAAAATCAAGCGTCCGCTGGCTGAAGAAATTCTGTTTGGCGAATTGGCCGAGCATGGCGGTGTAGTACATATCGACGTCAAGGATGGAGAAATGACCTTCGACTTCGAGACCACGGCAGAAATGGCGTAAAGCCGGAAAAAAGCCCTGCATTTCGTCGAAAGATGGGTGCGGGGCTTTTTTGTGGGCGTCGGTTTTTCTGGTTTGGGATGCCGCAGAGTCTGAGCCTCGCCGGGTGCCCGATTGAGCGGTCCCTCAGAAGCCGGCCACACAAAAACGCCCGGCGTAAGCCGAGCGTTTTTGTTAAGACCTGTTAGCGGGCGCGGTAAGTGATACGCCCTTTGCTCAAGTCATAGGGCGTCAACTCGACGCGCACCTTGTCGCCAGTAAGAATACGGATGTAATTCTTACGCATTTTGCCGGAAATATGCGCGGTGACGATGTGCCCGTTTTCCAACTCCACGCGGAACATGGTGTTGGGCAGGGTATCTACGACCGTGCCTTCCAGTTCAAAAGCTTCTTCTTTCGCCATGCAGTAAAAGCCCTCGGTATCCAATGAGTGGCCTGGTGCAACTGCGCCAGGCAAAAGCGGCGTGCATTGTGCCCGAAAAATGGGGTTAAAAATAGGGGTCTAGCTAAGCGTTCAATAAAGAGTGACCCAACGTTGATTAGTCAGCAGCTCGATGGGGCGATATTGTGTTTTGTAATTCATCTTTTTACAGTTCTTAATCCAGTACCCTAGATAAACCGCATGCAGCTGCAGCCGGGCTGCCTCTTCGATTTGCCAAAGGATGGCATAGCGCCCCAGACTGCGGTGATCTTCGGCCGGTTCGTAAAAGGTGTACACCGCTGACAGTCCGTTCGGCAGAAGGTCTGTAACGGCTACCGCCAACAAGCGATCATCAAGGCGAAATTCATAAAACGTCGAGAACGGTAGATCGCGGATCAAAAAGGTAGAAAACTGATCGCGATTAGGAGGATACATGTCGCCGTCGGCGTGTCGCTGCTCAATGTAGCGTTGATAGAGGTCGAAGTACTCTTCACTGAAATGGGGTTTTGCCGCACGGACGTGCAAATCAGCATTTCGTTTAAATATGCGTTTTTGCTGGCGGTCTGGAGCGAACAGTCCGACAGGGATGCGCGCAGGTACGCAGGCGCTGCAGTTTTGGCAGTGAGGTCGATACAGGTGATCGCCGCTCCGGCGAAATCCCATGTCGGAAAGATCGGCATACACCTGAACATCCATAGGCTGGCTAGGGTCCAGAAATAACGTCGTCGCTTGTTCCTCAGGCAAATAGCTGCAGGAATGGGGTTGAGTGGCATAAAACTTAAGCCGCGCCAGCTCGGTCATGGATCAACCCTCGGATAAAATCTTTATTAAGTGTATGTCAGGCTACGGAACTCGCCTAGGTAACCAGTCGGCGATTGTGGGCATATCCAAGTGGGCGCGAAGGTAATCAGCAAACGTCTGGCGTGCTATTGATCTGGCGCCAAAGCTATGGAGGTGCTGGGTAGGCATCTGGCAGTCAATCAAAACGAATCCCCACGCGGTTAACCGTTCGACTAGCGTCGCAAAGCCAACTTTAGAGGCGTTATCCGCCACGCTAAACATGGACTCGCCGAAAAAAAGTTGACCCATCGCCAAGCCGTAAAGTCCGCCGACGAGCAGGCCGTTTTCCCAAACTTCTACGCTATGGGCGAAGCCGCGCCGATGCAGTTCAAGGTAGGCCGATTGCATGGAGTCGGTAATCCATGTTCCGTCCGCGTAAGTGCGTGGTGCGGCGCAGGCTTGAATCACCGCAGTAAAGTTCTGATCAAAGGTCACTTGAAAATTCCCCTGACGCATGACTTTACCCAAGCTTCGGGACAGGTGTATTTCTTGCGGAAACAGAACCGTGCGCGGGTCCGGCGACCACCATAAAATCGGCTGGCCTGCCTGGAACCACGGAAAGCAGCCATGCCGATATGCTTGAATCAATCGGTCGGGAGAAAGATCGCCGCCGGCTGCCAATAAGCCATTGGGCTCGCGCATGGCTTTTTCCAGCGGAGGAAATGTCAGGGTGTTTCGCTGTAACCAAGTCAACATGGCGTAAGAACTTTGCGCAAGGGGAGGGCGGAATCGCTCGACGTTTGCAACTCTGGGTTGCAGGCGTGGTCGTAGACGGTCCCGTTAAAGAAACATGTTTCGAATTCTTGCGATGAGCCGCTGTTTCTAAACGTTTCGTGGATCAGATGAGTGCTGAGTTTAGGTTTACTGGTGCGTATTGAAAGCATCTCATAACCCTTTGTCACAAAAGACAATGCGTGCTCAAATTGCGCTGTTTGTTGAATAGGTGAAGCTATGCTAACTCATGCCAGTGGAACGTGGCATCGGTCGCGCAAACCCGTACAATGCTGTTCGTATGATGTGGCTAAAGATTTTCAGAGTGAATTGGAAGTGAACGGTGCCGTGGGTGTATTACTTCTTGGCGCTGGAAATTGGATTTTATAGTCAATCATTAGATGTTCGCGCCGAGGCGCAGGAAAAAAAGCGTTTGAAGAAATCCACCGTAGTAACCAATCCCCTACCGCTGTGGCGTCAGCAGTTGCACTACCGACTTAAGGAAGGTGCGCTGATTGCCATTGGCGCTCTGTGCCTGTACCTGATGATGGCGTTATTGACCTATGACCAGAGCGACCCCGGCTGGAGTCATACCAGTAATTCGCTGCAGGTACAAAACGCTGCGGGCCGCGCAGGTGCATTCTCGGCCGACATCCTGTTTATGGTGTTGGGCTATTTCGCTTACATATTCCCGCTGTTGCTGGCGATTAAAACCTATCAGATCTTCCGTCAGCGGCATGAACCGTGGCTGTGGAGTGGCTGGTTGTTTTCCTGGCGGTTGATCGGCTTGGTATTTTTGGTGTTGTCCGGCGCAGCATTGGCCCATATCCATTTTCATTTTACGGCGGGGCTGCCTGCGTCAAGTGGCGGGGCGCTAGGAGAAAGTCTGGGCGACCTTGCAAAAAATGCACTGAATATTCAGGGCAGTACGTTGTTGTTCATCGCGCTGTTTTTGTTCGGCCTGACCGTATTCACGGACCTTTCATGGTTCAAGGTGATGGATGTTACCGGCAAGATCACCCTTGATCTGTTCGAATTGTTTCAAAGCGCGGCCAATCGCTGGTGGTCATCGCGCAATGATCGCAAGCAAATGGTTGCTCAACTGCGTGAGGTCGACAGCCGCGTAAACGAAGTAGTCGCCCCGGTAACCGCTGATCGCCGCGAGCAAGTTAAGGCCAAAGAGCGGTTGATCGAGCGGGAACAAGCCCTCAGCAAGCACATGACCGACCGCGAGAAGCACGTGCCAGCCGTCATTACCCCCGCACCGGCGAAGGCCCTGGAGCCGAGTAAGCGCGTGCAGAAAGAGAAACAAACGCCACTGTTCATCGACAGCGCGGTAGAAGGCACCCTGCCGCCCATTTCTATCCTCGACCCGGCGGAGGTCAAGAAGCTCAACTATTCCCCCGAGTCATTGGCCGCCGTTGGCCATCTGCTGGAAATCAAACTCAAAGAGTTTGGTGTGGAAGTCACCGTTGACTCCATTCACCCAGGCCCGGTGATCACGCGCTACGAAATTCAGCCTGCTGCGGGAGTCAAGGTCAGTCGTATTTCAAACTTGGCCAAGGATTTGGCGCGTTCACTGGCTGTGACCAGCGTGCGTGTGGTTGAAGTGATTCCTGGCAAAACTACGGTTGGTATCGAGATTCCCAACGAAGACCGTCAGGTGGTGCGCTTTTCTGAAGTACTGTCGTCGCCTGAATACGATGACGCCAAGTCTCCCGTTACCTTGGCGCTGGGGCATGATATCGGCGGTCGCCCGGTTATCACCGATTTGGCAAAAATGCCGCACTTATTGGTGGCCGGCACTACAGGTTCCGGTAAATCAGTGGGGGTCAACGCCATGATCCTGTCGATCCTGTTCAAGTCAGGCCCGGAAGACGCCAAGCTGATCATGATCGACCCGAAAATGCTTGAACTGTCGATCTACGAAGGCATTCCGCATCTGTTGTGCCCGGTGGTTACCGACATGAAGGACGCCGCAAATGCCCTGCGTTGGAGCGTTGCCGAGATGGAGCGGCGTTACAAGCTTATGGCGAATATGGGTGTGCGAAATCTCGCTGGCTTCAACCGCAAGGTGAAGGACGCAGAAGAGGCGGGCACACCGCTTTCAGATCCGATGTACAAACGCGAAAGCATTCACGATATAGCGCCTTTGCTAAAAACCCTTCCAACCATCGTGGTGGTGGTGGATGAATTCGCCGACATGATGATGATTGTCGGTAAAAAGGTCGAAGAGCTTATTGCGCGTATTGCCCAGAAAGCCCGAGCGGCCGGTATTCACTTGATTCTTGCGACCCAACGTCCGTCGGTGGACGTTATCACCGGCCTGATCAAAGCCAACATTCCTACCCGTATGGCGTTCCAGGTATCGAGCAAGATCGATTCCCGGACCATCATTGATCAGGGCGGCGCTGAACAGCTGTTGGGCAACGGCGACATGCTTTACATGCCGCCTGGCACTAGTTTGCCGATTCGGGTGCATGGCGCCTATGTTTCCGACGAAGAAGTACACCGCGTCGTAGAGGCGTGGAAACTACGAGGTACACCCGATTACAACGAAGATATTCTGGCAGGCGTTGAAGAGCCTGGCAGCGGCTTTGACGGTGGCAGTAGTGAAGGCAGCGACGACAGCGAAAGCGATGCGCTGTACGACGAAGCAGTACGTTTCGTCTTGGAAAGCCGCCGCGCTTCCATTTCTGCCGTTCAGCGCAAACTGAAAATTGGCTACAACCGTGCGGCGCGTATGATCGAAACCATGGAGCAGGCTGGGGTTGTGACGTCCATGAATACCAATGGCTCGCGCGAAGTGCTCGCGCCGGCCCCGATGCGCGACTAACCCGGACGGCGTGGTTCTGCATCGTTCGGACTATCACTGAATTCAATGAGGAATCCCATGCGCCTTATTCGCATGTTGTTTGTATCTGCACTGGCTTTTTCTGCGGTTTCGGCTCACGCCGATAGCAAGGACGTTACGCGCCTGACGCAGTTGCTTGAAACGTCGAAAACCCTATCTGCACGCTTCTCTCAGCTGACGCTAGACGGCAGTGGCACCCAGTTGCAGGAGACCGCCGGTGACATGGCACTGCAGCGCCCTGGCCTGTTCTACTGGCACACCGATGCGCCCCAAGAGCAATTGATGGTTTCCAACGGCAAAAAAGTCTCACTGTGGGATCCGGATTTGCAACAAGTGACCATCAAGACCTTGGATCAGCGCCTGACTCAAACCCCTGCGTTGCTGCTTTCCGGTGATGTGTCGAAAATCAGCGAAAGCTTCGATATCAGCGCTAAAGAAGCGGGTGGCGTGATTGATTTTATCCTCAAGCCCAAGACCAAGGACACGCTGTTCGACAGCCTGCGGCTGTCGTTCCGTAACGGCATGATCAATGACATGCAACTGGTCGACAGCGTCGGTCAGCGCACCAATATCTTGTTCACTGGCGTCAAGGCCAACCAATCGATTCCGGCGAGCAAGTTTGTGTTCGACATCCCGAAAGGCGCTGACGTCATTCAGGAATAAGAGGTTTCAAGCGCAGCCCATGGACTTGTTTCGAAGCGATCCGATTGCTCAACCCTTGGCTGCACGCCTGCGCGCGGCCAATCTTGATGAGTACGTCGGCCAAGAACACTTGCTGGCTCCCGGCAAGCCTCTGCGTGAGGCGCTGGAGCAGGGCGCGCTTCATTCGATGATTTTCTGGGGGCCACCAGGCGTGGGTAAAACCACGTTGGCGCGGCTGCTGGCGAAAGTCTCTGATGCGCACTTCGAGACAGTCTCGGCGGTCTTGGCTGGGGTGAAGGAAATTCGCCAGGCTGTTGAAATCGCTAAACAACAGGCCGGGCAATACGGGCGGCGCACCATCCTGTTCGTCGACGAAGTGCACCGTTTTAACAAGTCACAACAGGACGCGTTTCTGCCCTATGTTGAAGACGGTACGCTGATTTTTATTGGCGCTACCACCGAAAATCCATCCTTCGAATTGAACAACGCCTTATTGTCGCGCGCCCGAGTCTACGTGCTTAAAAGCCTGGACGAAGCGGCGCTGCACAAACTGGTTCAGCGCGCCCTGACCGAAGAGCGCGGTTTAGCCAAACATCAGCTGTCGCTGAGCGATGAAGGTTTCAAGATGCTGTTGGCCGCCGCCGACGGTGATGGCCGGCGCTTGCTCAATCTGCTGGAAAACGCCTCAGACCTGGCCGAAGACGGCGCCGAAATCAGCGTCGAGCTGCTGCAAAGCTTGCTCGGCGACAGCCGTCGTCGTTTCGATAAAGGCGGCGAAGCGTTCTACGATCAGATTTCGGCGCTGCATAAATCGATTCGTGGCTCAAACCCGGATGCTGCGTTGTATTGGTTCGCGCGCATGATCGATGGCGGCTGCGACCCGTTGTACCTGGCCCGGCGCGTGGTGCGCATGGCCAGTGAAGATATCGGCAATGCCGACCCGCGCGCGCTGACCCTTTGCTTGTCGGCGTGGGACGTGCAAGAGCGCTTGGGCAGCCCTGAAGGAGAGTTGGCCGTGGCCCAGGCCATCGTTTATCTCGCGTGTGCGCCAAAAAGCAACGCCGTGTACATGGGCTTCAAGGCCGCGATGCGTGAAGCCACTGAGCACGGCTCGCTGGAAGTCCCGCTGCATTTGCGTAACGCACCGACCAAACTGATGAAACAGCTCGGTTATGGCGAGGAGTATCGGTATGCCCACGATGAACCTGATGCCTATGCCGCTGGCGAAGACTACTTTCCAGACGACCTTGAGCCGCGTCAGTACTACCAGCCCGTCCCGCGAGGTCTTGAGTTGAAGATCGGAGAAAAGCTCAACCATCTGGCGGCGCTAGACAAAGCCAGCCCGCGCAAACGGAGAAAGTAGTGATTCAAATGATTCTTGCGGTGTCCGTAGCCGGCATCGCTGGTACATTATTGCGCTTCGCTACGGGCAACTGGGTCAATGCTAACTGGCCACGCCACTTTTACGCGGCGACAATGGCCGTTAACTTGGTCGGCTGCCTTATCATTGGCATTCTGTACGGGCTGTTCTTGACCCGTCCTGAAGTACCCATCGAGATTCGTGCTGGCCTGATTGTCGGCTTTGTAGGTGGTCTGACGACCTTTTCATCCTTTTCACTGGATACGCTGCGCTTGCTTGAAAGCGGGCAAGTGCCACTGGCCCTGGGCTATGCGGGTATTAGCGTATTCGGCGGGCTACTTGCCACTTGGGCAGGCCTGTCCCTGACCAAACTTTGATAGACGAGAGA
Source organism: Pseudomonas sp. 10S5 (assembly GCF_035019745.1). Taxonomy (NCBI): domain Bacteria; kingdom Pseudomonadati; phylum Pseudomonadota; class Gammaproteobacteria; order Pseudomonadales; family Pseudomonadaceae; genus Pseudomonas; species Pseudomonas sp. 10S5. The sequence goes on from NZ_JASJVL010000003.1 coordinate 41,874, forward strand.
ACGATATGCTCGATTCAAAACTGTTACGTACCCAACTTCAGGACGTAGCGGATCGCCTGGCGTCCCGTGGTTTCACCCTGGATATCGCCCGCATCGAAGCGCTGGAAGCCCAGCGCAAGACCGTCCAGACCCGTACTGAACAGTTGCAGTCCGAGCGTAATGCCCGATCCAAATCTATCGGCCAGGCTAAACAGCGGGGCGAAGACATCGCTCCACTAATGGCCGATGTGGACCGCATGGCCGATGAACTGGCTGCCGGCAAAATCGAACTGGACGCGATTCAGGTAGATCTGGATTCGATGTTACTGAGCATGCCGAACCTGCCGCACGAATCGGTGCCGTTGGGCGCTGACGAAAACGACAACGTCGAAGTTCGTCGTTGGGGCACTCCAACTGCTTTCGATTTCGAGATTCAGGATCACGTCGCGCTGGGCGAAAAATTCGGTTGGCTGGACTTTGAAACCGCGGCCAAGCTTTCTGGCGCACGTTTTGCGTTGTTACGTGGCCCGATTGCCCGTATGCACCGCGCGCTGGCGCAGTTCATGATCAATCTGCACGTTACCGACCACGGCTACGAAGAGGCTTACACGCCTTATCTGGTGCAGGCGCCTGCGTTGCAGGGCACCGGCCAATTGCCGAAATTCGAAGAAGATCTGTTCAAAATCACCCGCGAAGGTGAGGCCGATCTGTACCTGATTCCGACGGCGGAAGTGTCGCTGACCAATATCGTGTCTGGCGAGATTTTGGACCCCAAGCTGCTGCCGATGAAATTCGTCGCACACACCCCGTGCTTCCGCAGCGAAGCTGGCGCCTCGGGCCGCGACACCCGGGGAATGATCCGTCAGCACCAATTCGACAAGGTCGAGATGGTTCAGATCGTTCAGCCCGATCAATCGCAAGCTGCCTTGGAAAGCTTGACTGGTAACGCTGAACGCGTGTTGCAACTGCTGGAATTGCCATACCGCGTGCTGGCGCTGTGCACCGGCGACATGGGCTTTAGTGCAGTCAAGACTTACGACCTTGAAGTCTGGATTCCTAGCCAAGACAAATACCGTGAAATTTCGTCGTGTTCAAACTGCGGTGATTTTCAGGCACGACGCATGCAGGCACGCTGGCGCAACCCGGAAACCGGCAAGCCGGAACTTGTTCATACATTGAACGGTTCGGGTCTGGCTGTCGGTAGGACGCTGGTTGCCGTGCTGGAAAACTACCAACAGGCCGACGGTTCGATTCGGGTACCTGAGGTACTTAAGCCTTACATGGGTGGCCTTGAGGTCATCGGCTAAATGGAATTTCTACCGCTGTTTCATAACCTGCATGGCAGTCGCGTGCTGGTGGTGGGCGGGGGTGAAATTGCGTTACGCAAATCCCGCCTGCTCGCTGATGCCGGTGCAGTGTTACGGGTGGTTGCACCTGAAATAGAGGTGCAACTGCGCGAGTTGGTAGAGGGTGGCGGCGGCGAAGTGATTGTCCGTGGTTACGTTGAGAGTGATCTCGACGGCTGCGTGTTAATCATCGCAGCCACCGACGACGAGCCGCTCAACGCCCAGGTCTCCCGTGACTCCAAACGGCGTTGTGTGCCGGTCAATGTGGTGGATTCGCCAGCGTTATGCAGCGTGATTTTCCCGGCCATCGTTGATCGCTCGCCGTTGGTGATCGCGGTCTCCAGCGGTGGGGATGCGCCGGTTCTGGCGCGGTTGATTCGCGCCAAGCTGGAAACCTGGATTCCATCGACCTACGGTCAATTGGCTGGCCTCGCTGCGCGGTTTCGCAGTCAGGTAAAAAACCTGCTCCCGGATGTTCAGCAGCGTCGGGCGTTCTGGGAAGAGGTGTTTCAAGGGCCGATTGCTGATCGGCAGTTGGCCGGGCAAGGTGCAGAAGCCGAGCGTTTATTAGTTGCCAAGATCAACGGCGAAGTACCCAGCGCGGTGGGCGAGGTGTATCTGGTCGGTGCGGGTCCGGGCGATCCGGACTTGTTGACCTTTCGTGCCCTGCGATTGATGCAGCAAGCCGACGTGGTGCTGTACGACCGCTTGGTTGCGCCGGCGATTCTTGAGTTGTGCCGACGCGACGCCGAGCGGGTGTACGTGGGTAAACAGCGTGCCGATCACACATTGCCGCAAGACGAGATCAATCAGCAGCTGGTTGAACTGGCCAAACAAGGCAAGCGTGTTTTGCGCCTCAAGGGCGGCGATCCGTTTATTTTCGGACGCGGCGGCGAAGAAATCGAAGAGTTGGCGGCCCACGGCATACCGTTCCAAGTGGTGCCAGGCATTACCGCCGCCAGTGGTTGCGCGGCCTACGCCGGTATTCCGCTGACCCACCGTGATTATGCGCAGTCTGTGCGCTTCGTCACTGGGCACCTTAAAGACGGCAGCACCGACTTGCGTTGGAACGACTTGGTGGCACCGGCACAGACGTTGGTGTTTTACATGGGGCTGGTTGGGTTGCCGATTATCTGTGAGCAACTGATCAAGCATGGTCGCAGCGCCGACACTCCTGCCGCGCTGATCCAGCAAGGCACCACATCGAATCAGCGGGTGTTTACTGGCACGCTGGCGAACCTTCCGCAATTAGTGGCCGAGCATGAAGTTCATGCGCCGACACTGGTTATCGTGGGAGAGGTTGTTCAGCTGCGGGAAAAACTGAAATGGTTTGAAGGCGCTCAGTCGAAAATTTAACGATTGCGCGAAGACTCTGGTCACCCATTTCCGGTGATCAGGGTCTTTACCTCAACTGTTTAAGCGCCTGACCAAATGCCGCTGCCTTCAAGGCGTGCGCGATCATGGTTTGTGTGCAAGTTCAACGCTGGGCCTTTTGGCACGATCCCGGTGGGGTTGATGGTCTTGTGGCTCCCGTAGTAATGATTCTTGATGTGTTTGAAGTCCACGGTCTCAGCAACGCCCTCCCACTGATACAACTCCCGTAGCCAATTGCTCAGGTTCGGGTAGTCGGTAATGCGTCGTAAGTTGCATTTGAAGTGACCGTAATACACCGCATCAAAGCGAACGATGGTTGTGAACAGGCGTACATCGGCTTCAGTCAGATGCGCGCCAGCCAGATAGCGTTTTTGGCCCAGAAGCATTTCCAGGGTGTCCAATTCCGCGAACACCTCATCAAATGCTTGCTCATAAGCGCCTTGCGACGTTGCAAAGCCTGCGCGGTAAACGCCGTTGTTCACCGAGGGATAGATATGATTGTTTAGCTCGTCGATGTTGGCGCGCAGTGATTTCGGGTACAAGTCCAATCGATTGCCGGTCAATCCGTCAAACGCCGAATTAAACATGCGGATAATTTCCGAGGATTCATTGCTCACGATTCGCTGCTGTTGTTTGTCCCACAGCACCGGGACCGTTACCCGACCGGTGTAGTTGATGTCGTCTGCGGTGTAACGCTGATGGATAAACTCGAAACCGTCCAACTTGTCGCCGCTGGAGCCAAGGGTCTGGTCGAAGGTCCAGCCATTTTCCAGCATCAGCCAACTGACCACGGACACGTCAATCAAGCTTTCGAGGCCTTTTAGCTTGCGCACGATCAGTGTGCGATGTGCCCACGGGCAAGCGAGGGAAACGTACAAATGATAGCGACCGGCTTGCGCGGGGAAACCGCCTTCACCGCTAGGGCCGGCACTGCCATCTGAAGTGATCCAATTGCGACGTTGCGCTTCTTCGCGCTGAAACGCGCCGTCTTTGCTGCTTTGATGCCACTGGTCATGCCAGCGTCCGTCGATCAGAAGGCCCATGACAATCTCCTAAGCTGTTTTGCGTTGGAGATCAGTCTAAAGGCAATGCTTTGAGCAAATAATACAAAGCATCGACGGTTATGATCGGTTAAATCGATCGATCTCGGGCGTCCCAATATTTCTGAGCCAGCACGAATGCTTCATCCCGCGGTGTTCCAAGACCCCGTAAAGCCAGGGCGATGGTTGAAATCAGCGCGAGCTGCGGATAGCTGTCTTCAATCTCCCCGCGCCATAACGCCGTTAACTGTAAGGGGTCAAGGGTGGCCGGTTTGACGTGGCGTCGTGGTGCCAGTGCAGGCCATTCTTCATCCCAGCTTTGGCCACCAGTGGTGCCATACAGATGGCTGATGGTGTCGGGGTTCATTTCAACTTCACCGCCATCGCCTTTAATGACGATGGTGTTATCCCCCAACAGACCGCTGGCTTCGCGGTGCATCCCTTGGTAGCCGGGGTGGAAAATGCTTTGCAAGCCACAGCGTGCATCCAGTGGGTTGAGCACCCGCGCCAGCGAGTGAATCGGCGAACGCAGGCCCAACGTGTTGCGCAGGTCGATCATGCGCTGTAATTGCGGCGCCCAATCTCCCAGTGGAATAAACGCCAGGTTGTACTGCTCAAGCGCGGTCCCGACCGCTTGCCAATTGCGGCACAGCGGGATGCCCAGCAGGTCGAGCAACTGCTCGCTGTATAACCGCCCTGCGGTATGTGCGCCTCCACCGTGAAGCAATACCCGGACTCCGTTTTGTGCCAGGCATTTAGCCGCGAGCAGGTACCACGGCAGGTGACGTTTCTTGCCAGCGTAGGTTGGCCAGTCGATATCCACCTTGAGTGCCGGCGCGTGCAAGCGTTCGCGCACCGCTTCGGTGAAGCCTGCGAGTTCTTCCGCGCTTTCTTCTTTGTGACGCAATAGCATCAAGAAGGCACCAAGCTGAGTATCTTCGACTTTATCGTCGAGGAGCATGCCCATGGCTTCCCGGGCTTCTTCACGGGTCATGTCGCGGGCGCCACGTTTGCCTTTGCCGAGAATACGCACGAACGGGGCAAACGGGTGTTCGGCGGGGGTTTCAAGGGTCAGCGGGGCAAAGTCGGTCATATGCAATTCGTCGGTTTGGGCAGGCCCGCCAGCTTGGCGGCGAGTTTGGCGGGAGTGCCATTGAACAGGCGATTGAGGTGCATGCTGTTGCCCTTTTCAGGACCGAGCTTCAACGCCGTGTATTTGATCAGCGGGCGGGTGGCGGGTGATAGCTGGAACTCCGCATAAAACGCCCGCAGTAAGTGGAGAATTTCCCAATGATCGGTGTTAAGGGCAATGCCCTCTTGCTCGGCGATGGTAGTTGCCACTTCGCTGGACCAGTCATTGAGGTCTACAAGGAAACCATCCTTGTCCAACGCCACATGGTGTTCGGCGATCTGCAACTGTTTCATAGCCAGGTATTCACCTTGTCGAAGCGGATCGACAGCGCAACGAAGCCAGGATAATCGACGCTTTCGGCCCAGAGCGGTAACGCCAGATTCCGCGCAAGGAGGTCTTCTTCCAGCACAAACAGCTTGAGTGAAGCGCGGCGGGTCTCAAGCGCCTTGAATGGCGCAGAGTCCTGACTCAGCCCATAGGTTGCGTCGCCACACAGCAAAATGGCGTCCTTGGTGCCCAACAGCCGCAGGCAGCTCGTCAAGCGGCTGTCGGTAAACGGCGAGTGAGATAACACATGCAAAGTCGACATCAGAGCGTGATCACTTGGTCGTAGCGGTCAATGGTCGCCGACAGTTCCGGGCCGTGCAGCAGCGTCAGGTTTTCGATCGTCAACTCGTCGGGAAGTACGCCGCGCTCCGCGAGGCTGTCGCCACACGCGTAAATATCGTCGATGCCAAACAGCGAAAGGGCCTTCAAGTTGGCGGTCAGGTCTTTCTGCTGGAGTTGGGCGGCTTGTTGATTGGGTATCAGCTGAAACACACCGTCATCCATGAAGAGAAGGCCAATCGGCAAATCGAATGCGCCGCCTGCCAACACGATGTCCAGCGCTTCCCGCGCACCGGGGCCGGACCATGGCGCCTGACGGCTAATAACCAATAGTGATTTAGGCATTTCACGGTCCTCCGAAGCAGATCAGTCGGTCAGCTTCTTGCACTGCATCGTGCAGCTGGCCAAGCCCTGACAATGCCCACTGAGCTGGCAAGTTGGCGGCCGGTCGCTCGTAGCGTTGCGCTTCTTCTTCATTCAATACGCCGCGACGCAAGGCGGCGGCGATGCAGACCACGCCATCAAGTTGATGCTCGGTCACGAACTCGCGCCATAGGCGCGGCAGGTCGAGTTCATCCTGAGGCGTGACGATATTGCCCGATGCGCTGTGCACGCCGTCTTGATAGAAGAACAACCGTACAATCTCATGACCACCGGCCAGCGCCGCCTGAGCAAACAGCAAGGCGCGGCGGGAAGAGGGCACGTGGGCCGCAGAGAATAAGGCGATGGCAAACTTCATGTGTCAGCTCGGTCAACAAATCTGTGGCCATGATAAAGAGTTTGCGAACGGCAGGCAGCAAAAAGCCCGCTCGGCGGGCTTTTTGTTGGAGCTAAGCTTACTGAAGGTCAGCAGTGCATCAGTTTTTGCTGCTGCCCATCAGGCCAAATATTTGCAGTAGGCTGATGAACAGGTTGTAGATCGATACATACAGGCTGATGGTTGCCATGATGTAGTTACGTTCGCCGCCCTGAATGATGGCGCTGGTCTGAAACAGGATGCACACCGACGAGAACAGCACGAAGCCGGCGCTGATCGCCAATTGCAGACCGCTGATGTGGAAGAACATGCTCGCCAACGTGGCACCCAGCAGAACGAAGAAACCAGCGGTGATGAAGCCACCGAGGAAGCTCATGTCCTTGCGGGTGATCAATACGTAAGCAGACAAGCCGCCGAACACCAGGGCAGTCATCGCAAACGCCGAACTAACCACCTCAGCGCCGCCCTGCATACCCAGGTAACGATTGAGGATCGGGCCGAGCAGGTACCCCATGAAACCGGTCAAAGCGAAGGTCGAAACCAAGCCCCATGCCGAGTCACGTAATTTGTTGGTGAGGAAAAAGAGGCCATAAAAGCCGATCAGCACGACGAACACGTTAGGGTAAGGCACGTGATTCTGCTGAGCGATATAAGCCATCAGACCGCTGAAGGCGAGAGTGATAGCCAGAAGACCGTAGGTATTGCGCAGGACGCGGCTAATCTCTAGCTGATCGGCCTGCACGCCGTTGTTGACTGCGTAATCCTGTTCGCGCATGGCGAGACTCCCGGTGGTTGAAATGTTAAGACGCAAAGATCATAACAGAGGCATCGCTGCTGGCTAGCATCAGAGTTTGACAGTGTGTTTCATTCGGGTATTATGGCGCCCGCAACAGCAACGGAGGTGTGGCCGAGCGGTCTAAGGTAGCAGTCTTGAAGCCGCCGACCGTAACAGGTCGATGAGTCCTTATATCAGGTACTTCTCAGCTGCACGCCTGCGTTAAGCTACAGGTAATACGGGAAATTGGCAGAGCGGTTGAATGCACCGGTCTTGAAAACCGGCGAACGTTAATAGCGTTCCCAGGGTTCGAATCCCTGGTTTCCCGCCAAACATCAAAAAAATAAAGGGCTTAGAGATAATCTAAGCCCTTTTTTTGCCTGGAATTCGGGTGCTTCAAGTAGTTGACCCTACCAACGGCGGCACATAGGGCATTTAAATATCCCCTGAGGCAAGCGCATCGCGGGCGAAGCGGATTCGAAAGGCAATGCTTTAGCGGCCAATCCCATCTTATTTATCGAAAGAAATGTCGACATTGATCATGTGGTCGGCCATTTCGGAAAACATACGTTGCAGCTTCGCATTTAGGCCCGAGTCGTCTACCTGCTCGTTGATCGCCCGATGCATGCACAACATCCATTCATCGCGTTCGACAATACCGACCGCGTAGGGCGCATGTCGCATGCGCAGACGCGGGTGGCCACGCTCCTGCCGGAACAGTGGTGGCCCTCCAAGCCACCCGCTCAAAAATTTAAAAAGGCTGTCCGCGCTGCCCTTGAGACTTGGTGGGTGCATCCGACGCACTATTCGCGCCTCGGATAGCACTTCCATCAGCTCATAAAAACGGTCGACCAATTTATGGATACCTGCCTCACCCCCTAACTGGAGGTAAGCACTGGCGTTGTTCTCATGCTGGGAATTTAATAGTTCAGTCATGTCATCACTATTCAAAGTAAGAACTTTATCCAGCCGGCGAGGGCAAGCGCTGCAAGGCAGGTCCATCCTGAAAATAACCATCGCCAGACCGGCGCGCGCGGGACAAATCCCACCCCGTTTACAAAAGCCACGCTCATGGCTGCGAACAGCGCAGTTGCAAGAGCGTGGTCAGCTTTTCCATCTGCGGCTGCGATCAGAGGCGGATAAAGGGTGCAAGCCAGCATGATCGCCACGGCGATAATCAAACTCAGCACGTGTATGCGTGAGGTAGGTGGGACGTTAGCGACGTGGGTCATCGTGACTCTGCCTCATCGCTGTCTGTCCTGGCGCGACCAGCTTCGTTCTCGCCCCACATCGCGTTCAATATCGCCAGTAGCAATGCAAAACCGACTCCCAGCATCCAGGCGAAATACCACATAATTTTTTACTCCTTTGCTGGCACTAGTAGGCTGAGTGGTCGTTGGCTTTAATGTGCGCGATGGTCACCTTGCCCCGCATGACGCGATACGCCCATGAGGTATAAAGGATGATCAGTGGCATGAAAATCAATGCCGCCCAGAACATGATGGCAAGGCTAAGGTGGCTGGAAACGCTGTCCCAAACGGTCAGACTTGCAGCGGGCATTGACGATGACGGCATGATGAATGGAAACATTGAAACGCCTGCGGTGCTGATGACACCGGCGACAGCAAGCGATGACGCCACAAATGCTGAGAGAGTGCGGCGAACCATCAGCAGCATGGCTGCGCTCGCTGCGCCAGCCAAGCCCATCAAAGGTAACAGCCACAACAAAGGGTAGTGGCTATAGTTGGTCATCCAGGCACCCGCTTCGCGTACTACTGATTTACCGAGGATGTCGGGCAGTCCAGCCGTGTCAACCACTGAGGTAATGCGATAGCCATCGATCGACTGTAGCCAAATTCCGGCGATTACAAATGAGCAAGCCAGCACGATGGCCGCACCCACCGCACCCTTTACAGCCCTGGTCTGGATAACACCTTCAGTACGGTGTGCCAGATAGCTTGCGCCTTGCAGAGTAATCATTGCGCTACTGACAACGCCCGACAACAGTGCGAAGGGATTCAGCAACTGCCAGAAGCTGCCAGTGTAGGTTGATACCAAATAATCGTTGAACTGGAACGGTACTCCTTGCAGCAAATTCCCGAACGCGATCCCGAATACAAGTGGGGGTACTGTACCCCCCACGAATAGACCCCAATCCCAAGTGTTGCGCCACGTTGAATTTTGAATCTTGCTGCGATAATCGAAGCCGACGGGGCGGAAAAACAACGCCCAAAGAACCAGTATCATCGCCCAGTAAAAACCGCTGAACGCCGTTGCATAAACCACTGGCCATGCTGCAAATAACGCGCCGCCAGCAGTGATGAACCAGACCTGATTCCCATCCCAGTGTGGGCCGACAGTGTTTATAACGACGCGCCTCTCCATATCATTGCGGCCAACGAACGGCAGTAATGTACCGACCCCCATATCGTGGCCGTCCATAATGGCGAAGCCAATCAGCAGTACGCCTACCAGCGCCCACCAGATAATTTTCAGGGTGAAATAATCAAGCATGATGGCTTTCCTTCAAATTGGCGTCGTAGACATACCGGCCAGTTCCGAGACTGCCTGGACCTTGACGGGCGAACTTGACCATCAAGAACATCTCTACCACCAGCAGCGTGGTGTAGAAGACAATGAATCCTGCTAACGACCCGTATAAATTGTTGACGCCAAGCGTTGAGACACTCATGTGGGTTGGTAACACACCGTAGATAGTCCATGGCTGGCGGCCGTATTCGGCAACGAACCAGCCAAGTTCGCAGGAGATCCAAGGCGCTGGCAGCATGCAGAGCGCTAAACGCAATAACCAGCGGCGTTGCGTGCAGGTCGACTTCAACGTGCTCCAGAACGACAGCCCAAATAGCAGCAGCATCGCAAACCCTAGACCTACCATGATCCGAAATGCCCAAAACATAGGTGTAACGCGAGGCACGGTATCGTTGACGGCTTTATCTATGATGTCCGGTGTGGCCTGATTGACATCCTCGACATACTTCTTAAGCAGCAGGCCGAAACCGAGGTCTGCCTTATATTCTTCGAACACCTGCAGTGCAGCTGGATCACCGCGATGCTTGCGCAATGTTTCCAGCGCATTGACTGCAGTAATGCCGCGCAGGATGCGAGCCCGGTTTTTTTCCTTGATCTCATGGATACCAGGGATTTGCTTACTTACCGATCGGGTGCCAATCAACCCCATCAACCACGGCACTTCAACTTCCCAGTTATTCTTCGACTCGCCTTCGTTGATGCTGGCCAATAATGTCAGTCCGGCGGGTGCTGGTTTTGTTTCCCACATGGCCTCCATGGCCGCCATCTTAGTTTGCTGTGCCTCGCCCACCGTATAACCAGACTCATCACCCAAGACGATAACGCTTAACACTGACGCCAAGCCGAAGGCTGCCGCAACCCGAAAGCTTCGCTTTGCAAACTCGACATCTCGATTCTTAAGCAGATACCAACTTGAAATAGACAGCACAAACATTGAACCGGTGACGTATCCGGCCGAGACGGTATGCACAAACTTGGCCTGTGCAACTGGATTGAAAACCACTGCCCAGAAGTCAACCATCTCCATGCGCATGGTTAGATAGCTGAATTCAGAACCCACCGGATTTTGCATCCAGCCGTTGGCAATCAAAATCCACAGCGCTGAAAGGTTGGTCCCGATGGCCATTAGCAGGGTGACCAGAAAGTGGTGCTCCTTTTTTAATCGGTCCCAGCCAAAAAAGAATAAACCAATCATTGTTGATTCGAGGAAGAACGCCATCATGCCCTCGATCGCCAGCGGAGCACCGAAGATGTCGCCTACGTAGTGTGAGTAGTACGCCCAGTTGGTCCCGAACTGAAACTCCAGTGTGATACCGGTAGTCACGCCTAACGCGAAGTTGATACCGAACAGCTTGCCCCAGAATCGTGTCATGTCTTTCCAGATGACATTACCCGTCATCACGTAGACGCTTTCCATAATGACCAGCAGCCACACCATGCCAACGGTGAGAGGTACAAATAGAAAGTGGTACAGCGCTGTGGCTGCAAACTGCAGCCGTGACAATTCCACCAGATGTTCTGAAATCACTTGCTTGCCCCTTGAGTCGAGGTGGGTACGCCGAACCTTTCGCTGATGGTGTTCGAGTCAACGCTCACGCGCGATTCTCGGATGAACAGCCACCAAAGCACCGTTAGCACCACCAACTTGATTAGCACTGCTATTAGCAGATGGCGCCGTAGTCGTTTGTCGGAATTGGTCATGACTATGCAGTTAGCACGTGTCATGCCAAGAGGGAAATGTGATTTTTATCGTTTAATAACAATAACTTAAATGTTTCAGTATAAAGACCGGAGATACCTTGGCAGATTGAGATGCTGCCAATCTGCCATTGCGGCAGTGATTGGCAGCCATAGGCTGTCGTATAGTTAGGCCAGTCCTTGCTCTTTCAGTCGCCGATACAACGTACGTTCGCTAATGCCCAAATGCTTTGCAAGTTCGCTGCGGGTGCCTCTGAATGTGGCCAGTACATGTTTCAGCGTGCCGCTGTCGAAAGGAGCGGGAACAGAAACTTGGGCAGGTATCGAAGCTGACGTCACCGGTAGATGTACCGTGCGGATTACGCCGTCGTCGGCGAATAGACTGGCTCTCTCCAGCACGTTGCGTAGCTCGCGAATATTGCCCGGCCAGGCAAAGTGCTGCAGTTGCACAAGGGCATCAATGTCGATGGTCAGCCTGCGCCTACCAGGGCCTACCCGTTGCAGAAATGAATGAGTGAGCAAGCCAATGTCTTCGATTCGGTGGCGCAACGGCGGCAGCTGAATCGGAAAAGCGCTGATGCGGTAGTACAAGTCCTGCCGGAACTCGCCTTTCTCCATCATTTTTTCCAGAGGCTTGTGAGTTGCTGCAATCAATCTAAAGTTAGCGTGCAAGGTCTCGACGCTGCCAACGCGGCGATAAGTGCCGGACTCGATCAAACGTAACAATTTCACCTGCATCGCCAGTGGAACGTCGCCTATCTCATCGAGAAATAACGTGCCGCCCTGAGCTGTTTCAACTAAGCCAGGCTTGCGAGTGGTGGCACCGGTGAACGCGCCTTTTTCATGTCCGAACAGTTCGCTTTCAAAGAGCGTTTCAGTCAGTCCCGAGCAATCGACCACCACAAACGGTCCAGCTGTGCGCTCGCTGGTTTCATGTACGGCGCGGGCGAATAGCTCCTTACCTGTGCCGGACTCTCCCAATAACAGTACCGGCAACATTGACGGTGCTACTCGCTGAAGTTCCGACAGGGCAAGGTTGAAAGCAGGTGACGATCCGACCAACCCCTCATTGCTGGGTCGCGCCGATGCGCTGCGGACCAGCTTAAGGCGTTCCACATAAGCGGTGATGACTCCCTTTACATCTAGAATCGGGCGTAGTTCGACTTCGACATGCTCGGGACCGCGTGGTGTGTGGTGAATGTGCAAAACTCGATCTGGGCCGCGCAACTCTTGCGCTTTTTTCATCGGACAATGCTCGCCGGCCTGATCGCAGGGAACATCGTAATGGTGCGAAATCTGATAGCACTTGTGGCCGATGAAGGGTTTATCAATGCTCCCGAACTGACGCAGATACGCGGTATTGGCAGCCAGGATGTTGTAGTCCGGATCAAGCACGATCATTGGATCTGCCTCGTGTTCAAGAAACGAGACAAGTGACTGTACTTGGTGCGGGTGTGGACCGTTTTGGGGAGGCCGGCTATTGGTCATCATGGCTCCAAGGGGATTGGCTCATACTGTTGTGGCAGTGCCACCTATGTCAACAAGCTGCCAATGGCAGTTTGTTAGAACTGCTGGAATACAGAGTTATCCCAATAAATAAATAAATATTTCAATAAAATCAATTAGATGAATTTACTACGAGCACTATTCCTAGTTGGCAGCTTTATTGCAATTGTCAGCCCTTGGTGCGAGCGACTCGGAAAGAGCCCCCCTAAGGAGACTGATCATGACCGCAAAACTTCACGTTGAAGGATTCTTCGATACTGCCACCCGTACTGTCAGCTATCTTGTGCTGGATCTACCTACTCGCCACTGCGCCTTAGTGGACAGCGTACTTAATTACGACTGTAAGTCAGGCCACACGGCTACTACGTCTGCAGATAAGTTGATTGCAAGGGTGGTCGAGCTAAATGCGAAGGTTAAATGGATACTTGAGACCCATGTGCATGCGGACCACCTTACGGCTGCGCCTTACCTAAAAGAAAAGCTCGGTGGCAAAACAGGTATTGGCAACCAAGTTGCGGCCGTGCAAGAAGTCTTTGGCGCTTTGTTCAACACAGGTAAGGAAATGGCTCGGGACGGAAGTCAGTTCGATCACCTGTTCATGAATGACGAGCCATTCTCCATTGGCACGTTGCAATGCCGAACGCTGCACACGCCAGGACACACACCGGCGTGCATGACGTATGTAATCAGCGACGGCAACGAAACGGTCGCATTCGTTGGCGATACCCTGTTCATGCCCGACTACGGTACGGCACGTTGTGATTTTCCCGGCGGTGACGCGCGCACGTTATTTCAGTCGATTAACAAGGTGCTGAGTCTGCCAGCCAACACCTTGTTGTACATGTGTCACGACTATCAACCCGACGACCGAGAGGTGCAATTTGTCAGCACCGTTGCTGACCAACGCGCCCACAACGTACATGTCCGTAACGGTATTAGTGAGGAGGCGTTTGTAACAATGCGCACCAAGCGCGATGCAATCATGGAGATGCCGACGCTGATCCTGCCATCGGTTCAGGTAAATATGCGAGCTGGACATTTTCCTGAAGCTGAAGCAAACGGCACACGCTATCTGAAAATCCCTCTTAACGTCGCCTGACTTCGCTCGCAAAAAAAATCCATGAAAAATATGTCAACGCAGACACCTATGTTCATACCTCACCTCGTACCAAGACTATCGGTATCTGGACAGATTTCGTTAGGTCAGTCGGCAGAACTAAAATACGTCGGTCTGCACAGGGTGTGTAACCATCGCGGAAGGCTGTAGGCGTGGGGCAGCAAGTAAACGCCGTGGAGGACGGGTGAAAACTCGCCGTTACAGAAAGCAGATTATCTGTTGCATCTGCATCTGCATCTGCATCTGCATCTGCATCTGCATCTGCGCGGTTTGTGGTTATTCAAATCGGTTTAAACAATTTCGCGTCGGAGAAGCTTTGTGAATGTCGACTGGCTCAACTTTACTCCATGGTCATCCCTTGCAGGCGGCATATTAATTGGTTTGGCTGCAAGTCTATTTACTGTTGCCAATGGGCGTATTGCTGGTATCAGCGGCCTGATTGCGAATCTTTTACAGCGTGGTAGCGAGGGGGTGAGTGAAAAAGCGCTGTTTCTCCTCGGACTGCTCGTCGCACCGCTCTTATGGGAGTTGTTTACCGCCCTGCCACAGATGGAGTTTCAGACTGGTTGGTTCGGTCTTGTCGTCGCAGGCGCCTTGGTGGGGGTCGGCACCCGCTATGGATCGGGTTGTACGAGCGGCCATGGGGTGTGCGGGATATCGCGCCTTTCGCCGCGCTCAATGATCGCCACTGCGTGTTTCATGTTCAGTGGTTTTACTACGGTATTTTTTTTGCGTCATTTGTTCGGAGGCTAAATATGATCAAACTAACTGCGTTCATTGCCGGTCTGCTGTTTGGCTTCGGTCTGCTCTTGGGGGGCATGGCGAATCCTGGAAAGGTATTGGCGTTCTTAGATTTTACGGGTGCTTGGGACCCGTCCTTGGGCCTGGTCATGGTTGGGGCAATCGGTATAGCCATCGGCCCGCTTACTTGGGCGCGCCACCAATCCAGATCATTGCTAGGGAGACCAATGCAACTACCTGTAAAGCGGGAGTTGGACTCGCGGCTCATCGGCGGCAGCTTATTGTTTGGTATTGGCTGGGGGATTGCTGGTATCTGTCCTGGGCCTGCGGTGACAATGCTAATGACAGGTCGCTGGCAAATCGTCGTTTTCATACTAGCCATGCTGGTCGGCATGCTGTTATTTCGTGCGTTGGAAAAACGACCCAATCAGTGATCGCAAGATCACCCTAAAAGAAGGTGGGTGATGCGTAGTGTCGAAAGTGTGCTTGGGCAGGAGATGAAAATTGCAAGTTCTGCGGTTATGCAACCCAATCGCTCCCCTATTTGTTAGCGTATAAGATCAATCCAATGGGTTATTATTCTGCCTTATCCGGCCCGTTTAAACCCTAAGGATTCACTGTATGGAATCGTCACTGGAAACGGTTGCCCTTTTTTGCCTCAAGCTGGTGCATGAGAAGGAGGGCGACAGTCCGATTTTGCGTGAAGACACTGTGATGTGTGATTACCAAAAAGAGGTCTTCGGCTTGCTTGTTCGCAGAGGTGATGTCAAAGCGATACAACTTAAAGTGGCCGATTGCCTGCAGGTTGCGCTAAACGCTTTAGGGGGGGCTGATACGCCGCTCGGGAAAGAACTTCATAAACTCTCCGATAACGTCAGACGCGTTGAGACGATAGCCGCTTTGGATGCGCCATTGACAGTACTCAAGGATTATTTAAAAGAAGCTCAGTAGCCCTACCCTCGGCAGAAGCTTGGGATGAGTAAATCGTATCTAACTGCCAAAGGCCGTTCGAGGTAGTGCTCGTCATCAAAGCCGCTGCCTGGCAGCTAACATAGGGCCCGCAATTGCCTGTGAAAAGGTTTGTTACCCTCTGGCAGACTTCGACCGCAAACCCTGGGTCGCCTGCATTGACGCTTCGATGAAATGCCAACTCCATCAATGCTTGGGCACATACAGAATAGTAAGTATTGAACATTCATCGCAGCCTTGGGCAGCTACTAAACTGATCCCGTATGCGGTGGCCCAATACTGCAAGGTAATTAGCCTCCTCATCGCTTTTATCCGAGCGTCTGGCTACTCTTATGTCCAGCTCATGCAAGGCGTCAATTAGCGGGCACAATCTCTGTGTGTAAAATCGTTTGATGGCTTATTGATGTTGTTATGATGCGCGCGCCGTAATTGGCAGCGAAGCTACACCCAACCTTGCATGGGTATTTGCCTGGGCACTCTTTTTACTTCCCACGACAGGAATCTCGATGCTGGCGTACTCCAAGAAAAGCTTCCTTATCGCCGATGATTTCTCCGACTTCCGCAGTTCGGTCAGGTCGATGCTGCGCGAATTGGGTGTAGTGGAAGTAGATACCGCCGACACCGGTGAGCAGGCGTTGCTCATGTGTGCGCAAAAGCGTTACGACTTTATCCTGCATGATTTCAACTTTGGTGACGGTAAAAAAAATGGTCAGCAAGTGCTTGAAGACTTGATGGTCGACAAGCTAATGAGTCATGAAGCGATTTTTATCATGGTCACGGCCGAGAATAGCCAAGCCATGGTAATGAGTGCTTTGGAGTGGGAGCCTGATGCGTATCTGACTAAACCTTTCAACCGCGCTGGCCTGGCTCAGCGTCTTGAGAAGCTTGCCCAGCGCAAGACCTTACTCAAGCCGATTCTTCAGGCGCTTGATCGTGACAAACCTGTGGAAGTAATGGCTGCCTGCGCCAGCCTTACGCAGCAAGACCAGCGCTTCGCTCCCCTCTGCTTGCGCTACAAGGCCAATGCCTTGCGCGATCTAAATCAACATGACGCGCTGGAAAGCTTTCTCAAGTCGGTGTTGGCCGACCGCGCTACGCCTTGGGCTTACGCGGGGCTCGGCAAGTTATTACTCAAACGTGGTAAAGCCGTCGAGGCACAGGCGATTTATGAGCGAGCAATTGTTGCCTTCCCGATGATGCCCACGCTCTACGACGGTCTGGCCGATGTGTTGGTTGCTCAGGGAGAGGTCAAGCGCGCACAGAGCGTGCTTGAAAATGCGGTGCGTCTGTCGCCATTGGCGGTGCGCCGGCAACGGTTGCTGGGCAAGTTGGCGATGGGTAATGACGATTTTGAAAGTGCCTCCAAGGCCTATCGTTACGCTGTCTCCCAAGGCAAGTTTTCTCGTTTCAAGGATCCAGAGAGTAACTTGGGCCTGGCACAAGCGCTGATCAACAAAAATGGCGATAACGGGCTGGATGCGCGCTCTCGGGTAGAGGTTAACCAGACACTGGGGGATGTCGCGAAGGAATACGGTAGCGACCAGGGGCTACAAATGCGCACCGGTTTGATGAAAGCCACCAGTCTTAAACGGTCAGACCCTGAAGCTGCGGCGAAACTGACGCTGGAGGCGTTGGCACATCTTGAGGGCATGGATCATTTCTTCAGCGCCGAGACTGCGCTATTGGTTGCCTCCCAACTCCAGCAACTGGGCCAAGAAAAAGCAGGCGCCGGAATATTGAAAAGCTGCGCAGAAATATACGGTGATGATCCTGCGGTCATGCAAGGTATCGGTCGCCTAACCGATGATCCAGCGATCCTTGGTGCGGGCAAGGCGGCGTCCGATCTAAACCTTCAAGGCGTGCGCCAATACAAGGCCGGTAATATCGCCGAAGCCCAAAGTTTCTTCCGTCAGGCAATGGCGTTGCAATCAAAGAACATCAGTATCGCGCTGAACCTGGTGCAGTCGTTGCTGCACGCAAAAGGTATGCCTGCAGATTCTGCAGGGCTTGAAGAATGTCGGGTTTGCCTGAAGATGATTGGCATGATGCCCGAGACCGACCCGCGTTATGAGCGCTATCAGAAATTGCAAAGCAGGGCGTTTGGCGCATGAACGATAACGGGCTCGACTTCTCGATGGTGATCGCCTCCGTCGTACATGACATGAAAAATTCTTTATCGACGCTGATGCACGCTCACAGCCAGTGGCTGACTCAACTGACTAAAGCTCAGCAAGACGTCCCCGAACATGGGGCCATCGAATACGAATTTGCCCACCTCAACGGTATGTTGGTGCAACTGCTTGGGCTATATAAGCTGGGCGTCAATCAGCTACCCCTGCGCCCTGACTATCACGAGCTTGATGATTTCATCGAAGCTCTGCTGGCCTGCCACCAGGATGTCTTGCACAGTCACGGTATTGTCGCGAACTACGAGATCGAGGGCTTTAATGAACTCGGTTTCTTTGACCGTGAACTGATCAGCTCGGTTGTGGCAAACATCATCATCAATGCGATCCGCTATGCGCGCCACACGATACTGATCACCGCCCATGAAGAGGACGGCCAATTGGTGTTGACCGTCAATGACGATGGCCCAGGTTATCCGGCTCAGATGCTTGAGCATCAGTCAGACTACGTGCAGGGTATCAATCAACGCAGCGGCAGCACCGGCTTGGGCCTTTATTTCGCCGCGCGCATCGCCGAACGGCATGAGCGAAACGGTGTGCGTGGGCACATCGAACTGGCCAACGGCGGCAAGTTGGGCGGCGGTAAATTCATTATTTACCTGCCCTAAAGTCTCGCCGTCATCAGCATTAAGATGACGCGCACACCCTGCGCGCGGATCAACAGATCCTAGGCAATTGTTCCCCGGTCAACCAATCCACGATCCGCCGCCCGCCAAAGCGGGTCTGCATCTGCACGAACCCATGTGAGTCATCCAGAACAGTGCCAATGCGCACTGCGTTTTGCCCCAGCGGATGGTCGCGCATGGCACTCAGCAGCGGTTCGGCGTCGGCCTGCGAGCAAATGGCGACCAACTTGCCCTCGTTGGCGATATACAAGGGATCGAGGCCCAGCAGTTCACAGGCGGCTTCAACTTGGGGTAGAACCGGGATCATCGCTTCGTCGAGCAACATGCCCACCCCGGATTGACCAGCAATTTCGTTCAGCGTTGTGGCCAGTCCGCCCCGCGTCGGGTCGCGGAGTACGCGCAGACCTGGAGCGACGGCGAGCATCTTGGCGACCAGTTCGTGCAGGGCAATGCTGTCGGAAAGAATTTCGGTGTCGAATTCCAACGCCTCGCGCTTGGACATGATCGCCACGCCGTGCTCACCGATGCTACCGGATAACAAAATGGCATCGCCAGGACGCGCGCGATGGCCGCCCGTGTCAACGCCAGTGGCGACCACGCCAATTCCGGTGGTGCTGATGAAGACGCCGTCGCCTTTGCCGCGCTCAACCACTTTGGTATCGCCGGTGACAATCGGTACACCGGCATCCCGGGAGGCGCGGGCCATGGACTCGACGATGCGCTTGAGGTCGGCCAAAGGATAGCCTTCCTCGATGATAAAGCTGGCGGACAGATAGAGTGGGCGCGCGCCGGTCATGGCCACGTCGTTGACCGTGCCATGCACCGACAGGCTGCCGATGTCGCCGCCGGGAAAGAACAGCGGCGAGACCACATGGGCGTCGGTGGCCATGACCATGCGTTCGCCGGGGGCGAGTGCCGGGCTGAAGACAGCGCCGTCGTTGCCCTCACGCAGCCAAGCATTGTCGAAGGCGGCGACGAACAGTTCTTCGATTAATTGCGCCGAGGCGCGTCCGCCCGCGCCGTGGCTCATGTCGATGCGCCCGTCGCGCAGGTTCAGCGGACGAACATAGCCGCGCTTGACCGGGGAACGAGCGTTCATAAAGCGACCACCTCAATATCCTTGTAGCGCCCGTAGGCGTAATGCGCGGCGCACGCGCCTTCGTTGGAAACCATGCATGACCCCATGGGGTTTTCCGGTGTACACACGGTGCCAAACAAGCGGCAATCAGTGGGTTTTTTCTGGCCCCGCAGAATTGCGCCGCACTCACAGGCTTTGTGGTCCGGCACCGCCTTATATTCCAGGCCAAAGCGCACTTCGGCGTCGTAGCGGGCGAAGGCCGGGCGAATCCGCAGGGCGCTGAGCGGGACTTCGCCGAGCCCGCGCCATTCAAAACTGGGACGTAGCTCGAACACTTCATCCATCAACGCCTGGGCACCGGTATTGCCATGGCGCCCGACTGCGCGGATGAACTCGTTCTCAACCTCGGCCCGGCCTCCGTTGACCTGGCGCACCAGCATCAAGATGGCTTGCATCACGTCCAGCGGCTCAAAACCGGCGATCACCACCGGCTTGCGGTACCGAAGGGCGAAGCCCTCATAAGGCGCCGAGCCAATGACGATGCTGACGTGCGCCGGGCCGATGAAGCCGTCCAGTTCCACCGCTGAAGCGGCGTCATGTTGCGGGGCGGCGAGAATGTGAGAGATCGCCGCTGGGGTCAGGACATGGCAGCAAAGCACGCTGAAGTTATCCAGATCGCGTGCCGCCGCTTCGCGAATGATCAGCGCGGTAGGCGGGGTCGTGGTCTCGAAGCCGATGGCAAAGAACACCACTTGCCGTGATGGATTCGCCTCAGCAATTTTCAGCGCATCCAGCGGCGAGTAGATCATGCGGATGTCAGCGCCGTGGGCCTTGGCCCGCAACAAAGAAAGTCCTTCGGAGGCCGGCACACGCAGGGTGTCGCCGTAACTGCACAGGATCGCGCCGTCTTCCAGCGCCAGCTTGATTGCCAGGTCGATGCGTCCAATCGGCAATACGCAGACCGGGCAACCAGGACCGTGGATCATGCGCACGTTATCCGGCAGCAATTCGCTCACGCCATAGCGAGAAATCGCGTGAGTGTGGCCGCCGCAGAACTCCATGAACCGATAGGCGCGGTCGGGGTGCGCTTCTTCGCGGATGCGGGCAGCGATGCGTTGCGCCAACTCGCCGTCGCGGTATTCGTCGATGTACTTCATGAGGCTTCCGATTGCGCGCGGTTCAATTCGTCGAACATTTCCAGCGTGCGCTGGGCTTCTTCTGGATCAATCAAACCCAAGGCATAGCCGACATGGATAATCACGTAGTCGCCGACCTGTGCTTCAGGCACCAGCGCCAAGGAGATTTCTTTGCGGATACCGCCGAGATCCACCAGCGCTGTGTCGACACCACGCAGTTCGATGACGCGGGCGGGAATGGCTAGGCACATGGGATTTCCTCCAGCGGCAAGGCCGCTTGGCTTTCAAGTTCGGGCCAATGGGCGGCGATCCAGCCTTGGCCGAGGGCAAGTCCGGCATCGCCGCAGGACACGCTTTGTGCGGTAAACACCTGTACGCCACAGGCGCTAAGCCGTTGGGTAAGTCGCGCACTGAGCAAGCGATTGGCGAAACAGCCGCCGCCGAGCATGACCGGCAGATTTCCAGGCTGTTGCAGTACCCAGTCTGAAAGGGCAGCAGCCAGTGCCAAGTGAAAAACTGCTGCGCCTTCGGCGCTGCGGCCATGGTCGGCCAGATCGAATAGCCGGGTAAGCAACAGGCGCAGATCCAGCACGCCGTCCGCTTGAATGCGCCATAGGCCATCAACTACCGGGTCGGCGTTCACCGCCAGGTACTCGCTGGCCGAACGTTCCAGCGCGATAGCCGCTTCGGCCTCGGCTTGCTGGCGAACACTGAGACCCAGAATTCCGGCAGCCGCGTCGAACCAGCGGCCCGCGCCGCTGCTCGGCGGGCAATTGAGCTCACGGCGGAGCATGCCGGCGACGGTGCCGGCGCTTTGCTCGCCCACCAGCGGGCCCAGACGCGGGGTGATTTCAGCGTCGCGGCCCAACAGGTGCAGCGCGGCGGCGGTCAGCCGCCACGGCTCACGGGCGGCGATGTCGCCACCTGGCAACGGCAACGGCAGCAGATGACCGAGCCGACGCCAAGCGTGAGCGACCCACAGCAACTCGCCACCCCAAGCGGCGCCGTCACTGCCCAAGCCAACGCCGTCCAGTGCCAGACCCAGCACCGGCCCGTCGAGTCCATGTTCAGCCATCACCGCAGCAACATGGGCGTGGTGATGCTGAACCGCCAGCGCTGGCACGTCCAATCGCTCGGCCAGGCTGACGGCCAGTTGCGAACTGTAGAAATCCGGGTGCAAGTCATGGGCGATAGCGTGCGGCGTGATCTCGGCCAATGTCAGCAGGCGTTCCAACGACGCCTCAAGGGCCAGACAACTTTGCGGATCGCCCAGATCACCGTGCACCGGTGACCACAACACCTGATCGCGCTGGAGCAGACACGCCGCATTTTTTAGCCAGGCACCGCAGGCCAATACCGGTGGCCAGACGTTCATGTTGGGGAGTTTCTGACTGTGCACGTCAGGCCTCCTTGGTTGATATTTTTAGCGCTGCCAGCTCCGCTTCCAGCGCGGCAATGCGCGCCGCTCGGCGATCCATTTGCGGCGCGCCGGCCAGCAGCCAGTCGATCCAGGCATCCAGACCGGTGCCGTCGCGGGCGCTGAGCTGAATGATCTGCAACTGCGGATTGACCTGATGGGCGTAGTCCAGGCAGCGCTGCACATCGAAGTCCAGGTGCGGCAACAGGTCGATCTTGTTGAGAATCATCAATTGCGCGGCGGCGAACATGTCCGGGTACTTGAGCGGTTTGTCCTCGCCTTCGGTGACCGACAAAATCGCCACTTTCCCGGCTTCGCCAAGGTCCCACAGCGCCGGGCAGACCAAATTGCCGACGTTCTCGATAAACAGAATGCCCGCCGGTTCGTCTGCGGCCTTTGGGTGATGGTTATGAGTATGGTGATTGGAAAGCAGCGGAGCCTTGGCGTGAGAGTGGCCATGCCCTGCGGCGTGCAGTTCATCGTGCAGCGGCAGGCGCGCATAGGCTTGGGTGATCATCCGCGCGTCCAGGTGGCAACCCTTGCCGGTGTTGATCTGGATCGCCGCCACCCCGGTTTCGCGGATGCGCTCGGCGTCGTGACGGGTCTGTTGGTCGCCTTCAATGACCGCCAATGGCAACCCAGGTTGGCGTGCGCGCAGGGCCAGCAGGGTGGCACACAACAGCGTGGTTTTTCCCGAGCCGGGGCTGGACACCAGGTTGAGCGCCAACACGCCGTGGGCGGTGAAATTCTGCCGATTGCGGGCGGCGTGGCGGTCGTTCTCGCCGAGCACATCTTGTTCGATGCGGATCGTGCGTGCCTGGCTCAAGCCGGGCACTGAAACCCGCGCTTGGCCCGCGCCGTAATGCAGATCGCCAGTGGCGTCGACCTGCACGTCGCTATCGGGGGCGGCTTCGTTGCTTGGGTCTTGCTCGTGTGAATGGCCGGTACCGCAGCCGCAGACGACGCACATGGCGTTTCTCCAGATCTCTAATCAGAAATCAAATGTCAGTGGTCCTCGACCTGTAGATCGAGGATGCGTAATTCGGTGCCGCCGGTGGGCTGCAACCAGAAGCCGCCGCAGGTCGGGCAAGGTGCGCCGCGTTCGACCAAGGGCACGCTGGCGGCGCAGTCCAGGCACCAGGCCTGACCGTGGGGCTCTTCGATGTCGATCTGCGCGCCTGCCAGCAACGTGCCGGGTGCCAACGCTTCCAGGGCGAAACGCAACGCATGCACTTCGACCCCGGCCAGTTTTCCGGCCTCCAGACGTAAACGGCTGACGCGCACGAACGGATCGGCCGCCGCTGCTGCTTCCACAGCACTAAGAATGCCGCCCGCCAGACTCAATTCATGCATGGATTGGCGTTCCTTGGTGGTTGTCTGGGTCCATCTTCAGACCGGTTTCTAGCGTAAACGCGATGCAGGGATCGAAGGCCGCCATCAATAACTCGGCCTGGCGCTGGCTGCGTGGATCGTCACTGGGTAACGATGACAGCGCCTGGGACAGAGCGCCCTGCGGGTGCATGTTCCATTCGGTGGGCGCAACGATTTGATAGTCGCTGATCTTTACGCCGTCGCCGTGACACTCCAGACATACCCGATGCAGCAACAGACCGCGAGCGGTTTCGCTCCAGGCCAAGGCTTCGCCCGTATCCAAGGCCAGTGCGCCAAGCGCCGGGGCGCGGGCATCGGGCAGCGACAGTCGGGCCAGTTCGGCGACCCGCGCACCCAGTCTTAGCCAGGCGGTGCTGTGGCGTTTCGGATGGGCTTCACCCAGTCGGGTCCAACTTCCGGTTTCGCAGGGTTGGCCATTCAGTTCAGGGCGCTTGGCAAAATCGGCGCAACCACGCAAGTGCTCTGCAGTTGCGCGTAACGCTGAGTTGTCGGTGATCAGTTGCAGCGCATTCACCGGCAATTGCAGCGATTGCGCATCGTCGCGGCAGTGGGCGAAGGCGCGGCTAAGCCAGTGGTTCTTGAGCGAAGTCCATTCCATTAAGGTGCGCTGAGGATCGTCTTCCCAGCGTTGTAGCCAAGCGCGCACCGGGGCGCCGAGCCAGACACTCATGGTGGCTTCGGGCGCTTGATCCCAAGCATGCAGTTCAATGGGAGAGCAGCGCTCAGCGCTGGGGTTAAGCAACAGCGGCCAGTCGAGCAGGATACGCCGCAGGTGCTCACGGCGAGTTTCGGCTAGTAAAGCCAGGCTGGCGCCCACCTGGATCGTTGCCTGCCCCTGCAATGCCGTGCTAACTGCAAGTTGCGCAGTCAATCCATGGGCCTGAGCGCATAAGCT
This sequence comes from Pseudomonas sp. 10S5, assembly GCF_035019745.1. Classification (NCBI taxonomy): domain Bacteria; kingdom Pseudomonadati; phylum Pseudomonadota; class Gammaproteobacteria; order Pseudomonadales; family Pseudomonadaceae; genus Pseudomonas; species Pseudomonas sp. 10S5. The sequence continues at coordinate 66,194 of NZ_JASJVL010000003.1, forward strand.
GTAAAGCAGCGGCAGACGTACAGCCGCAGCCTCAGGGGGTTGGCCGCGCAATAGACGCGCGGCCAAAAGCGGGCGGCTGCCGATGATCGCCGGTTGCTGACCGGGTCGAATCGTGAGTGATCCGGCAAGCCCAGACAGGCTGTTTGGGGGCGTCATTGCGCGTCGCCGGACAAACGGCCGAACAGCAACGAGCGGCGACTAAGCGCCGGGTGTTGCGGGGTGTGTTCTTCTTCGGCCGGGCCGCGCAAAAGCATCAATACCTGTTCAGCGGTGGCGCGGGCTGCCGCTTGATCCGCGAACTCAAAAACCGGCGAAAACAACGAGCAGCTTTCGTAGGTGCCGAAGTCTGCATCGACTGCGCCAATGAACGTTAGGTGTTGGCCACCGAACAGATGTTCACGGGAGGCGCCTTGGGCCAAGGGTGCACTCAAGGCTGGAGCCAACCACATCAGGTTCATGAACCAGGGCGTGATCAGAATCCCGAGCACCCCGCAGGACGCGTCTTCACCGGCAACTTGCGGGGCAAAACCCACGGCCTCGACCTCCAACACGGGATTGAGGAAGGGCAGGCCGCGCATGCGAGTGTCGGCGATATCCCGGAAATGGGCCGCCAGTTCTGCTCCCCGCAGTTGCGCACTGTCTGGCCATTCAGGCTGCGTCATTGAGCACCATGAACTGCTCGGCGGCGCCATCGCAGTTCGGGCAGCACCAATGGTCCGGCAACGCGGAAAACGGCGTGCCGGGCTCAATTTGCCACACCGGATCACCGTCCTTCGGGTCGTACACCCACCAGCAGATCTTGCACTCCAGGCGAGTGTCATCGCTGATGCGAGTGGAATCGCCTCGGTAGCTGCCTTCAAAGCTGGGTCTGTCCGTCATATCACTGCCCTTCAAACCATTGAATAACATCCTCGAAACGCTCCAGCGAATCGCTGAGGTCTTCCGGCGCTGCGCAGATCACCTCTGGCAGGTCGGTGATCTCGATGGTGTCGAGAATGAGCGCATCCTGGGAATTGAAGTACGTGACGCGCCAGCAGTTGTGGATCAGGGTGCTGCTGATCCGGCAATTGCCGTAACCACGCGCCAATGCCCGCACTGGGCCGACCGGCAAACACACGTCGAGGAAACCAATGTCTTGCTCGGACAACGGCAGCAGCGTCAGGTTGATCACATGGGCCGGGCTGCCGGGTTGCCAGTGCTGAGTCTGGTCTTCGATCTCGGTGAGAATCGCCGGAGCGTTCATCACGCCCATCGGCAGCGCAGACCGGATATCAAAGGCTGCTGGCCGCGCCGCGTCACGGGCAACGCTGCGCAGTTGGGCGGGGGCGGCACCGACCTCGACATAATCTTGGCCTTCACCATAGAGGCGCCAGACCCCAGCGAAGATCGACTCCTGAATCCGCAACGGCGGTTCCACGACCAGCATGATGCTGACTTCGCCTTCACCGAGCAGTTGATCCAGCAGCGTGCGATCACCGACTTCAAGCCCGCTCAAATCGAGGCTTTCTGTGGCTTCACCGCGGTTGCAGGCATACAGCCGGTGCAGAAGGTCTTGCAACGCCTGACGTGCGCCGGGCAATTCGTCCAATTCTTCCGGCTCGGGCAGTATCGGCGCGCTGTGGGTGTACATGCCTTGGGGCATGCTGATGTATTCGAGGACTTCCTCTTCCACTTGGGAGCCGGGACCGAGATCGACCAGCGGGATGTACATTTGTGGGGCCATAGGCGTTCCTCCGTTCACTGGCAACCACCGTTAGCGCCAGGCGTTTCGGCGAACAGGGGAATGCGGGCATTGCTCTGGGCCAAGGCTTTATCAGCCAGGCTCAGGTATTCGTCCCAGTCGTGCATGCCGTCGATGGTAGTGACGTAACCGCCGTCGCGCAGCCAGACCAAGGTCGGCCAGCGGCGCAGGGCAAAACGTGCCGCGATGGCTTCTTCTTCCGCGCGATGAACGACACCCAGCCGCAAGGTGCAGCCGTGGCGGCGGGACACTTCCTGGCGCAGTTCGGGCAAGACCACCGCCACGTCCAGGGATTCAGGGTGGCGCACCGGGTCGCCACACAGCAGCAACAGACAGTTGCCGCCCAGGGCGAGCCAGGCGTCGAGGTTTTCGCAGCCAATCCAGCTGGCGTCGAATTGCTCCACCAGCCGCGTGATCAGCGCAGGGATGGCCGGCGGGACAGGGATAGGCGCCATGAAAGCGGCGGATTCACTCATGTGGATTCCTTGAGGTTGGGCCGCACGGGCGCAGCAGCGATGGGTGATTGGCCCAACAGGGTGGCGAGCTGTTCAGCGTTCATCGCTGAAGGCAGGCTGAAGCCGGGCGCGGTGTCCGGCTCCGGCGCGTTGCCGAACATCGCCGATTCAAGCATGACCAGGGTCGAGTCGATTTCTGCCGCCCGCTGTGGGTCGAGGCGTTCGCGGGCGGCGTCGAGAAAGATCAGCAACCAGTCATCGACCTCGCAGGTGCCGACCAGCGAGGTGTCGATGAGCCGGTCCCGGCCGTGGCGGTCGCGGCACACGGAAGAGCCAAGGTTGGCACTTACCACTTGCATGGGCAGTCCGATGCACATATCAAACGCGCCTGGCGAGAATGCGTTCGTCACCGATCCGGCAAGCGTTCTGCGCAGAAGGGCGTTCGCCTTCGTAGCGGTCCAACTCCAAGTGCGGCAAGGTCACTGCCTCTTCATCGGTGAGCGGCGAAGCGCGTTGACGCGGCTCGGCACCCCAGGTTTCCAGGACCCGCACCGCTTCGGTCAACGCGCCTTCCATGGCCGCCCTGACGACCGGCCGCAGGCTGCCGCCGTAATCCATCATGTGCTCCGGCTGGCAACCGATCAGCAGCACCCGTTGCGGGAAATGACCGGTCAGTTGGGCCAGCATCAGCACCTCCTGAAAACCGGTCTGGTGCAGGCTCAACTTCTTGATGCCGAGGAATTTAGGCACTTCATCGTCGGTGACGAACTTCAACTCACCGGGGGTCAGGTTGTAATCGACCGCATCGAAAATCAGCAGGTAATCGGCTTCCTGCACATGCTGGATCAAGTACAAACCCTGGGTGCCGCCATCGATCAGCGCGACGTTGTCCGCGAACTCATAGCGTTGCTGTAACGCTTCGACACAGCGCACGCCGAAGCCTTCATCGGCCCACAGCAGATTGCCAATGCCCAACACGGTGATGCGTGGACGGGGCGATGCTGAGGTTTTCATGAGTGACTCTGCTGGTGTGTTCATTTTTTGAAGGTCTTGTAGCCGGAGATCATCCCGCCGATCAGGCTGAGGCGACCGTTGATTTCTTCGCGGACGGCGGCGTACACGTGCAGCCCTATGAAGATCAGCATTACCCACATACCGAAGTGGTGCAGGGTATGGACTTGTTGGGATTGCCCCAGCAGCGGCAGCACCCAGCCGAACATCCGTTCTTGCCACGAGCCCATTTGCGACCCTTCGCCATACAGCGCGAAACCGGTCAGGACCATGAATATCGAGGTCAGCAGGAACACGAAAAACATGGCGAAACGCGACAGCGGGTTGTGCCCGAAGGTCGGCTCCGGGATCGGCCCGGCGAACAGGTAATAACGCAGCCAGATGTAGAAGTCAGCCCAGTAAGCTTTGCTCAGCACCGGAACCGAGAACAGTTCCCGGGCGTGATGATTGCCCACCAAGGCCCAGTAGGTGCGGCCCAGCAGGCCAATAGCAAACACATAGCCGGCGGTGAAGTGCGCGAAGCGGATGTAGCCCATGACGAAATGGGCGCTGGCTTCACCCGGTTGGGTGGCCAGTGGGGAGCCGATTAAATACCCGGTGACCGCCAGCACTAAAATGCAGGCGGCATTGATCCAATGCCACATGCGCACCGGTGCCTCGTAAACGTACTCCGGCAGGCCCATGGGGGTTTCAGTCTGAAGGGTCATATCTTCACCTTTGGAAGGGCAGGTGCCGTATCGCACCTGCCGGATGCCTGGGTTAATTACTCAGCTCACCTTGACGGTGCTCAGCTCGGCGCCGTCCTCGCTCATCACGTGGGTGGCGCAGGCCATGCACGGGTCGAAGGAGTGCAGGGTGCGCAGGATTTCCACCGGCTGATCGGGGATGGCCACCGGGGTGTTCATCAGTGCGGCTTCAAACGCGCCGATCTGTCCCTTGGCATCACGCGGGCTGCCGTTCCAGGTGCTTGGCACCACGCACTGGTAATTCTCGATGCGCCCGTCCTTGATGCGAATCCAGTGACCCAATGCGCCACGCGGTGCGGCGACGATACCGACACCTTTTGCTTCTTTCGGCCAGGTCGCCGGGTCCCATTTCTCCACGTTGGCGGTGGAGCGGTCGCCGTTGCGGATGTTGGTCATTAGCTCGTTCCAGTCGTCGACCATCAGCTCGGCGCAGTATTCGGCTTCCAGCGCGCGGGTCAGGGTGCGGCCGATGGTGCTCGGCAGCAAAATCTTGGCGCTGTAGTCGGTCGCAACCATGCCGAGGGTTTTCGGCAGGTCGTGGTTGACCGCTTGCATCGCGCCGTCGAGCTGTTCTTTGATGCGCTGGGCGTGGGGGTTGCCTTGGACAGCATGGGCATAGCCAAGGATGTAGCGAGCCAATGGCCCGACCTCCATGGCATGACCGCGCCAGCGAGGGGATTTGACCCACGAGTATTTCGCGCTTTCGTCGACTTCCTCAATGGCGGTGCGAGTGCCTTTGGTTTTGGCGCCCAACTCGTAGTTGGCTTCAGTGATGCCATCCCACGGGTGCAGGCCCTTGTCGTTATCCGGGTAGTTGTACCAAGAGTGGGTGACGAATTCTTGCACCTGTTCAGGGTCGCGCGGGTCAACCGGGTGAATCTCGTTCCAGTTGCCGTTGAGAATCGCGCCGCCCGGCAGTTGGTTGGTGCTCTCGTCGTAATTGACCTTCGGGTAGTTGCCGTAGTCCATCACGTTGGTCGCCGCCAGACCGCCCCCATGCAGCCAGCCTTTCTGTTTGTAAATGGTGCCGATGGCCAACACGTCGGGTACATAAACGTTTTTGCAAAAGGTCAGCGCTTCATCGATACGGGCACGAACGAAGTTCAGCCGCTCCATGTTCAGCGGCGCCCCGGCGGCCAAATCGCCGTCGATGTTAATGGCGCACGGCACGCCGCCTACCAGGTAGTTCGGGTGCGGGTTCTTGCCACCAAAGATGGTGTGAATCTTGACCCACTCTTTTTGCAGGTCGAGGGCTTCCAGGTAATGCGTGACCGCCATCAGGTTGGCTTCGGGCGGCAGTTGGTAGGCCGGGTTACCCCAGTAACCGTTCATGAACGGGCCGAGCTGGCCGCTCTCGAAAAACTTCTTCAGGCGGTTCTGCACGTCACGGAAATAGCCCGGCGACGACAGCGGGTGGGACGGCGAAACCTGTTGCTGCAATTCCGATGTGCGCTTGGGGTCAGCCTTGAGTGCCGACACCACATCAACCCAGTCCAACGCGTGCAGGTGATAGAAGTGCACTGCGTGGTCGTGGATTTGAAGGGTCTTGGCCATCATTTCGCGGATCAAGTGAGCGTTCGGCGGGATACGAATACCCAGCGCATCTTCCACCGCACGGACCGAGGCCAGCGCGTGACAACCGGTGCACACGCCGCAAATACGCTCGACGAACGCCCAGGCGTCACGTGGGTCACGGCCTTTGAGAATGACCTCCAGGCCACGCCACATGGTGCCGGTGGAGACCGCGTTACGAATGATGTTGTTGGCGTCGAGATTGACCTCGACGCGCATGTGGCCTTCGATACGGGTCACGGGGTCAACGACGATGCGTCGGCCAGTGCTGTTCAGGTCGAAACCCTGGGTCGAATAGTTGCTCATCGCTGGTCGTCCTGTCTTGTCGCTGGAGCGTCATGCGGCGCAATGGGCGCCTTGCTGCTACTGGCGCGTTTGAGTGCTGTCACGGCGGCATGCGCGGTGGCTGCGGCGCCGACGGCGACACCGGTAGCGAGGCCGATTTGATCGGCATTGGCTTCCACGCCAAAGGCGTTGATGTCCGTCAGGTGCTGATAGAACGAGCCTTTGTCCCAGAAACCTTCCTCGGAGCAACCAATGCAGCCATGGCCGGATTGAATCGGAAAACTGGTGCCGCCGTTCCAACGCACGGTCGAACAGGCGTTGTAGGTGGTCGGGCCCTTGCAGCCGACTTTGTAAAGGCAGTAACCCTTACGCGCGGCGTCATCGTCCCACGCTTCAACAAACTGGCCGGCGTCGAAGTTCGGACGGCGGTAGCATTTGTCGTGGATGCGCTGGCTGTAGAACATTTTTGGCCGGCCCTGACGATCCAGCTCAGGTAAGCGGTCGAAGGTCAGCATGTAGGTGATGACCCCGGTCATCACTTCGGCAATCGGCGGGCAGCCTGGCACTTTGATAATCGGTTTATCGAAAATCACTTTGTGGATCGGCACCGCTTGGGTCGGGTTCGGCTTGGCCGCCTGTACACAACCCCAGCTGGCGCAGGAGCCCCAGGAGATGATGGCCTTGGCATCTTTGGAGACGCGCTTCAACTGTTCAATGAACGGCTTGCCGCCAATGATGCAGCTCATGCCGTCCTGGTTCAGCGGCGGGTTACCTTCAACGGCAAGAATGTAATTGCCTTTGTATTTGGTCATGACCTCATCAAGGATCGCTTCGGCCTGATGCCCGGCAGCGGCCATTAAAGTGTCGTCGTAATCCAGCGAGATCATCGACAGCACCACGTCCTTGGCCAGCGGGTGTGCGGAGCGAATGAACGATTCAGAACAGCAGGTGCACTCCAATCCATGAAGCCAAAGCACCGGTGTACGCGGCTTGTTTTCCATCGCCCATGCGATTTTTGGCATGAACGCAGGGCCAAGCCCCAATGACGTCGCGGTCAGCGAACAGAACTTGAGAAAGCTCCGACGTGAGATGCCCTGTCTGCGCATCACTTCATAAAATGTTTCCATCACCTAATTTCTCCTCCCCAGGAATTGTCTTCTACTGAGGCTGCACGCTGTTTTTAAGTTAAAAGCCATGCGGGCCCTGTCGGACAGACGAGGAAACGTCTGCCAGCAGGCGCGAGCGTTGATTCGGGGTGTGGGTTTTGCGTAAAAGAGGGCGCAGCCGTGCGCAAAGGATCAAGGTGGCTGCAATCGACATGGGCGGTTCAACTAATGAAAGTAATACCTGGTAACTACAAGACCTGTGCCATTTCGTCGCGGGTTAGACCATCGGCTATAAAACTTTGTTATCTGACTGTTTTTAAAGAATTTTATTTATTTTTGTCAGTAGGCGCGTGGACGCTGAATAAACGTGGATGGACACTTTATTTCCACTGCTTCGCTGTACTGGCAACGAAGTGTTCACTTGGAGGGTGTGAGGCGTGGCGCAATGACATCAGGCGGCGGGGTGATTTAGATCCAGGCGGTCGTAGCCTTTGAAGCGGTAGAACAGCAGGGAAAAGATCCACGTTACGGCGAACAGTCCGACGATCAGGTAGCCAAGCAAGCCGAAATTATCGTTCAGTGATGCGATCACGTCCCACGCGCCACCGTCCAGATTCAGGTGCGAGGCCAGCAAGTTCGCCGCTTCCAGTCCGCCCACCAGCAGCGCCACTAATACTGATACGCAGGTGATGGTCAGGTTGTAGTAGAGCTTGCGCGCCGGTTTCACCAGCGCCCAGTGGTAGGCACCCGTCATCATCACGCTGTCGGCAGTATCGACCAGTGCCATGCCCGCAGTGAACAGTGCAGGGAAGACCAGGATCGACCAAATGGGTAAGTCTTGCGAAGCCTGTGCCGCAGAAATACCCAGCAAGCCGATTTCCGTAGCGGTGTCGAAGCCAAGGCCAAACAGAAAGCCCAGTGGGTAAAGGTGCCAGCTACGGCTGATCAGGCCGAACAGCGGTCGCACCAGCCGCGCAATCAGGCCACCACCGGCCAGCAGCGTATTCATTTCCTGTTCGCCGACCCGCTCGCCGCGCCGAACCCGGCGAAACGCGAGGTACACCGAACGCAGAATCACTAGATTGATCACCGCCACCAGCAGCAGAAATAGCGCGGAAACCGAGGTGCCGATCAAACCGCCGATACCGTGCAACGCCTCGATATTGGCCTTGAAGGTCGAGGCGGTCAGGGCGATGACCAAGGTGGCAAGGATCACAATGGTGCTGTGGCCGAGGGAAAAAAACAGGCCCACGGTGGCGGTGGGCTGGCCTTCTTGAATTAACTTGCGTGTGACGTTATCAATGGCGGCGATATGGTCCGCGTCCACGGCGTGACGCAACCCGAAACTGTAAGCGAGAAAGGCCGTACCCAGCAGCAGTGGGAAATCGCGAAAGGCGATGAAGGCCCAGATCCAGACCATAACGTTGACGGCGAACAAACCGGTGAAAATCACCACAACGCTGCGCTTAAAGGTCATCGGCGGTACGGCTTTAGCGATTCCGACGGTGTTGGATAGAGGCATGGGAACTCCGCAAGAAAGGGGGGCGCTCTGAAAATCAGAAAAAGCCTCATACAAACCCTGTGCCAGCCCGGTGCAGCAGCGCATTTAGGGAGGGGGACTTATATGTCTGGAAGCTGGTTTTGCACTGATTACGGCCAAGTGAATACTTACTTTGCAGCAGATGCCTTCTTTAGGAGCCAACTTGTTGCCGAGGGATCACCTCGCTGTGGCAGGTACGCCGCTTCGTTAACAAGTTCGCTTCTGCAGATTCAGTTAGGGCCGGGCAGAATCAATGTGAACTCCGCTCCGCCGTCCGGGTGATTGCCGGCAATCAAGCGGCCGCCGCAGCGTTCGATGATGCTGTAACTGATCGACAGCCCCAAACCGGTGCCTTTGCCAACCGGTTTGGTACTGAAGAACGGATCAAACACTTGCGTCAGATGTTCCACCGCAATGCCGCCGCCGTTATCACGCAGTCTTAATGTGACCCAACGGGAGTCCTGCTCGACGCTTATCCACAGCTCCGGCGTTTCGCGCCCGGTGGCTTGGGCGGCGTCGTAAGCGTTTTGCATCAGGTTCATCAGCACCTGCAGCAATTGCCCACTGTTGCCATGCACCGCAGGCTCGCCGCTGGGTTGCCAGTGAACCTGCAGGTCCGGCGCGATGCCACGGGTGATCCAGTGAATGCCCCGCTCGACGACTTCGTTAAGTGCCACCTCGCCCAGCGACTCGCGATCCACCGCAGAAAAGCGCTTCAGCGCGCTCACAATGTCGGCCGTCCGTTGCGCGCCTTCGATGGTGCCCTCGATCAATGACGGCAGGTCAGCCAGCAGTGGATCGATGCGCAGTTGTCGGCGCAAGGTTTCACGAACCTCCAACGGCTCGTTAGCGTTGACCGCCTCTAGATAACGCTCCAGGCGCTCGCGGTAGCCGCCCAGCACATGGACATTGGCGAGCACGAAGCTGATTGGGTTGTTAAGTTCATGGGCGACCCCAGCGACCAAACGCCCCAGCGAGGCCATTTTCTCCGCGTGCAGCAATTGTTGTTGAGTACGCTTGAGAGCCTCGTGGGCTTCATGCAATTGCCGATAGGCGTGCTTCAACTCACCGAGCGGGCGCCCGACCAGCACATGTCCGACACAACGGCCGGTGCCAACGCTGCGTACAGTGCAACTGATGTCCACCGGCAGCGGCGCACCGAGAGCATCTTTGAAGTTCAGTTCCAGGGTAGCGCTGGTATTGGGCCGACGCAGTCCGTCGAGGGTCTTGCGCAGCTGTTCTTCACTGTGGGTGTCGGCCAGCAAAGCGTAAACCGGGCTGCCGAGCAGCGCCTGTTCGTCGCGCCCTACCAATTTGCGCAGGGCATTGTTGGATTCTTCGATACGACCCTCGGGGTCGCAGGCCAACAGCACGTCGGACATGGACGACAGCAGCCCGGCGATGAACTGCTGCGACTGTTCCAGCTCGGCGTTCTTTTCTTCCAGGGCGATTTCGTCTTGCACCAGCTGCGAATAGACCTCGTCCATCTTGCCGATCACTTCGAGCCAAGCGTCCTCGTCGAGGGTGCCGGGCGGAGCTTTGCGCGCCATGGCGTTCTCCCGGTTCAATGCACTGTGCACACCATGCAAGGGTCGAATGAACGAACGATATGTTGCACTGCAACCGGCGTTTTTTCGCCGGGCAACACGATCGCGCCTTCCAGTGCTTGTTCTAACGCACCGGGCCGACCCTGGGCGTCTCGCGGGGAAAAATTCCAGGTGGTCGGGGCGATGATCTGGTAACTGGCAATGCGCCCTTGCTCGACCCGAAGCCAATGGCCCAAAGCACCGCGCGCCGCTTCAGTGAGGCCCACGGCGCTGCCATTGTCCGGCAGTTCGGCGGTGCGGTAGTAGGGTTCACCGGGGCGCAGGTCCTGCAACCATTGCTCCATCAGCGGCACCACGTGGGCCAGTTCCATCAGCCGCGCCAACACCCGGGTGTAAACCGTGGCCCCGCAACGGGCGGCGGCATCGCGCAACAATGGGTGTCCGGAGATCAACTGCCGGGCGAGGGCGCCGGTTTCGAGCACTGCCCCCGCCAGTCGGGGCGCTTTGTTCCAGGTATAAGCGGCAGGCTTTTCTACCAGCGGCTGGGTCTGGCCTTGGGCTGGATGCAGCGGGCCGCCGGCGTCATCCAGCCAGGCATGGGCGGCGTCCTCGCGAATATCCGACAGCTCCAGATCTTCTATCTGCTGCGTAACCCCATTCCAGACACCCTGCGGGAACGCCATCTGCCCGTCAGGTTGCGGATAGGCGCCATAAGACAAATAGCGCCCCGGCCCCGGCCCCGAATGTTCCAGACCACTGTCCAGCGCGATGTCGAGGAACTGGCGCAGGTCGCCTTGGCCCGGCGCTTCAGCCAGCCAGGCCCACAGTTCGTTTTCGCTGCCCAGCCCGATGATGCGCTCCAGAGGGCTGGCGAACAGCTCGGTTTCCAGGAACTGACGGAACTCGCGAACCCGCATCAGCAGGCGCATGCGCTCGGCGGCATCGATGGCGCGGGTCGAGCCGCCGGGGTGGATTGAACCGGTGTGCGGCCACTTGCCGCCCAAGGTGCCGATCAAGTCCAGCAAGCGTTTGCGCGCGGACAATGCCAAGCGTTGCTGGCTGCCGTGGCCCGGCGTGAAGCGCGCCTGAGCGGCGGCGTACCAGCGGCGTTCGGCATACACCGGGCGAACGAAGTCAGGCATGAAAAACAAGTAAAAATGACTCAGATGGTCGGCCAGATTTTCCGTCGCGGCCATCAGGTTGATCGTCGCCAGACCGTTATCCGGCGGTTGCACACCGGCCAGTGACGCCAGCGCACGGGCTGCGGCAATCGACTGCGAGACCGAGCAAATCCCGCAGATGCGCGGCGCGTACACCAGCGCATCAAGAGGTGAATGCTGTAATAGAATCTGCTCAAAGCCCCGAAACATCGTCGCGTTGACCTGCGCCGAACGCACGCGGCCATCCTCCACCTCGAGTTGCACTTCGAGGTCACCTTCGACGCGATTGAACGGACCCACCACCAAACGAGACATAAACGTTCCTAGCGCCGTGGAAGGCGCACGATGGGGGCGATGAGTTGATGGTCGGCCGTGGCGTTCAGCTTGACCCGTTTAGGCGTCGCCGACTTGGACAACGCAGACAGGGCGACAAACCAGGCTTTGGGCATATCAGTTGGCAAGCCGACGGGAATTCCGGCCACTTTGGGCGTTAGGTTGAACGCATGCCCCGGCTCCTCGAAGCCCGGCGCCGTGCAATTGATGCAGGCATAACCGCCCCGGGTGCAGGAACCTTCACCGTTCCACAGGCGCGTGTTGCAATCGGCGTGGGCCTGAGTGCCAACGCAGCCGAGGTTTTCCATCATGCAGCCAATGTCCGACGGCTTCTCGGCACTGGCCTTGTATTCGTAGAACTCGTTACGGGTGCAACCGTGATGAACCAACTGATCAGCGTAAAGCCGCGGCCGCGCGAGGATGTCCAGGTCAGACTCGACGAACAATCCCGCAGCCAAAGCCATGAGCGTGTCGGTGACCCAGCCCGGATGCGTCGGGCACCCGGCCACGTTGATCACCGGCAAACCTCGGCGTGAGCGGAAGTCGGCGCCCAGCAAGCCACCGATTCGGTGCCCATCGTATTGCAAGCCGCAGGCATTGGTGGGGTTGTTGCCGGCAGCGGTGATTCCGCCATATGCAGCGCAGGTGCCGATGCCCAATGTGTATTCGGCGACTTCGGCCAAATCCCGCACCCAGTCGATCATTGCCCGACCGCTGCCGGCCAGCATGTGAAAACGCCCGGTGCCGTTGGGCCCGCGCAGCAGCGAGCCTTCGATGCATAACGCATCCAGACGGGTACGGCCCTGCAAGCAGTCGTTGAGGATGTCGAGCATTTCGTCGCCACTTTCCAGCGACAGCGAGGGATGCCAGAGCAGCTCAATCCCGGCATTGCGCCACATGCCAGCGAAGTCTTGGGTGTCGGCGCACAGCAATGACATCGTGCAGCCACCGCAGCCGCCCGATTGCAGCCAAAGCACGTTGAACGCTTTACCTTCCATTACGACTCCTCCAGCCCGAAGCGGCGCAGCTTCTGGCGCAATCCTACGCGGGACAGACCCAACTCACGTGCCGCGTGGGTCTTGTTCCAACGATGACGCAATAGCGACTCTTTTAGCAGTGTGGCCTCAATGGCGTCGAGTTGCTCTTGCAAGGTGCCGGTCGAACTTGAAGTGGGAAGGCTGGCGGCCAGGGCAAGCCGGGCTTGACCCTGCAGTACCCGCCAAGAGAACGAGCGAGCATTGATTTGCGCGCCGTCGGACAGAGCTGCGGCGCGGTAGATCTCGTTACGCAGTTCGCGAATGTTGCCGGGCCAGGAATAGCCAATCAGGTTGGCCATGGCATCGCTGGCAAAATTCAGCCCCGGCAGGTCGAGCTCCAGACGGGCGTCGTCAAGCAGCTTCTTGGCTATCGGCAAAACATCAGCACTGCGTTCGCGAAGCGGCGGCAGCGCCAGACTGACGCCCGCCAGTCGGTAATAAAGATCGCTGCGAAAGCGCCCGGTGCGAACGTCTTCTTCCAGATCGCGGTGGGTCGCGGCAATCACCCGCACATCAACCCGCACCGTGCTGGATGCGCCGACGGGGCGTAGCTCGCCTTCCTGCAGAACCCGCAGCAACTTGACCTGAAACGCTGGAGAGGTGTCGCCAATTTCATCGAGCAACAGCGTGCCGCCATTGGCGCGTTGGAACAGCCCGATATGATCTTGATGAGCGCCGGTAAAGGCGCCGCGCTTGTGCCCGAAGAGCTCGGACTCCAGCAGGGTATCGGGCAACGCCGCACAGTTTTCCATGACAAACGCGTTGGCGGCGCGGGGGCTGGCATAGTGGATGCCGCGAGCCAGCAACTCTTTGCCAGTGCCTGACTCGCCCAGCAGCAGCACCGACAGGTCATAGCGGGCAACACGCGCCGCCATTTCACAAATCGCGTCCAGCGGGCCGCCAGCGGCGCGCACAATCCGTGAAAAATCGAAGGCCTCGCGAACCCGAGTAAGGGCTTCCTGGCTACGCCGCCGCAGTACTGGCGTACCGGCGCGCAGCTCAAGATCAAGTCGCTGCATGTGGTTTTGCAGCGACTGGCTTTCAACCGCGCTACGTACTGTGCTCAGCAAGTGGTCTGGCAACCAGGGCTTCAGCAGGTACTGATAAATTCCGGCGTGGTTGATGCCGTTGATGATGTCTTCTGAATCGGTGTAGCCGGAGAGGACAATCCGCACCGCTTGCGGCCAGCGCTCTCGGGCTTCCTTGAGGAACTCAATGCCACTCATGCCCGGCATGCGCTGATCACAAAGAATCACCGACACCGAATGCTGTTCGAGCAGCTTGCGCGCTTCAAGCGCCGAGTCCGCCAGAAGTACCTCAAATTCTGGGTTCAACACCCGCGACAACGATTCTCGCGAGCGCAATTCGTCGTCCACCACAAGAATTGTCGGCAGGTCGGATGGCGTGTCAGAGGCCGAAGTCATGGGCGGACAAAGAAGAGAATAAGAAGGTTCACGACGATGCCGCGCTGTTGCGAATGAGGGGCGATAGTAGCATGGCCGTGGTCGACGGGCGGGCTGCGCCCGAAAAGAACTTCAGGTATGCAAACCAAAAAAATGGTGCGGCAGACAGTTGCTCCTACAGAAATCTGCGAATCGCCAGAATCCGTGGGACCGAGTTCATTCGGGAAGAGGCCATGTCAGGCGTAAACGATGTCAATCTTTAAATCCACCCCCGAATACATTCGGTCCCACCGGGATTGGTTGTTCCTCGGTAGGAGCGAACGTGTTCGCGAGGCGGGGTAACTGATACAACCAGATGGATTTTTCGCCAGTTCAAGTTGGCCCCCACAGGTGTATGTCTACGCAACACTCGGTCCCAAATGTCGACCAACCCCTCAGCCGTCGACCTCATTTCGCCCCCTAAACGGCCAATCCACCACCGCCCCGCTAAACAACGCTACCCACACCAACACCGGCTGGAACGCCAACCTAGGGCCGTGATACCACCATCCCAGTACCATTTCGTTAATCGGCAGATGGTCAATCGCGTGTTTGATGTTCGCCGGAAACACACACACCGCGTATAGCGCCAGCATGACTCCGGCAAGTTTTCGAAAGCGTTGGGTCAATAACGCAACAGCCCCGATCAGTTCACACAAACCCGTGAAAATCACCGTGGCATGCGGGTAGGGCACCCAGTCGGGCACGATGCCGACGAAGCCGTCGGTGGCGTACAGGTGAAAGATGCCAGCGGTGAAGTAAAACACCGCGACCACCCCGCGCAGGATGCTACGAGTGCGCTCGCGTTTGCTGAGATCGGTCACGGCAGGTCCTTGTTCAAATGATCAGAAGATGTAATCGGTGGTCAGGAAGCTCGACTCGTGATTATGAATAATCTCGCTGAGCAGAGTCTTGTTCCCATCCTGAAACTTGGTCGCGACTAACGTTCGAATTGAAAACACCCGCAATGCGTCATGGACCGATAACGTTCCTTCAGCAGAGTTTTTCCGGCCGTTAAACGGGAAGGTATCTGGCCCACGTTGACATTGGGTATTGATGTTGATGCGTCCAACCTGGTTGGCGAAGGTATCTACCAGCCGCCCGATTTCAGCCGAGTCGTTGCCAAAGAGGCTCAGTTGCTGGCCGAAATCCGACTCAAGTACGTAGTCGATCACGGTGTCCAGATCGCGATAGGGAACGATGGGCACGACCGGGCCGAATTGCTCTTCGGCATAGATGCGCATCTCGGTGGTGACCGGGTACAGCACCGCCGGGTAGAAGAATGAGCTACGAATTTCTCCGCCCTTGGCGTTAACCACTTTCGCGCCTTTGCTGACGGCATCAGCCACCACTGAACTCAGGTAATCGGTTTTGCCTTTTTCTGGCAGCGGCGTCAGCGACACGCCGGGCTCCCAGGGCATACCGGGTTTGAGGGCCTCGAGTTTGCGGTTGTATTTCTCGATGAAGCTGTCCACCACCTCTTCGTGAACGAACAGAATCTTCAGCGCGGTGCAGCGTTGGCCGTTGAACGACAACGAGCCGGTCAGGCATTCACTGACGGCGTTGTCCAGATCCACGCTTGGCAGCACGATGCCGGGGTTCTTCGCGTCCAGGCCCAACGCCGCACGCAAACGGTGGGGTTTGGGGTGCAATTTTTTCAGGGCACTGGCGGCTTTGTTGGTGCCGATGAAGGCGAATATATCGACCTTGCCGCTGGCCATCAGCGCGCTGACGGTTTCCCGACCGCTGCCGTAGATCACGTTGATGACTCCCGCCGGGAAGCTGTCGCGGAAGGCTTCGAGCAGCGGGCGGATCAACAACACGCCCAGTTTGGCCGGTTTGAACACCACGGTATTGCCCATGATCAGCGCCGGAATCAGCGTGGTGAAGGTTTCGTTCAATGGATAGTTATAGGGGCCCATGCACAGGGCGACGCCCATGGGCACGCGACGGATCTGGCCGAGTGTGTCCTGCTCCAGCTCGAAACGGCTGGAGCGACGGTCCAATTCTTTGAGCGCATTGATGGTTTCGATGATGTAATCGCAAGTGCGGTCGAACTCTTTTTCCGAGTCCTTGAGGGTTTTGCCGATTTCCCACATCAGCAGGTTGACCACGGCCGTTCGCTGCTCTCGCATCCGAACCAGAAACGCTTCGACGTGCTGAATACGTTCGGCGACGCGCATGGTCGGCCAAACACCCTGGCCTCGGTCGTAGGCGTGAACGGCAGCGTCCAGCGCGGTCAAGGCGGTGGCGGCATCCAGCAACGGCGTGCTGCCGAGAATGACTTGCTCGTCACCGTGATCGGTCGCCAAGTGAACCGGGCTATGCACACGAGCCAGCGGCCCCGGCCAAATTTCCAATACACCGTTCACCAAGTACTCGCGCTGTTCGATTTCACCGTCGAGACGATAAATTTCCGGGATGTCGGCAGCGGTGGGAAACAGGTTGTCGAGAACGCTCGCGGTGATCATGGCTTAACCCCTAAATTGAAAACGTAACTTAAAAAATCAGTTCAATTGCGATTCACTTTCCAACGCAGCGACCTTTCTGTCCAGCACTGCCTGGCGGCGGCTGAATCAAACGTTGCCGTTTAGGACTTGCGAAACGCGGTGCATTTTGTGATTATCCGCACCCTGTATAGGTAGGGGGGGTAGGGTATGTCCCACATAGTGTCCAACAAAAACGAACTGCTGAAACGGGTGAAACGCATTGCCGGGCAGATCAACGCCGTGGAGCGCGCTCTGGAGTCCGACCAAGACTGCGCGAAGACCCTGCACTTGGTGGCGGCAACACGGGGTGCGATCAACGGCTTAATGGATGAACTCATTGAAGCCCACGCCCGTGAGCACGTGGCGAATCCAGAGTTGAGCGACGAAGAGCGCGCCATAGGCGTTGAAGAATTACTTGAAGCCATACGCCGGTATTCAAAATAGAAGGTCTACACGATGATGAGTTCACAGCTGAATCACACCCACGACCATGTTTTTTTGGGTGCGGCGCACGATGAAAATGCCCAGCGCACCCTATGGGTGGTAGCACTAACCGTGGTGATGATGGTCGGTGAAATTACGGCAGGTTATCTGACCGGTTCAATGGCTTTGCTCGCTGATGGTTTTCATATGGCAACGCACGCCGGGGCTTTGGGCATTGCAGCGGCGGCGTATAGCTACGCCAAGCGCAATGCAGCCAGTGCCCGATACAGTTTCGGCACCGGAAAAGTGGGTGATTTGGGCGGGTTTGCGTCGGCGCTGATACTGGGCCTGGTGTCCATAGGGATTGGTTTTGAGTCAGTGCTGCGGTTGTTTGAACCGACCCAAGTGCAATTTGGCACCGCGACGTTGATCGCAATCGTTGGTCTTGCCGTGAACATCGTCAGTGCGCTGTTGCTGTCCGGTAGCCATGGTCACCACCACCATGAGCACGGGCATGATCATGGTCATGACGCTCACGGCCACGGGGCCCACAGCCAAGACAACAACCTGCGCTCGGCCTATGTCCATGTGTTGGCGGATGCACTGACCTCCATTCTT
The DNA here is from genome assembly GCF_035019745.1 of Pseudomonas sp. 10S5. Taxonomy (NCBI): domain Bacteria; kingdom Pseudomonadati; phylum Pseudomonadota; class Gammaproteobacteria; order Pseudomonadales; family Pseudomonadaceae; genus Pseudomonas; species Pseudomonas sp. 10S5. Next base: position 83,699 of record NZ_JASJVL010000003.1, read on the forward strand.
GCCATCGCGGCCTTGCTCGCCGGTCGATATTTGGGTTGGGTCTGGCTGGATCCGGCGATGGGCGTGGTCGGCGCGTTGGTGATTGCGCGCTGGGCCTGGACGCTGATGCGTGACACCGCAGGGGTATTGCTCGACAAGACCGATGACCCTGTCGCGCAAGAAATTCGCGAGATTCTTAGCGAGACCGACGACGCGACGATTACCGATCTCCACGTATGGCGTGTCGGCCCTGAAGCACGGGCGGCGATTGTCAGCGTCCTGGGCAGTCCGGCGATCAACGCCGACATCATTCGCCAGCGATTGGCGCCGGTACACGAAGTGACGCACCTGACGGTGGAATACCGCACAGCCTAATGTCGGTCCCACCCTCAAATCGTCCATTGCCCGGAAACCTTGGCCAGCCGTTGGCGCATGTCGTCGATGTTGGCCGCCAATTGCAGCGACAATAAACGGTAGCCGTCCAGTGCCGAGTAAACCGGTGTGCTGGTCATGGGGTCTTTTTCCACTCCACTGACCGGCCGCTCAAGCCGCTCTGCGTTGCCGGTTTGCAGGGCGCGAGCCATGCCGACTAATTGCATGCGAATTTGTCGGTTTTCGGCTTGCAATGACACTTGTAGCGAGGCTATTGCCCGTCCGTCGTCGGTGGAAGGGCGGGTGCTGGCAAGGATTTCCAGAGTGCTGATGCACATCCGCAGATTGCGCTGGATCGCATCCAGTTGGCTCACCGAGATCTTCACTTCCTTGGACACCGAAGGCATTAGCGACCGCAATTGCACCATGGCGCCGTTCAAGCGGTTCATTAGCTTCAAATACTCATCGTTGGTGACCGATTGGCCACTGATGATCCGGGTATGCATCGCCGCGCAATCGCGTAGAGCACTGGCCAAGTTGTAGCGCCAGGAGAACACCGCATACAGTGGCAAGGCGAAGGAAAACGCCAGAGCCAGGACGATGCCGATCAGGATATCCACAGTGCGCCAAAGCCCATCGGCCACCGGATTGTCGCCATGCCCGGCGACGATAAAAACGGTGATTGCCGACAGCAATGCCGTGTAACCACCTTTGCCAATGGCGTGGTAGGCAAAAAAGCCGCACACCACCGAAATGCCGACGTAGGTGAGGGTCGGGCTGCCAAAAAAGGCGAACTGGGCAATAAACAGCAGGCCCACCGCTGCACCGATCAGCGTGCCGTACGCGCGTTCGGCGGCTTTTTTGCCGATGTTGCCGTGGTGTTGCAGGCCGCCAATCACCACCAACATGGTGATCGAGGCCCATTCGCCATGGGGCAGGTTGATACCGGTGGTCAGCAAGATCGACGCGAGTAAGCCCAGTGACACGCGCACCGAGTGAATCAGCCGCGCGTGACGGTAACGTCGATAGGGGTCCAGCAGCGGCCGCAGCATTTTGCGTAGCAGCCCAGGTAATCGCGAAGAACGGGCGTATTTCATCGGTTCAATCAGACCTTATTCTAGGGTGCACGGGTTGCATCAGAGGCCGAGACTCATGCCATTGGCGGGCAGCGGTAGCGCGGTTTTATAGCGCACCTGCTTTAGCGCAAAACTGGAGCGAATATTCGCCACGCCGGGTACTTTGGTCAGGAAGTCGAGCAGAAATCGCTCCAGCGATTGAATGGTCGGGACCAGCACCCGCAACATGTAATCTGGATCGCCGGCCATCAAATAACACTCCATCACCTCTGGCCGATCAGCGATGGCGTCCTCGAACACATGCAACGCTTCCTCGATTTGTTTTTCCAGGCTGACGTGGATAAACACATTCACATGCAGGCCCAATAACTCTGGGTCTAGGAGGGTGACTTGTTGACGGATAAGCCCCAGTTCTTCCATCGCCTTGACCCGGTTAAAACACGGAGTAGGGGATAGATTGACCGAGCGGGCGAGGTCAGCGTTGGTGACGCGGGCGTTCTCCTGAAGACTGTTAAGAATCCCTATATCGGTCCGATCCAGCTTTCTCATGAGAGAAATGCGCCTGTTTGTTATGGTTATTCAGAATAATTGTCCTTAAATGGCCTTTCGCGCAACCAACATGAGAAAAATATTCTCGACGCTCAGGAATATGATTTGTGTAGGACAAGACCTGCGACGGTTTGTCCACCACATTGACACCGCTCCAACGCCCAACCTAACGCCCAATAAAAATACATGACAAGACCGAGCGTAGAGAATAGCCATGAACGAATACGAACCCCTGCGTCTGCACGTTCCTGAACCTTCCGGCCGTCCAGGCTGTAAAACCGATTTTTCCTACCTGCGGCTGACCGGCGCCGGTCTGGTGCGCAAGCCGCCGATTGACGTCGAGCCGGCAGACACCGCCGACCTCGCCAAAGGTTTGATCCGCGTTCTTGACGATCAAGGCCAAGCCTTGGGGCCTTGGGCCGAAGGCGTTCCAGTAGAAATTTTGCGCAAAGGCATGCGCGCCATGCTCAAGACGCGAATTTTTGACAACCGCATGGTGGTCGCTCAGCGTCAGAAAAAAATGTCGTTCTACATGCAGAGTCTCGGCGAAGAGGCGATTGGCAGTGCGCAAGCCTTGGCCCTTAACGTGACCGACATGTGCTTCCCGACCTACCGTCAACAAAGCATCTTGATGGCCCGTGAAGTGCCGTTGGTGGACCTGATTTGCCAACTGCTGTCCAACGAACGCGACCCGCTTAAAGGCCGTCAGTTGCCGATCATGTACTCGGTGCGCGACTACGGTTTCTTCACCATCTCCGGCAACCTCGCGACGCAATTCGTGCAAGCGGTGGGCTGGGGCATGGCTTCGGCGATCAAAGGCGACACCAAAATCGCCTCGGGCTGGATCGGTGATGGTGCCACCGCTGAGTCCGATTTCCACACCGCCCTCACGTTTGCTCACGTCTACCGCGCGCCGGTAATTCTCAATGTGGTCAACAACCAATGGGCCATTTCCACTTTCCAAGCGATTGCGGGTGGCGAAGCGACGACCTTTGCCGGTCGTGGCGTGGGCTGTGGGATTGCGTCGTTGCGTGTCGACGGCAATGATTTTGTCGCGGTGTACGCCGCCTCGGCCTGGGCCGCAGAACGTGCACGACGCAATTTGGGGCCAACATTGATCGAGTGGGTCACTTACCGCGCCGGTCCACACTCGACCTCCGATGATCCGTCCAAATACCGCCCGGCTGATGACTGGAGCCACTTCCCGTTAGGCGATCCGATTCAACGCTTGAAGCAGCATTTGATTCACATCGGCCAATGGTCAGAGGAAGAACACGCCGCCACCAGTGCCGAACTCGAAGCCGAGATTATCGCCGCGCAAAAAGAAGCCGAGCGCTACGGCACAATGGCTGGCGGGCAAACGCCTAGCGCCGCGACGATGTTCGACGACGTCTATAAAGAGATGCCCGAGCACCTGCGTCGGCAACGTCAGGAACTGGGGATTTGACATGAACGATTTCAACAACGACATCCAGTTGGACACTGCCATGACCACCACCAACATGACCATGATTCAGGCGCTGCGCTCGGCCATGGACGTGATGCTTGAGCGCGATAATGACGTGGTGGTTTTCGGTCAGGACGTGGGCTATTTCGGCGGCGTGTTCCGTTGCACCGAAGGGCTGCAAAGCAAATACGGCACCTCGCGGGTGTTTGATGCGCCGATCTCCGAAAGCGGGATTGTTGGCGTTGCCGTGGGCATGGGCGCCTATGGCCTGCGGCCGGTGGTCGAAATCCAGTTCGCCGATTATGTCTACCCCGCGTCAGATCAGATCATTTCTGAAGCCGCCCGCTTGCGTTATCGCTCGGCCGGCGAGTTCACCGCTCCGATGACCCTGCGCATGCCCTGCGGCGGCGGCATCTACGGCGGCCAGACCCACAGCCAAAGCATCGAAGCGATGTTCACCCAAGTCTGCGGTTTACGCACCGTCATGCCGTCGAACCCGTATGACGCCAAAGGGCTGCTGATCGCCTCCATCGAATGCGATGACCCGGTGATTTTCCTTGAGCCCAAGCGCTTGTACAACGGTCCGTTCGACGGCCATCACGATCGTCCGGTAACGCCGTGGTCGAAACACCCGTCCAGCGCCGTGCCGGATGGTTATTACAAAGTGCCGCTGGATGTGGCAGCGATTGTCCGTCCCGGCAGCGACGTAACGGTGCTGACTTACGGCACCACGGTGTACGTGTCACAAGTTGCCGCCGAAGAAACCGGGGTCGATGCGGAAGTCATCGACTTGCGCAGCTTGTGGCCGCTGGACTTGGAGACCATCGTCAACTCAGTGAAGAAAACCCGCCGTTGCGTGGTCGTCCATGAGGCCACCCGCACTTGCGGTTTCGGTGCTGAGTTAGTGGCGCTGGTTCAAGAGCACTGCTTCCACTACCTTGAATCACCCATTGAACGCGTTACCGGTTGGGATACCCCGTACCCGCATGCGCAAGAATGGGCGTACTTCCCAGGGCCGTCCCGAGTGGGCGCGGCGTTGAAACGGGTTATGGAGGTCTGAATGGGCACGCATGTTATTAAAATGCCGGACATTGGCGAAGGCATCGCGCAAGTGGAATTGGTGGAATGGTTCGTCAAAGTCGGCGACCGGGTGGTCGAAGATCAGGTGGTGGCCGATGTGATGACTGACAAGGCCACGGTGGACATCCCGTCTCCGGTATCAGGCATCGTTATGGCCTTGGGCGGACAGCCCGGTGAGGTCATGGCGGTCGGCAGCGAGCTGATTCGGATCGAAGTGGAGGGCGAGGGCAACCATAAGGAATCGGCAGTTGTTGCCAGGCCTGAGCCTGTTCCGGCCGCCTCGTCTGTTGTTCAGGCAAACGTAGAGGCGGCTGCCAAATTTTCACCTGCTGACGTTAAACCCTTGCCACACGCCCATGTTTCCCGCGAAACCGCCGAGCGCCCATTGGCCTCTCCGGCCGTGCGCAAACGCGCGCTGGACTTGGGTATTGCCTTGCGTCTGGTGCAGGGTCGCGGCCCGGCCGGGCACATCCGCCACGAAGACCTCGACGCCTACATCGAACAGCGCGACACGCCCACCCCGGCCACGACCGCTGCTTACGCTCAGCGCAACGACGAGCAGCAAATTCCGGTCATAGGTCTGCGCCGTAAGATCGCCCAGCGCATGCAAGACGCAACCCGCCGGGCCGCGCATTTCAGTTATGTCGAAGAAGTCGACGTCACTGCGCTGGAGGAACTGCGGGTTCACCTCAATCACAAGTGGGGCGCCAGTCGCGGCAAGTTAACGCTGTTGCCGTTTCTGGTCCGGGCGATGGTCGTGGCATTGCGTGACTTCCCGCAGATCAATGCGCGTTACGACGACGAAGCGCAGGTCATCACCCGTCACGGCGCGGTGCATGTTGGTGTCGCCACTCAAAGCGATAACGGCTTGATGGTGCCGGTGGTGCGCCACGCGGAAACCCGCAGCCTGTGGGCCAATGCCGGGGAAATCTCACGCTTGGCCAACGCTGCCCGCACGGGTAAAGCCAGCCGCGATGAAATGTCCGGTTCCACCATCACCTTGACCAGCCTTGGCCCCTTGGGCGGCATCGTCAGCACCCCGGTGTTGAACCTGCCGGAAGTGGCTATCGTGGGCGTCAATCGCATCGTCGAACGGCCGATGGTAATCAACGGCCAAATCGTAATTCGGAAAATGATGAACCTCTCCAGCTCCTTTGATCATCGGGTGGTCGATGGCATGGACGCGGCGCAATTCATCCAGGCCATTCGCGGCTTGCTCGAACAACCCGCCACGCTATTTTTGGAGTAATCATGGCGCAGACTTTGAATACCACGCTGTTGATTATCGGTGGCGGCCCTGGCGGTTATGTGGCGGCGATCCGCGCCGGTCAGTTGGGCATTCCAACGATTCTGGTGGAGGGCCAGGCATTGGGCGGCACCTGTTTGAACGTCGGGTGTATCCCCTCTAAAGCGTTGATCCATGTCGCGGAGCAGTTTCATCAAACCCGTTCGTTTACCACGCCTTCTGCGCTGGGGATTAGCGTGCCCTCGGCCACGTTGGACATCGGTCAAAGCGTGAACTGGAAAAACGGTATTGTTGATCGCCTCACCACCGGCGTCGCGGCGCTACTGAAGAAAAATAAGGTGCAGGTGATCCATGGTTGGGCTCGGGTCGTTGATGGCAAAACTGTCGAAGTAGGCAATCAGCGCATCCAGTGCGAGCATTTGTTGCTGGCCACTGGATCGACTTCGGTCAACCTGCCAATGCTGCCCCTTGGTGGGCCGGTCATATCGTCCACCGAAGCGTTGACGCCCGAAGCGATTCCCAAGCACTTGATCGTGGTTGGCGCGGGTTATATCGGCTTGGAGTTGGGCATTGCTTACCGCAAGTTGGGCGCCGAGGTCAGCGTGGTCGAGGCCCGTGACCGGATCTTGCCCGCGTATGACCAGGAACTCACTCAACCGATTGCCGAGACCTTGAAACACCTGGGCGTGAAGCTGTACCTGCAACACAGCGTCCAAGGCTTTGACCCTGAAAACCTGACACTGCAAGTGCGCGATCCCGAAGGCCAAGCGTTAACGTTGAGCGCTGACCAAGTGCTAGTGGCGGTGGGGCGTAAACCCAACAGCCAAGGCTGGAACCTTGAAGCGCTGGGGCTGGACATGAACGGCGCGGCGGTGAAGATCGACGACCGTTGCCAGACCAGCATGCGCAACGTTTGGGCCATTGGTGACCTGGCAGGCGAGCCAATGCTGGCCCACCGCGCCATGGCCCAAGGCGAAATGGTAGCCGAACTGATCGCAGGCAACGCCCGAGAATTCAACCCGGTAGCGATTGCGGCCGTGTGTTTTACCGACCCGGAATTAGTGGTGGTCGGTAAAACCCCGGAGCAAGCAATCGCGCTAGGGCTGGAGTGTTTAGTCGCGAGCTTCCCGTTTGCGGCCAACGGCCGGGCAATGACGTTGGAGTCGAAAAGCGGCTTCGTGCGCGTGGTGGCGCGGCGCGACAATCATTTGATTGTGGGTTGGCAAGCGGTTGGCATCGGCGTCTCGGAGTTGTCCACCGCGTTTGCTCAATCCCTGGAAATGGGCGCACGCCTGGAGGATATCGCAGGCACCATCCACGCCCACCCGACCTTGGGCGAGGCCGTGCATGAAGCCGCGTTGCGCGCGCTGGGGCATGCGTTGCATCTTTGAATGAGCACCAACCGATCTGTAGGAGCCAACGTGTTGGCGAAGGGCTGATGCGGTGTGTCCGTTAACTCGTCTCGCCGACACATTGGTTCCACAGACAATCGCAATCAGTCAGTACTTATCGCGACACGTCGCTCGCTGACCGCGTGCAGCAGGAAACTGATGAGTGCGATCAACGGCATAGCACTACCCACCAGCACGATCCACAACCATCCGCCTTGTTCGTACAACACACTGGCGACTGCCGAGCCGATAGCCCCGCCGATAAAGATGCTGGTCATGTACAGCGCGTTCAGACGGCTGCGACTGCTGGCATCCAGCGCATATACGGCGCGTTGACCCATCACCATGTTCATTTGCACGCAGAAGTCGAGCACGACGCCGGTCACGGCTAACCCGACCACGCTGTACACCGGGTGAATCAGTGCAGGCAAGAAGCTCAGCACCGCCAATATCAATGCCAGCAAACTGGCGACGCGCGTATGCCCGGCGTCAGCCAGACGGCCGCTGATGGGCGCGGCAACGGCGCCAATGGCCCCGACCAATGCGAACAAGGCAATTTGCGTCTGCGACAGCCCGTGATTACGCGCCAGTTCTACCGGCACCGCAGTCCAGAACAGGCTGAACGCGGCGAACATCAATCCTTGATAAAGCGCCCGCTGACGCAGCACCGGTTGAGTGCGCAATAAGGTCCACAGCGAACCCAGCAGCTGGCGATACGACGCGCTGTGGCTGGGTTGGCGTTTCGGCATGGTGGTGGCGAGCACCACGCTGATCAATGTCATAACGACTGCCGCTGTGATAAATACCGCGCGCCAGCCGAAGTGGTCGGCAATCACGCTGGACAACGGTCGCGCCAGCAAAATACCCAGCAACAGCCCACCCATGATGCTGCCGACCACTCGGCCTCGGGATTCCTCAGGCGCCAAATGCGCGGCCAGCGGGATCAGAATCTGCACCGATACCGAACTGAAACCCACCAGTAACGATGCCAGCAGGAACACATTCGGCTGTTGACTGAAGGCCGCCCCCAACAAACTGATGATCGCCAGCAGCGCGGTCATGATCATCAGCCGGCGGTTCTCCAGCAAGTCACCCAGCGGCACAAGGAAAAACAGGCCAATGGCGTAGCCGATTTGAGTCAGCGACACGATCATGCTGGCCATGGTGCTGGACAGGCCGATGTCAGGCGCAATCAACTCGATAATTGGCTGGGCGTAATAAAGGTTGCCGACAATGGCACCACAGCAAAACGCAAACAACGTCACCCTCCCGCGCGTCATGGTGTGGGAGTGGTCGGTGTGGGTCGTAATACTCATGGACGTTCTCGTTCGCGCTTTTGATAGCGCGCAGGCTAATGGTTTCGCCCGCAAGTAAAAAGGGTCGTGGCCGTGATAGCTAATATGCTTGGAAAGAATAAACAGCTAAATCACTCAGTGCTGAACCTGTATAAGCCAACTTGTTGGCGAGGCGTCTGACCGTGTGTGTCAGGAAAGGCGCTTCGCGAACAAGTTCGCTCCTACAGATTTTTCTGACCGGAAGCTCCCTCCAACTCAATATCCAGCCGTTTCAACCTCGACGCCAAGGTCGTCGGTTTGATCCCCAGCAATTCCGCCGCGCCGCCTTTGCCGAACAACTTTCCGTTGGCCGCTTTGAGGGCGGCGTGCATGTTGTTGCGCTCCAGTTCTCGCAGTTGCGCGTCGGTCATGACCGATGACGGCATGAACAGAAGGGTGGTGCTTTCGGCGCTTTTAGGTTCGTCCGGGAGGTCCATGTTCAGATCAGCACCACGGGAGGTAATCAGCGCGCGCTCGATGACGTTTTGCAGTTCGCGGATGTTGCCCGGCCATGAATAACGCTGCAAACGCTCGATGTCGCTGTTGCGCAGGCGGCGGCCGGGCATGTTCAGGCGTTGGCTGGTTTGCTTGAGAAAGTGCGCGGCCAGTGGCGGGATGTCCATGGCGCGGTCGCGCAGGGCCGGGGACTGGATCGGGAACACGTTCAGCCGAAAATACAGGTCTTCGCGAAAGCGCTTGGCCGTGACTTCCTGCCGCAAATCCCGGTTGGTGGCGGCGATGATCCGTACATCGACCTTGCGCGTGCGTTCTTCACCAACCCGTTCGAACTGGCCTTCCTGCAACACCCGCAGCAGCTTGCTTTGCAGCTCCAGGGGGATTTCGCCGATCTCGTCGAGAAACAGTGTGCCGCCGTCGGCCAATTCAAACCGTCCGACCCGGTCCCGAATCGCCCCGGTGAACGCGCCACGAATGTGCCCAAAGAACTCGCTTTCAAACAGTTCGGTGGGGATCGCCGCGCAGTTAACCCTAATCAACGGGCTGGCGCTGCGGCGGCTGGCTTGGTGGATGGCGCGGGCAATCAGCTCTTTACCAGTGCCGGATTCGCCGTTGATTAGCACGCTGGCGTCAGTGGGTGCGACTACATCGATCTGTTTGATGATCTTCAGAATCGGTTCGCTTTGGCCGACGATTTCCCGGAAGTTGTGCTCGATGTGGATTTCTTCCTGCAAATACGCGTTTTGCTCCTCCAGCCGCTGTTTGAGGACGTTGAGTTCTTTGAGAGCGCTTTGCAGTTGATTCTCAGTGTTGCGGCGTTCGGTGATGTCACGAAAAACCACCACGGCGCCGGCGATTCGGCCATCGGAAATAACCGGGGTGCTGGTGAATTCCACCGGAAAACTGCTGCCGTCGCGGCGCCAGAACACTTCTTGGCGCCCTTCGTGAATCACGCCGTCGCGCACCGCTTTATAGATCGGGCAATCTTCCACCGGGTAATGACTGCCGTCGGCATGGGTATGGTGGTGAATACGATGGATATTCTTGCCGATCATGTCCTCGGGTTCCCAGCCGAGCATGCGCGCGCCAGCCGGATTGACGAACGTCGCCAGGCCGTCACTGTTGATGCTGTAGATGCCATCGCCCACTGAGCTGAGCAGCAACAGGTTGTCGCGCTCGGACTCTTGAAACAGGTTAAGAATGTTACGCCACTCGATCAGCCCGCCGCGCATGGTGCGCTCAGTATGAGCTTGATCGCGCTGGTACTTCTGATGACTCAGCTCGCGCAGCACCAGAATCAGCTGCTGCTCGCCCTTGATTTGCAGAGTAGTAGCGGAGATTTCCAGCTCGATGCGCTCTCCGGTCTTGCAATGACAGCTCAGCTCTTCAGTCCAACCTAGGCCTTTGTCTAGCACCGCTTGGGTAAATACGATCAGGTCCGCCAACTGATGGCCGAACAGTTTGCTCACTGGCAGCGCCAGCAACTCTTGGCGCTGATAACCAAGCAGCTTGCAGGCGGCAACGTTCAAGTCACCAAAGCGGTCGGCATACGGATTGAGCAACACGATGGCTTCGGCGCAGTGTTCAAACACCATGTGCCGTGACGAATACGCCAGGTCGGCCCAGTTGCTGAGGGAGTCTGTTTCGGTGGTCATTACGAAATCTCGTGATTTGCCGCTACGAATATTCGTATTTCTACGTGAATGCGTGGTTCACCGGTAGCATCAGCTGTGCGATAAAAAACCGTATCAGATGGGCTTTATTAACTAATTCAATGACTTAAGTCAGTGCAAATTTTATTTTAATTTTCTGGCACGGCGTTCGCTCTCTCTGTTTCAACCCGGCAGCCACTTAAGGCCGCCGCCAAAGAAAAAAAAAGGAGAGCGACGACATGCCTACCGTGGATATTCCTCATTACAAAGACGGCGACTTTCTGGTCGATTACGAAGAAAAAGTCTTCGAAGACGTCAAAGCCGAGCCCGGCGAAAAAGTCCTGATCACCTTCCACACCATCGCTTTCGAAGGCTCCATCGGCCTGGTCAACATGCTTCAGGCCAAGCGTCTGCTGCGCAAGGGCTTTGAAACCACCATCCTCTTGTACGGCCCCGGCGTGCAGTTGGGCGTGCAGCGTGGTTTCCCAACCCTAGGTGCTGAAGCGTTCCCAGGCCATTTGGCGGTGAACAAGCAACTCATCCAGTTCATGGAAGAGGGCGGCAAAGTCTATGCCTGCCGTTTTGCTTTGCAGGCGCTGTATGGCCAGACCGAAAAAGCCTTGATCGAAGGTATCCGCCCGATCAACCCACTGGACGTGATGGACCTGCGACTGCTGATGCGCCGTGAAGGCGCAATGATCATTGATACCTGGACTGCGTAGCTAACCGTGCCAGTCGCTTCGCAGGCGAGCCTGCTTCCACAGTATTGCGTCCAGGCTGCGTACTTGTGGAAGGGTGCTTGCCCGCGAAGGTTTTTTTTGAAAATACCCTCTCACCAGGACTGCCCTTATGGCCATCATTAAAGCTGCCGCTGTACAAATCAGTCCGGTGCTGTATAGCCGCGAAGGCACTGTGGATAAGGTCTGCCAGCAGATTATCGCTCTCGGTCAACAGGGCGTGCGGTTTGCGGTCTTTCCGGAAACGGTGGTGCCGTACTACCCCTATTTTTCCTTCGTCCAACCGCCGTTCGCGATGGGCAAGGAACACCTGAAACTGCTGGAACAATCGGTCACCGTGCCGTCGGCATCCACCCTGGCCATCGGCGAAGCCTGCAAGCAAGCCGGGATGGTGGTGTCCATCGGCGTCAACGAGCGCGATGGCGGCACGATCTACAACGCGCAGTTGTTGTTCGATGCCGACGGTAGCCTGATTCAGCACCGGCGCAAGATCACCCCGACCTATCACGAGCGGATTATCTGGGGCCAAGGCGACGGCTCTGGTCTGCGCGCGGTGGACAGCGCTGTAGGGCGCATCGGCTCCCTGGCGTGCTGGGAGCATTACAACCCGTTGGCCCGTTACGCGTTGATGGTAGACGGCGAACAGATTCACGCGGCGATGTTTCCGGGATCGCTGGTGGGCGAGGTGTTCGCTGAGCAAATCGAGGTCACCATTCGCCACCATGCTTTGGAGTCCGGCTGCTTCGTGGTCAACGCCACCGCGTGGCTAGACGCCAGTCAGCAAGGTCAGATCATGCAAGACACCGGTTGCAGCCTCGGCCCGGTTTCGGGGGGCTGCTTCACCGCGATCGTTACTCCGGAAGGCAAGTTGCTCGGTGAACCACTGCGCTCCGGCGAAGGCGTGGTGATCGCCGATCTGGACCTGGCGTTGATCGACAAGCGCAAACGAATGATGGATTCGGTGGGCCATTACAGTCGCCCGGAACTGCTCAGCCTGTTGATCGACCGCACGCCCACCGCCCATGTGCATGAGCGCAGTGCCCATCACCTTGCCGTCGCGCCGACCGAGGAACTTGAACATGCAAACCAATGAATTATTGGCCGAGCTGCAATGCCATGGCGTGCGTTGGCCCGCGGCGCAGAACGGCTTGTCACGGCAAGGCGGGGCAGGGCCGTCGGACCACAAGGCGCTGAGTTTCGGCAGCCGGACCCTGATGGTGCCGATCCTCAATCAAGCCTCACAGGACTCGCCCTACCAGGCGCAACCCACCGCTGACGGCAGCCAGGCACTGATTTTTCGTCAAGGCTTACAGGTCGGCCTGGTGCAAATGCCGGGTGTGCCGAAGTTTTATGGGTTAAGCACCGCCGAGGGTATTCCGTATTGGAAAATCGCCACGTTACACAGCAGTGACGTGCTCGCCACCACGGTGTTGCAGCACTGCATTCGCTTCAATGATCGCGCCACGTCATGCCAGTTTTGCGCCATCGGCCAATCGTTGGCGGCGGGCAAGACCATCGCTCGCAAGCGCCCGCAGCAATTGGCTGAAGTGGCCAAAGCGGCCGTCGAGCTGGACGGTGTGAAACACATGGTCATGACCACCGGCACCCCGCAAACCGCCGACCGTGGCGCCGCGATTTTGTGTGAGTCCGCCGCTGCGGTGACCGCTGCGGTTGACCTGCCGATTCAAGCGCAATGTGAGCCGCCCGACGACGATCGCTGGTTTCAGCGCCTGGCCGACAGCGGCGTGGTGTCGCTGGGCATGCACCTGGAAGCGGTCACCGATGAGGTGCGCCAACGGATCATGCCGGGCAAAGCCGAAGTTCCGCTGAGCCGCTATTTCGACGCGTTCAGCGCGGCGGTCGAGGTGTTCGGGCGCGGGCAGGTCAGCACTTACATCCTCGCCGGTCTCGGCGACAGCGAAGCAGCGATCAGCGACATGAGTGAGCGTTTGTGTGCGCTGGGCGTGTACCCGTTCGTGGTGCCCTTCGTGCCCATCGATGGCACGCCGTTGGCCCATCACCCGAAACCCGACAGCGCGATGATGGCCCGGTTGTACCCGCAGATCGGCGCGAGCTTGCGTCGTCACGGCTTGCATTCCGATCAGATCAACGCCGGTTGCGCCAAATGCGGCGCGTGCTCGGCGCTTAAAAGCTACGAGTGATCGACTGTCTCTGGAGCCCACTTATGCACAACCTCGCCTTTGCCTTGGTCGACAGCACCTTCGAGCCGTTTCGTGCAGGCCAATTGCTGATTAAACCGGCGACCGAAACCTGGGAAAAACAGGCTTATTTCGCCCTGCGTCGTTCGGTGTTTTCAGATGAACAACAACTGCTGGCGCAGGACAAGGACGGCCACGACTTCCAGGCTATCGCCATTGTTGCGTTGGGCGGCAGTTGCGGCATGGCGGATCAGGTGGTGGGGGCGGTTCGGATCTATCAGCCAGAACCTGGCCTGTGGTTTGGCGGGCGGTTGTGCGTTGCTCAGGCTTATCGACGCCACAGCATGATCGGCAAGGCATTAGTCAATGAAGCCGTGTCGCGGGCCAAGGAGTTGGGTTGCGAGGTATTTCGCGCCACAGTGCAGGCGCCCAATGAAGTGTATTTCCACGGCCTGCACTGGCAGACGCTAGAGCTTTTACAACTGCTCGGTCAATCGCATTGCCTGATGCAAGCCGATTTATCGAGCTACCCATTAATGCCACGTCAAGTGTCATTGCGCCCCCTGAAGGTGGCTCGCCATGACTGACATTTTGAATCTCGCTGCGCTGCTCGATACCCTGCGCAGCACCCCGGCCATGCTCTCCAAACAAGCGATTCAGCAACCCGCCGAGGTGATGCGCGATGTTCATCGCTCCCTCACTCGCGAACAGCTATATGCGCTGCCGGGCGACGATACCGCTGCCATTGCCTGCGGCGATCATTTTCAGCTGTTGGCCATCGAAGGCATGTTGCCGGGCTTTGTTCAGGCGGCGCCGTGGTTTGCCGGTTGGTCGGCGGTCATGGCGAACGTCAGTGACATCACCGCCATGGGCGGTCGCGCCACCGCAGTGGTCAACGCGTATTGGCATCACGAACACGAGGCAGCGAAGCAGGTGTTGACTGGTATTCGAGCCGCTTGTGAGGCCTACGGATTATTGCTGGCTGGGGGTCACACCAGTCTCGCCTGTGGTAATCCGACCGCGCTGGCCGTCGCTATTACCGGCGTTGCCCACAAGCTGTTATCGACCCTGCATGTGGCGCCGGGCCAAGTGCTCGCCATGGCCGTGGACCTCGAAGGTGCCTGGCATGCCGACAGCACCTATTGGAAAGCCTTCGAAGGCGTTCCGGCCGAGCGCCTGCGCAGCAAACTCGAAGTGCTACCGCGTCTGGCCGAAGCTGAACTGTTATACGCGGCCAAAGACATCAGCAACGCCGGCGTATTGGGCAGCCTGTTGATGCTGCTGGAGACCACCGGCTGCGGCGCCACTATTGACCTCAACGCCTTGCCCTGTCCCCTCGGCGCCGATCTGGCGCGCTGGCTGCAGGTATTTCCCAGTTACGGTTTTCTGATGACCCTGGAGGAGGGTAACTGGATCAACGTTCAGGCGGCTTTCGCCTTCGAAGGCTTGCGCTGCGAACGTATTGGTCAGGTCAACGCCAGCGGTTCGCTGGAGGTTCAGGCGGGTGAGCAGCGCCGCACTTTTTGGAACCTGCGCGAGCAGGCGTTCACCGGTTTCAGCTATCCCGATCACGACTTGAGCCCTTTAAAGCTTACCCAACAGGAGCATTGATATGCCCGCCGTCAATTTCAAAGTCCGCTGGCCTAACGGCAAAGAAGCAGCCGGTTACTCACCGTCCACCGTGATCTACGAACACCTGCAAGAAGGCGTCAGCTACCCGTTACCGGATTTTCTAAAGCGCCTTGAAAGTGCTTTGAACGACGCCTCGGAGCGGGTCAAGCAGGTTAAAGGCTTCTATTGCAGCTCGGCCATGGACACCTTGAATTCACTTAAAGGGCAGGCCAGCGTTCTCGATGCGCGGCACTACGACACCGGTCAGGTGGAAATACTCAGTATGCGCACCGAAGGCGGTGGCCGGGTTCCCGGTGCCGGTTGGAGTTCGTTCTGATTCGTTTGCGTCTTTGTTTTTAAACCTTATAGCCCTCGCGGCGGAGAGCCCTCATGGTTCAGCTCACTTCAGTCAAACCAGCCCATCACAGCGTGATCGTCGTCGGCGGCGGCCAGGCCGGATTGTCTGCCAGTTACTACCTGCAACAGCAAGGCATCGACCATTTGTTGCTGGAAAAGCACAGCGTGACCCACGCTTGGCGCCACCAACGCTGGGATGCCTTCAGCCTGGTTACGCCCAACTGGCAATGCGCGCTGCCAGGTTACACCTACAGCGACCAGTTCAAGGGCCAGGACCCCCACGGGTTCATGAAGCGCGATGAGATCAATACGTATCTCGCGGGATTCGCACAATCGGTCAACGCCCCGCTGTTGGAAGGCGTTACCGTGCAGCGCGTAGTGCCCCGTGCCAGTGGTGGCTATGACCTTCATACCTCCCAAGGCGAGTACACCGCCGATAAGGTCATCGTCGCCTCAGGCGGCTATCACACCCCAATCATTCCGCGTTTGGCTGAGCGTTTACCGGCGGGCATCCAGCAGATTCACTCTGAGCAATACCGCAACCCGCAGGCGTTGCCGGCGGGCAATGTGTTAGTGGTCGGCTCGGGTCAATCCGGTGCGCAAATCGCTGAGGACTTGCACCTTGCCGGGCGCAAGGTTTATTTGGCCGTTGGCGACGCCCCGCGTTGCGCGCGGTTTTATCGCGGCAAGGACGTAGTCGATTGGCTGGCGCAAATGGGCTACTACGACATTGGCGTTGACACCCACCCGCTACGTGAAGGCGTGCGCGACAACACTAACCACTACGTCACCGGTCGTGACGGCGGACGCGACATCGACCTGCGTCAATTCGCCAACGAAGGCATGGAGTTGTTCGGCCGCCTGGAAGGGTTGAACGGCGTTTGGCTGCAGTTTGCCAGCAATCTCAGCGAGAGCCTGGACAGTGCCGATGCCGTGTATAACCGGATCAATACGACCATTGACGGCTACATCGAAAAGAACGCAATCGATGCCCCAGCCGGTGAGTTTTACTCGCCGGTGTGGACGCCCGAGCAAGAGCGCGCTGAGCTAGACCTTGAAGCACACGGCATTACTAGCATCATCTGGTGCATTGGCTTTACCCCTGATTTCACTTGGGTCGAAGCCCCCGTGTTCAATGGTCGCGGCCATCCCGGTCATCAGCGCGGCGTGACGACTCAACCCGGTTTGTATTTCCTCGGCCTGCCGTGGCTGTACACCTGGGGTTCGGGCCGCTTCTCCGGCATTGCTCGGGACGCTGAATATCTGGTTGAGCACATCGCCGGGGTCGCTGAAGAAAAGCGTGAGGCGCGACTGTCGTTGGCGAGATAGCCTTCACATAAGCATCGGTCATTCGGTTCTTTCAGGAGTTGATTTGTTGGCGAAGCATTCTCTGTTTTGTATCAAACAGGCCGCTTCGCGAGCACGTTCGCTCACAGATGGCAGTAGCGCGCCTGGTGTGGTTTTTACGGCAGGCTATAGTGCTTACTTGACGAGATTTTATGACGGGAGAATACTGCGTCAAATATTCATATATATGACTGGGAGCTATAAATATGAATCAGCTGTCCAGCGATGCTCGCCTGCCTCTTTATCAGCGTCTGCGTGATCAGTTGGCGCAACAGATTGCCAATAACCGTTGGCGACCGGGGGAGGCGATTCCTACCGAAGCCGCACTTTCCAGCGAGTACTGCCTGTCCACCGGAACGGTGCGTAAAGCCATTGATATGTTGGTCAACGAGAACATCCTCGAACGCCAACAAGGACGCGGCACCTTCATTCGCCGTCCGCAATTTCAGTCTTCGTTGTTTCGTTTCTTCCGGTTCCAAACCGCTTCTGGCGAACGCCAAGTGCCTGAAAGTCGCATCCTCTCCATCGAACCAATGAGCGCGCCTTCGGCCGCCGCCCAAGCGCTGGGGCTCGCGCCAGAATCGCCGGTCATTCGCGTGTTGCGTGTGCGATTGCTGGATGCGCAACCGGTGTTGGCTGAAGAAATCTGGCTGCCACGTATTCAATTCCAAGCGCTATTGGACATCGATCTGGATCAACAAGGGCCTTTGCTCTACCCGATCTACGAAGAGTTCTGCGGCCAAGTGGTTGCTTATGCCCAAGAGACTTTGACCGCCGATCTAGTCAGTGAGATTCACGCTCAGTTGCTACAGATTCCGGTCAATAGCCCGGTGGTGGTGATTGAGCGACTGGCGCGTAATTACGCCGGCGAACCCTTGGAATGGCGCCGTTCAAGAGGACATGCCAGCCACTTTCGTTACTGCGTCGATATCCGCTAACCGCTGAGTGATTCCCTAAATAGGTGCCTCTCTAATAAGGATAAAAATAATGTTCAAGTGGTATCGCGACATCACTTCTCGAGAGCGCAAGACATTCTGGGCCTGTTTCGGTGGCTGGTCGCTGGATGCTCTGGAAGTGCAAATGTTTGGTTTGGCGATCCCGGCGCTGCTCGCCGCGTTCGCCTTGAGCAAAGGTGACGCCGGTTTAATCAGCGGCGTAACGTTGATCACCTCGGCGCTGGGCGGCTGGATCGGTGGGACGTTGTCCGACCGTTACGGCCGCGTCCGCACCCTGCAATGGATGATCCTGTGGTTTTCGATATTCACCTGCCTATCAGCCTTCGTTACAGGCTTCAATCAGCTATTGATCGTAAAAGCCCTGCAAGGCTTTGGGATTGGCGGCGAGTGGGCGGCCGGTGCGGTGCTGATGGCCGAAACCATCCAGCCGAAATACCGTGGCAAAGTCATGGGCACGGTGCAAAGCGCCTGGGCCGTGGGTTGGGGTATTGCGGTGGCTACTTTCGCGCTGATTTATTCCTTCGTGCCCGAAGCCATGGCCTGGCGGGTCATGTTTATGATCGGCCTTCTGCCAGCGCTGTTGATCATCTGGGTAAGACGCAATGTTGAAGAGCCCGACAGCTTCCAGCGTCAACAAAAAGAACAAATCAAACCCGTGAGTTTTTTTACCTCAATGGCCGGTATTTTTCGTCCACAGTTGTTGCGCGTGACGCTGCTGGGTGGGTTGTTGGGCCTCGGCGCACATGGTGGTTACCACGCAGTCATGACCTGGTTGCCGACGTTCCTTAAGACCGAACGCCATTTGTCGGTGCTCAGTTCCGGTGGGTACTTGGCGGTGATCATTGTCGCGTTCTGGTGTGGTTGCGTAGTCAGCGGATTTTTGATCGACAAAATCGGCCGTCGTAAAAACATCATTCTGTTTGCGCTGTGCTGCGTGGTGACGGTGCAGTGCTACCTATTCCTGCCGCTAACCAATACTCAAATGTTGTTTCTCGGTTTCCCGCTTGGATTCTTCGCTGCTGGTATTCCTGCGAGCCTGGGGGCGCTGTTTAACGAGCTGTACCCTGCCGACGTACGCGGCGCGGGCGTGGGTTTTTGCTACAACTTTGGCCGGGTTGTGTCGTCTGTGTTCCCGTTCATGGTCGGCCATATGAGCGAATCCATGTCGCTTGGCTCGGCGATTGGCATTGATGCGGGGATAGCCTATGGCGTTGCGGTCATGGCGGCCATGTTGCTACCGGAAACCCGAGGCCGTTCACTGGATGCCACGGCAGTGGCGTCTGAGGTTTCAGTGAACAAAACAGAAGCCGCCCAGGCTTGATTCTGCTTCCTAA
Source organism: Pseudomonas sp. 10S5 (assembly GCF_035019745.1). NCBI lineage: Bacteria > Pseudomonadati > Pseudomonadota > Gammaproteobacteria > Pseudomonadales > Pseudomonadaceae > Pseudomonas > Pseudomonas sp. 10S5. The sequence continues at coordinate 102,782 of NZ_JASJVL010000003.1, forward strand.
CCGCGCGGCCAATTTGCTGCGCTCACTTTTTAGATGAGTTCCATGCCTGATATTTGTCGGTCCGCAAGCCCTCTCCCGATCCGCGGCGTAGACGCCCATGCCCATGTTTTTAGCCGCGCACTGTCAATGGCGTGGGCCCGGCGTTACAGCCCGGGATACGACGCCACGCTGGATCAGTATTTGACGTACTTACGTGTGAGCGGCCTGAGCCATGGGGTGTTGGTACAACCGAGTTTTCTCGGGACGGATAACAGCTACCTGTTGTCTGCCTTACAACAGGCGCCAATACAATTGCGCGGCGTGGCAGTAGTCGACACCGGCATCAGCCGCGAAATGATGATGAGCATGGCCGAGCAAGGCATCGTGGGCATTCGCTTGAACCTGATGGGACAAGCGCTGCCGGACTTTACCGACCCCAAGTGGAAGTCGTTGTTGAGCCAGGTCTCAGCGTTGGGCTGGCACGTTGAACTGCACCGCGACGTTGAAGACTTGCCGATGCTGCTCAGTGCGTTGATGGCGTATGACTGCAAAATAGTCATCGATCATTTCGGTCGCCCGGATGCGTTGCTGGGTGTGGAGCAACCGGCGTTTGCGCAGTTGCTGGAGCTGGGGTTGAGTGGGCGAGTCTGGCTGAAAGTATCGGGCATTTATCGATTGGGTGGCGACCTGCGACAGAACCTGACTTTCGCCCAAGAGGCGATGCCGTTGTTGATTCGGGCGTTCGGCACAAAGCGTTTGGTATGGGGTAGCGATTGGCCCCACACCCAGTTCGAAGGGCAGATGGATTATGGCTCCGCGGTTGAGCAGCGTAGGCAACTGGGTTGGTCGGCGCAGGTTGAACAGGCCATATTGGTGGATGCGCCCCGAAGCTTGTTTGGGCTTGCGTGTTTGTAGGCGCCGCCGAAGGTTGGTTTAGGCCAGGGTCGCGGGCACCGACACGACGTTCAGCCGGATTACGCTGCTTGTCAGACCAAGCCCTAAGCCAGCGCGCTACCTCGGCGGCAATCAAGAATCAGACTCGCACCACCCGCAGGGCTGGTGTCGATTCGCAGTTTGAACCCGTGCAAATTGATGATGGCGGCAACGATGGACAAACCCAGGCCGAAGCCACTCTGCTGAGTGCCGTCTGCGCACCGGTAGAACCGTTGAAATACAGCGTTGCGTTCCGCGACCGGGATACCGGGACCGGAATCTTGGATTTCGATGCGCGTGTTGTCGCCTTCGCCGTAGGCGGTGAGGACGACCACACCACCAAGGGGGCTGAACTTGATGGCGTTGCTCAGCAAGTTGGCCAATGCTTCAAACAGTAACGCACGGTCGCCGATTAACGTCGGCAAAAAGGACGCTAACCGCAATTCCAAGGTAAGGCCGACCTCTTCAGCCACCGGCAGATAAAACGCGTAAAGCTCGTGTAGCAAAGCTCGTGGGTCAAGTTCGACGAAGCCTGAGCGGCGTTGCTGGTCTTCAAGTTCCGAGATACGTAATAGGCCACGAAAGCGCGCCATCAAAGTGTCGGCTTCTGCAATAACTTGGCCCATCTGCATTGCTTGCGTAGAGTCTTGTGCAGACTGCTGTTGAATGCGGTACAGCTGAGCTCGCAGGCGGGTCAGCGGGGTCCGTAGGTCGTGGGCGATGTTGTCACAGACGCCCTTGACCTCGTGCATCAGCTTTTCGATGCGATCCAGCATCGCATTGACAATCACAGCGAGCATGTCCAGTTCGTCACGGCGGTCAGACACCGGTAGCCGACGGGCCATGTCACCCGCAACGATGGACTCTGCGCTGGCCTGGAGGCCGCGAATTCGGCGTAACGGTCGGCGACGCAACAAATGCCACCCCGCAGCGCCGGGAATAATAGTCAGGGACATGGCCCACAGCAAGGCGTGCCAAATGATGGCAGTGACAGCAAACAATGAACCGTTGTCGCGCACCAAAATCAGCCAGCGCCCGTCGTGGGTTTGGGTAGCTACCGCGTCGCAACTGTTTTGCGGCAACTGCGGGTCGTCGGAATCTATGCAGTCGCTTAGTTCATGAATGTGGCCATCCATAGGTAAATTGGCCGGGATGCTGCTTACCGGTCCGCTGATGGGGCGAAATTCGCTGTCGAATAACCCATAAGCGTCCACGGCGCGCATGTCGGATTTCTCGCTGGTGTTCAACGCATCAATCAACTGATAACCCTGAAACCGCGAAAAAAGATGTTGCCGTTGGGTTAGCGAGTGGCGGGCGAGCGTGTTCAGGTAGCTGGTTACTTCCCAATACAGCACGCCCATAAGGATGCTGCTCCAAGCGACGAACAGAAAACTATACAGCGCCAATAGACGGCTGCTCGATGAGCGCCAACCCTTAGAGGGGTTCAGCAATGACATAACCCGAGCCTCGTACGGTCCGAATCAGCGGTGTCAGGCTGGGGCCATCGATCTTTTTGCGTAGACGCCCAATGTGCACGTCTATCAGGTTTGTGCCGGGGTCGAAGTGGTAGCCCCAGACCTCCTCGAAAATCATCATCCGAGTGATAACTTGCCCGGTGTTGCGCATCATGAATTCCAGTAGTTTGTATTCAGTGGGCAGCAGGCTTAGGGGCTGATCGCCTCGGCTGGCTTCGCGGCTGATCATGTTGAGTGCAAGGTCCCCGACGTGCAGCACGGTCTGGGCCTCACTTACGGGATTGCGTCGACGCAGCAACACTTCGACCCTGGCGGCCATTTCATCGGAGGCAAAAGGTTTGGATAGATAGTCGTCACCCCCCGCACGCAAGCCCCTCACTCGCTCGTCAACATCGGACAGCGCACTGATCATCAGAATCGGTGTGCCGATGCCCAGAGCCCGCAAGGTGGTGACGATGGCCAAACCGTTCACATCCGGCAACATGCGGTCCAGCGTGATCAAGTCATAATCGCCGCTTACAGCCCTTATCAGCCCCTCTCGTCCGTTGTCGACCCAATCAACATCGAATCCATGACTGTTCAATTCGGCAACGATTTCTTGCGCCGTGACAGCATCGTCCTCGATGGTCAGAATTCGGGTCATGGGGGGAACACCTAAAGGGGTTACGGCTCAGGGCGGCATTTTGCTCTTAAATGATGGGTTAATTTTTAAAAATTAATTTATTGGCCTGCACAGTGGCGGTACCTCTGCCAGCCATTTGCTCTTGCAGGCCTTGTACTGCGGGAGTTTGACTAGTGCCCAAAGCGCTTTGGGTCTTTTTCGCGGTTGTCTGTTTTTTCGCTTTCGCTACGGATTTGCGCGTGGCTGATCAGGGCGAAGATGAAACTGCCGCCGATGATGTTGCCCGCCAGCGTCGGTCCAGCGAAGGTTAGCCAGAAGTCTTTCCAAGGTAGCTGCCCGGCAAATACCAAATAAGACACTTCGGCCGAGCCGACGACGATGTGAGTGAAGTCTCCCAGCGCCATCAAATACGTTATGAGCAGGATGATCCAGATTTTCGCGTTTTCCATGGAGGGAATCATCCAGACCATGGTGGCGATCATCCAGCCGGAAATGATGCCCTTGGAGAACATTTGGCTCACATCGTTCTCCATGACCTTATGACCTATATCGAGGAAAGCTGCATCGGTTCTAAGATCAAAAATCGGTAGATGCAACATCACATAGGCGACCAGCAACGTACCGGTCAAGTTGCCGACCAGCACGACGCTCCATAAGCGCAGCAGCCGTGCGAAGTTACGCAAGGTCGGTTTGCTCATGACCGGCAACACAGCGGTCAGGGTGTTTTCGGTGAATAACTGTTGTCTCGCCAGAATCACCGCGAGGAACCCTGCTGAATACCCCAGGCAGGCAATCACCTTACTGGCTTCGCCTGCGGGCAGGCGTGCATTGAATAAGCCCATCGCCATCAGCGACAAACCCATGGTCAAGCCTGCGGCCAGAGCCGACCACCATAACGCAGCCACGCTGCGCTCCAGCTCTTGGTCGCCTTGCAAGCGAATGGTTTCATGCAGCACCGCCGCACGAGGAGGTTGGTTTTTGTCGACGTTTTTTTCTTCTGCCTCGGACAGCCCTGGGGTTTTGCCGTCTGTTTTGCTGGCCATAAAAGTCCTTGATTCGGGTACGGAGTTTATTTGTGGCGCATGGAATGCTGCACGGCGCTGGTGGTTAAGACACAATCCGCTGTCGAGCGTTCGGCCCTTTCCTTTTTCAGGCCGAGGGCGCGAGTTTTGCGAGCACAGTCTATTTATTCAGGAGAAATACCGTGAGCATCCTCATTCGTGAAGCGACCAGGGCCGATGCCGAGGTGATCCTCGGCTTTATTACCGAACTGGCAACCTACGAAAACGCCGAACACGAAGTATTGGCCCGCGTAGCGGACATCGAGCGCAGCCTATTCGATGAACCATCCCCGGCGCGGGCTTTGATCTGTCTGCTCGATGAGCAGCCAATTGGTTTCGCGGTCTACTTTCTTAGCTACTCGACTTGGCAGGGGCGCAAAGGTCTTTACCTGGAAGATTTGTTTGTCTCTTCGCGTCACCGTGGCGTGGGTGCCGGGAAAAAACTGCTTCGCCATTTGGCCAAGTTGGCTTACGACAGCGGTTGCGGACGCTTTGAGTGGAGTGTGTTGGACTGGAACACCCCGGCTATTGATTTTTACAAATCCATCGGCGCAGAGCCCCAGGAGGAGTGGGTCCGTTATCGCCTGGCCGGGGATACGTTGAAAGGCTTCGCGTTGGGCGAGTGATCTTTGCTGATGCTGAATACTTCGTCGGACTCAATGCGTTGCACCCCAGCCAGCAGCATCGTTTCCCACGCGGTGTCGAGTGAGCCGTTTAAGTCTATGGCGCGGCAGGCGTCGGCGATGACAAAGGTGTCAAAACCCTCTGCACAAGCATCTTGGGCCGACCATGCGACACAAAAATCCAAAGCCAGGCCGACCAGAAATACAGTGTGTATGCCGCGATCCCTGAGGTAGCCAGCAAGCCCGGTGCGGGTGCAGCGGTCGGCTTCAATAAACGCAGAGTAGCTGTCGATGCAGGCGTTATAGCCCTTGCGCACAATCAGCTGAGCATTGGGTAGCTCAAGGTCGGCGTGTAGCTGTGCGCCGTGGCTGTTTTGTATGCAGTGATCCGGCCACAGGGTTTGTGCGCCGTAAGGCAGGTGAATGTTGTCGAACGGTTTGCGTTCGGCATGGCTGGAGGCAAAAGAGAGGTGGCCGGCAGGATGCCAGTCCTGAGTGATGATCACGTTGCGAAAGCATGCCCCGAGTTGATTGACCAGTGGCACCAAGGCGTTGCCATCGATGACCGCCAGTTGCCCTCCAGGCATGAAATCATTTTGCATATCAATAACCAGCAGCGCGCTACCAGAGCTGTTGGGGGAAGAAGCGCTTGAAAAAATCATGGTCAGCTCCGCCTTGAGCGTCATCCGCGGTGGCGGAAAGTCGCAGTGTGCCTCACTCGGCGCAGAACCATAAGCCGTTGTTGAGCGCCTTAATCGATAAAGCTGCGAATTAGTAGACGGTATCGCCGGTACTGTCTCTTCGCGTATTCATCCCCAAAGGCTCGACTCGGTATTACCCCAGCACCCTAATAGGTTCTCCTCCGTGCCAAGCCTGAATGTTTTCGATCATTTGGCTAAAGAATATCCGGTAGTTGTTCTCGGTGACGTAACCGATGTGCGGCGTTGCCAGCACGTTGCTCAAGGTACGAAACGGATGATCGACGGGCAGGGGTTCCGGCTCAAAAACATCCAGCGCTGCGCCGGCAATATCACCGCGTTGTAATAAGCCAATGAGTGCCGCTTCGTCGACGATGGGACCGCGCGCTGTATTGATCAGATAGGCTGTAGGCTTCATCCAGCTCAGCGCTTGGGCATCGACGATGCCGCGACTGCGGTCGCTGAGGACCAGGTGCACACTTAGCACATCCGATTGTTCAAACAGTTCGCGCTTGGTGACGTAGGTCACGCCGACTTCAGCAGCACGTTCGGCGGTAAGGTTTTCACTCCAGGCGATCACTCGCATGCCAAATGCCTGGGCATATTTAGCGACCCATTGACCAATATTACCCAAGCCCAAAATACCCAGCGTCTTGCCATACAAGTCGCCGCCCAAGCCGATTTGCCACCCGCCTTGGCGGAGGGAATTGGCTTCCCCCACCATGTGGCGGGTAATGCCCATGATCAATGCCCAAGTCAATTCGGGCGCGGCGTTTTTGTAGCTGGCAGTGCCGCACACTTGAATGCCCAAGCGTGCCGTAGCGTAGAGGTCGATTGCGGCATTGCGCATGCCACCAGTGACCAGCAGCTTCAGACGTGGTAATTGGCTTAATAATGCATCGTTGAACTGTGTACGCTCACGCATCACGCAAATTACGTCGAACGACGCTAGCCGGGTGATCATGGTGTCGGCGTCTGCCGGGAATTCGTGCAAAAAACTTAGCTCTGCGAAGGTGCTGAGAACGGTCCAGTCCACCACGTCGCTGGCTATTGATTGCCAGTCATCAAGGACGGCGATGTGCAGGCGAGAATGCTCAGTCATTCAAAATGCCTCGATAAGGTGCGCTGGAATTTTTCGCAGCAAACAAGGGCTTGCTCCTGAATTTCATTTTTTATGCAATAAATGATTCGTAGAACGATGTTCTAACCAAATAATCCCGCCGCGATATTGATCGAAAACCCCAAAATCGCTGTATTGAACACAAAGCCAATCAACGACTGCGCCAGCACGGTCTTGCGCAAATCTCGGCTGGCGACACCGACGTCGGCTGTTTGTACGGCAACGCTGATGGTGAAAGAAAAATACAAGAAGTCCCAATAGTTCGGATTTTTTTCGCCATCTGCAAAGCGCAATGCCGGTTCCGGAGTGTTGGCGGTATAGAACAGCCGCGCATAGTGCAGGCTGAAAATCACCCCGGTCATCAGCCATGAACCCACCACGGTTACCCCGGTGAAGCCGTAATGCCAAGCTTTGAGGCTGGCGCTGAGGTCTTTGCTACCGATCAACTCCACGCTGATAGCTGCCAGGCTGGCAATCGCTGCCACGCAAACCATGGCCAATACGAGCCCGGCATTTTCATCTTCAACAATGGCAAAACGTTTGACGTCGTCGGCACCCGCACGATTGGTTCGCCATATCATCAGCATCAGGTATGTCCATACACCGATGTTCCAGCCGATCAATATGTGGGTGGTTGGCGTGAGTCCGGGAACAACGAAACTGCAGACGATTCCGCTGGCGCAGCCAATCAATCCAGCAACGGTCAGGCGGGGATGAGTATGGGCAAGATGAGGCATTGGGAAGCATCGCGGTCAGGGTCTGTGCAAACCTTAGCACGGCCTTTGTGTTAGATGAAAAAACCGCACGCTGGTGGGCCTGTGTCGTAAAACCGTCGGGGCGAAAAGCCGCAGAGGAGTCTATGATTCAGCGCTATGATTGAGGCAAACTCCTCTGATTCCCCTCTATGCGGAGCCTTTTATGTTTGCGCTTGACCACGCCCTTGCCCAAGACATCGTTGACCGAGCTATGGCGATTCTGCCGTGCAACGTCAATGTGATGGATTATCTGGGCATCATCATCGGAAGTGGTGAGGCCGACCGTTTGTACACTCGGCACGAGGGCGCGCAGTTAGTGCTGGCCAATCATCGAGTGGTGGAAATTGACTCGCAAACTGCCAAGCACCTGAGCGGCGTCCGGCCGGGGGTCAATTTGCCGTTGATGCTCGATCAGCAATTGGTGGGCGTGCTAGGTATCACGGGCGAACCCGATCAGGTTCGGGTCTACGGCGAGTTGGTCAAGATGACCGCCGAAATGCTTATGGAACATCGGCGCCAGCAAGCGGACCAAAATTGGCGGCATCAGCGCAGCGAAGATTTACTCTCCAGGCTGTTGCTGTCCGACTGCCCCGACGCGTTGGTTGAAGAGGCTGAACACCTGGGATTGCAACCGCAATTACCGCGTCAAGCGGTCTTGATTGAACTGCCAGCACACACGGCTACGGCCAATCAAATAAGCAATTGGCTGAATACTCGTTACACCAACAGTTGGTGCGTCGTTCGCGAATCGACGCTGGTGTATTGGTGCCGAGCCAATGGTAAAGAGCGCGACGACGCACTGCTGCTGGAGCAACTAAATGAGCAGGGTTGGGCAGCACTGCGCTTGGTCACCGTGGAGCAATCTGCCGATCTGTCGACCTTACGCCACGCGTGCGCCGCCGCTCGAGATTTGCTTGATTACGCGCGCCACGTTCATCCACAACAACGGCTCTTTCGTTTGGCGGTGCATCGGCTTGCGGTATTGTTTTGGCGTTACCGAAATGATTGGCTGGCTCAAGGCATCGCTGATCCCATCACCCGATTGCAGCACAGCAATAGCAGCCTGTTGCTGGAAACTTTACGCAGTTGGTTCGATTACAGCGGCGAAAGCCAGGCCTGCGCCGACGCGTTAGGCATTCACCGTAATAGTCTGCGTTATCGTCTGGAAAAAGTTGCCGAACTCAGCGGCTGCGATCCCTATCGAACCAACGACCTTCTGCGCCTTTACTTGGGTTTGCAAATGACTGCGCGCGTTGTTAATGAGTAAAACGGTCGCGACCTTTGTTCCGATGACCAACAGCCTGTGACGTTAGTTGTGCGAAGGTCAGGCGGCAAACGTGGGCCGGGGTGAGAACATCCACGTATTACGGACAGGAAAATAATCATGAAAATCGTCATCGCCCCGGATTCTTTCAAGGACAGTCTGAGCGCTCAAGCTGCGGCCATTGCTATCGCGAGCGGCCTTGCCGAAGTCTGGCCTGATGCCGAACTCGTTCAATGCCCGATGGCAGATGGCGGTGAAGGCACTATCGAGGCGATTTTGGCGGCGTGTGATGGTCATTGGATGAGCGCCTCGGTAACTGGGCCGCTGGGAGATGCGGTTGACGCGCAATGGGGTTGGCTAGCGCAAAGCCGCACCGCGATCATCGAAATGGCCATGGCCAGCGGCCTGCAACTCTTGACCCTGGAACAACGAAACGCCTGCCTCAGCAGTACTCAAGGTACAGGCGAATTGATCGGCGCGGCGCTGGATGCCGGTGCGCAACGGATCATTTTGGCTATTGGCGGCAGTGCGACCAATGACGCAGGCAGCGGCATGCTGTCGGCACTGGGTGCGCGGTTTCTGGATGCCCAGGGGCAGCGTGTGGAGCCGGGCGGCCTGGCATTGGCGCGGGTCCAACGGATCGAAATGGATGGCCTCGACAAGCGTTTGCGCGACGTGTGCTTTGAAGTCGCTGCGGACGTTGATAATCCGTTGTGCGGTCTGCATGGGGCGTCGCATGTCTTTGGGCCGCAAAAGGGCGCGTCACCGCAGCAAGTCCTGGAATTGGACGCGGCGTTGGGGCATTTCGCCGATCAATCTGCTGAGGTGCTGAACCGCGATCTACGGGACGACCCCGGATGTGGTGCGGCGGGTGGCATGGGCTTCGCCGCCAAGGCGTATCTGAATGCGACCTTTCGTCCCGGCGTGGACGTAGTGGCTGATCTGGTTGGACTGGCCGATGCACTGGAGGGCGCCGACTGGGTAATTACCGGCGAGGGTCGTTTCGACGCTCAGACTCTGCGTGGTAAAACGCCATTTGGGGTTGCCAAAATTGCCCAGCACAAAGGCGTTCCGGTGATCGTTTTGGCGGGAACGCTGGGGGAGGGCTATGCCCAGTTGTACCAACACGGCATAAATGCGGCTTTTGCGCTGACCAGTGGCCCGATGACCCTCGATTATGCATGTCGTAATGCCGCCCAATTGTTACACGACCGAGCGCGTGATCTGGCTCGGGTGTGGCAGTTGGCGTCGTCACGCTAAGGGTATTTTTGGCCTTTTTTGTAAAGCGTGAGGTAACTGCAGCCTAGCCATTCATGCAGACGTTGGCCGTCGCTCAAGCAACGAAAAAATCCCGGGGACATCCACCGTGCATGGCCATCTATATTTGGTGCGCCGCGCCCCTTACGCAGATCGTTGAGCCACAGGGTCCGGGTTTCGAAAGAGATGCGCGTCAGGGCGCTGCTATTAGGCACGCCTGCATGGGCATGGGCTCCGGAAAAGGCGATGATCGAACCGGGCGCGATCACCACGGGTTGCCCAAGGCTAGCGTCCACGGTTTCAAGTAAATGCGGAGTGGCCTGGTCAGCGTCTACCGAATTACGGCCGCCGGCTTGGGATCGCGCTAGCACTGACGCAAGGTCGAACTCAGCACTGGTGTTTTGCAACGGTTGGTCCCATAAATGCGGGTACATGGCAAATGTTCTTTGCGCACTCACGGGGTAAATAGGCGCCCACCAATTGGTTTGCGCATACAGATTCGAACCCCAGGTATCACGATGAAACGCAATGGTTGCGGTTGCACGTGCACGAGACGCTGGGGCGTCGGAACTGGGTGGCGGTTGAAAGCGTAAGTGCAGCCGGTCACAGGCAAGCTCCATAGGGTCAAGGCCGATGTCTTCCATGAGCTTGACCCAGAGGCGATTTGCTTCGTGTGCCTGATGAAAATCAGCTTGGCAGCGAGTGAATCCTTCGGCTTGTTGGGCGTGGGACCAGTGCTGATGAATCAGCGCAGGGGTGTGGGGAAACAGCGCCTCGCGCAGAAACTCATCGGCGAACGTCACCAGTTTCGCCATCGCCGGTTGGGCGTCGATAGCCAAGATTTGCCCTTTGTAAATCCGCTCGTGGACGTCGTTGGGGGAGCAGGGCAGAGCTAGTGCGTGGTACATGATTGATGCCTCGAAAACGGCGACGTATTGAACGCGCCGCTTCGCGATCCATTGCTGACAAGCGCGCTTTTACAAATCAAATCGTGCATTTACGCCGGACTCATCTGCACCGAGGGAATCGGGTTACGCATCAAGGTGCCCACCAATATTGCACCGAACAACGCCAACAACCCGGCTAGCCAGAGAAGGGTGCTGAAACCTGCGACAAAAGCCTGTTGCGCCAAGGGCTGAATCACTAAGCGAGCACTCTCTGTCAGGGGCGACAACGCGGCGGTCATATCGCCGGCCACCACACGCGAGGCGATGTAATCGGTTTGCGTCAACCATTCGGGGGCTTCCGTGTGCAGACTGCCACTCAACGCCTGTTGCGTGTGGCTGGCCAATACCGCGCCGTAGATCCCGATTGCCAACACAATGGCGCTGAAACGCATGGTGGTGCTCATGCCCGAGGCCATGCCTGCACGATCCCGCGGCACGCACGCCATAATGTTTTTCTGGGTATCACCATTGAGCAAACCGGCCCCAGCTCCGGTGACTGCAATGGCGCAAGCAAAACCCAAGTAACCGCCGACAGAGGCAGCCCATGCGCTGAGCAGGTTGCCGCAGCCCACCAAGACCAGTCCGACAGTCATCATGCCTGCCGGTGAGAGATGGTTCGACAACCGCGCACCAATTTTCGGGAAGATCAGCATGGTCGCGGCGAACGGCAGCATGCCCAGTCCTGATGCAATGGCGCTAAAGCCCAAGCCGTTCTGCAGGTAGAACGGCAGCATCGTCATCATCACCTGAGCGCAGCCAGCGTAGGCGAACATCCCGAGCAGCGCTCCGATGAAGCGTGGGTGTTTGAACAATTGCAAATCAACCATCGGCCGATGCTGTAGGCGTTCCACCACAACGAACAGTGCCAAGAGCAGCACCCCGCCGGCCATGCGCAGGGTGGTCAGGCTGTTGTCCCAGCCAATACGATTGGCTTCGATCAAACCCCAGATCAAACACAACAAACTGCCGCTGAATGCCAAACTGCCCCAAGGGTCCAGTCGCGCCGATTGTTCATTGCGCGACTCGGGGATGTTGCGCCAGACCAAGAACATCAGCACCGCACCCACCGGCAGATTCAAGTAAAAAATCCAACGCCAGCCGACGAAAGAAGCTATCAACCCGCCGACGGTGGGCGCTGCGGTCATTGCCACGCCCATGCACGCCCCCCAGAACGCCCAAGCTTTAGCGCGTTCGGTTTCGTCGTGAAAGACGTGGCCGATAGTTGCCAGCGCCGAGGTCAGCAGCAACGCCGCACCCACACCCTTGATCGCACGTGCGATGTCGAGAAATAAGATGTTGGGCGCAGCGCCGCAGCCCACCGACGCCAAAATAAATAGCACTAAGCCGCTGATCAGGGTTTTCTTGCGGCCGAAGCGATCAGCAATGCTGCCAGCCGGCAACAGCAGTGCCGCAAACGCCAGCATGTAAGCACTGACCACCCATTCAATGTCGGCGAAGCCCGCCCCCAAATCTCGGGCGATGCTGGGGAGCGTGACGGCGACGATATTGGTGTCCAGAACAATGAGCGAGCAGACACCGGAAGCGGTCAACAAGGTCATACGCGGGCTAACGATTTTCAATTCTGCCTCCGGGCGCTTATGCTTATGATTGTCTTGCAGGTAACGCTATCAGCAGCATAAAGCAAAGGTTTCAGCCTATGATTACCCATGCAGTAGGATTTCATTACCTTTGAGCTAATTCGACTATGGAAATACGCCACTTTCGCTACTTTCTGGCCGTTGCGAAGCACCGGAATTTCACCAGGGCTGCGGAGCAGTTGGGTATTGCCCCGCCGACCCTGACGCGGCAGATTCAAGACCTGGAGAATGAACTGGGCACACGGGTGTTCCTGCGGCAGCAGCGAGAAGTCAGCCTGACTGACGCCGGCCGGGCATTGCAGGTAGAGGCTGAACTGGCGGTGAGGCAGTTTGAAACCGCGCAACTCAACGCACAGCGCGCCGGACGGGGCGAGACCGGGCATATCGAATTGGGTTATGTTGCGTCGGCGGTATTTTCCGGTGCGTTGCAGCAGCAAGTCAGCAGCTTTCGTCAGCGCTATCCCGACATTGGTTTTGCCATCAGCGAGAGCTTGATGCCTGCGTTGCCGACGTTGATTGAGGAAGGGCGGCTTGATGTCGGCTACATTCGCTCACCGATGCATGTGCCCGATTCGCTCAGCACCCTCAGCCTGGTGGCGGAAGGCTTCACTTTGGCGGTGCCCGACAGCTCATGGTTGTGCCGTCTGAAAGACCTCAACGCCGTGCATTTGCAAAATGAAACGTTCATTCTTCCCGAACAGATCTCCGGCACTTTGCAAGTGGCGGCCCACGGTGGCTTCGCGCCAACGCTCGGGCCGCAGCCGGGTGGACTGGTCTCGGTCATCGCGTTGGTTTCCCTTGGACAGGGTGTGGCGGTGGTGCCTGAATCGGTGGTGGACCATATCAACTTGCCCAACGTGGTGTACCGACGCATTCAGGACTGCCAACCTTCGTCATGCTTGTCGCTGGTGTATCGACGATTCGAGAAGGCTCCGGCCGTAGCGCACTTTATAGAGCACGTGAAGCATTGCGCAGAGTAAGGCGCGCTCGTGGTACCAACCCGTTTTGTGGCAAAAATGCTTGAGGAGTTTAACCAATGATCGATCACCTGGACCACCTGGTGCTGACCGCCACCAATGCCCAAGCTGCTCAGGATTTTTACGTTCGCGTGTTAGGGATGCAGCTGGAGACCTTTGGTGCAGGGCGTATAGCGTTTACGTTCGGTCATCAGAAAATAAACCTGCACATTAGAGGGCATGAGTTCGAGCCCAAAGCCCACCAGCCGGTGCCTGGGGCATTGGATTTATGCTTTGTCGCATCGATCCCATTGGATCAGGTGATCGAACGTTTGAGCGCGGCCAATTGGCCAATTATTGAAGGCCCCATCATGCGCACTGGCGCCACCGGACCCATTCGTTCGGTGTACCTGCGTGACCCGGATCTGAACCTGATAGAGATTTCTGAGTACGTTTGACCCGCGATTGGGAGTTGCCTTGCCGACGAAAACGTTAATGCCAGCAACCCAGGTTTCAGGTCGATATAGGCGGCGCAACGATAGGCCTTTCGTAGGCAAGCATGCCTCCACAATTTGTGCGGCTGCTTGCTATCAAACGTGTCAATGAAATCCTGGCGCCGAGTTTCAGGGCTTGGCGGCCTCCACAGGTACGCGACCATAGATATCGGTGAAGCGAACGATATCGTCCTCGCCCAGGTATTCTCCGCTTTGCACTTCGATCATTACCAGATCGATGACGCCAGGGTTGACTAAGCGGTGTGTGCGGCCCGGTTTGATGAAGGTTGACTCGTTGGTGTCTAGCAAGAATTCATTTTCGCCATTGGTGACCAGCGCCATACCACTGACGACGATCCAGTGTTCACTGCGGTGGTGGTGCATTTGCAATGACAGCGACGCTTGCGGGCGGACCATGATGCGCTTGATTTTGAATCGCTTACCTTCTTCAAGGATGGTGTAGGTGCCCCATGGGCGGGTGACGGTTCGGTGCAGTCGATAAGCATCATGGCCCTGCCGTTTGAGCTCCTTGGCAATAATGCTTACATCCTGACTACGTTTCGCGTCGGCGATCAATAAGGCGTCAGGTGTGTCAATGATGATTAAATCGTCCAGACCGATACCGCCCACTAGTCGTCTTGGTGAGTCGATGTAGCAGTTGGTCACGTCCTGTAATACGGTCTGGCCATTGCATTGGTTGCCGTTGTCATCGGTTGGGCTAAGTTCGCGCATCGCTTGCCATGACCCGATGTCGCTCCAGCCAAGCTGGCAAGGCACCACCGCGACATTCTGCGAAGGCTCCATAACTGCGTAATCAATGGAAATATCCGGGGCCAAAGCGAACAACTCGGCATTCAATTCCAATTGCAACTCGTGATCGCCTTCCTTGCATTGGCTTTGCTCCAGGCAGGCGCGTACGGCGGCCAGTACGTTGGGCGCGTGCTCTTGTAACTCCCGTAGCATAGTGTCGGCGCGCATGCAGAACATGCCTGCATTCCACAAATGAAGGCCGCCGTCCAAGTAGTCTTGAGCGGTCTCGGCATTGGGCTTCTCGACAAAGCGCGCCACCTGGTAGGAAGAGGTGTTTAGCATTTGGCCTTTTTCGATGTACCCGAAGCCGGTTTCCGCTTTAGTCGGGACGATGCCGAACGTGGCCATCCAGCCTTTATCTGCAAGTTCTCGTGCCACAGCAACGGCTTCGGCAAAGGCTTTTACGTCCTTGATCAGGTGATCAGCGGGCAGCACCAACAGGTGCGCATCTTCGCCGTATAACTGGGCGACATGCAGTGCGGCCGCAGCGATGGCCGCCGCTGTATTACGGCCTAACGGTTCGAGAATAAAGTCTAGTTTTGCGCGGGTAGTGTTCAACTGCCGATAGTCGTCCACCATACGGAAATACACGTCGCGGTTGGTTACGGTGAGAACTCGATTGACCTCTGGCAGCCCGCAGGCTCGGACGAAGGTCTTTTGCAACAAGCTCTCGCCATCGGGCAGGCGCATGAATGGTTTAGGCATGGCCTCCCGCGATACCGGCCAAAGACGGGTGCCGGCGCCGCCAGCGATGATGCAAGGAATGAGGATGCTCATTAGTAAGCCTCGCGAGTAAAGAGCACTGCCGGAACAGTGCGGAAAAGGATGTATAGATCGAACCATACCGACCAGTTTTCGATGTATTCAAGATCGAACTCGACACGTTTCTCGATCTTCTCCACGGTGTCCGTTTCCCCCCGATAGCCGTTGATTTGCGCCAATCCAGTGATCCCCGGCTTGACCCGATGCCGAGAGGTGTATTCCTTGACGACTTCTTCAAACAGGATGCCTGCGGCCTTTGTTGCTGTAGCGTGGGGCCTTGGACCAACCATCGACATGCTGCCAGCCAAAACGTTAAACAACTGCGGCAGTTCGTCCAGGCTGGTTCTGCGGATAAACCGGCCTACACGAGTGATTCTGGCGTCACCCCGGACAGTCTGAATTTCAGCATTTGCATCCGCTTGATGCCGGTGCATCGAGCGGAACTTGTAGACTTCAATCAAACGGTTGTTATACCCATAGCGCTTTTGCCGAAACAGCACCGGCCCACGAGAGTCGAGCTTTATGGCGATGGAAACTGCGAGCATCACTGGCGCAAAAATTAGCAGTGCGATGCTCGACAAGAGCATGTCTTCAAGCCGTTTGAAGAACGGTGACCAGCCATTCAATGGAACGTCGGATGCGTTGAACATGGGTAGGTTGGCGACTTCGGTGATTCGGTTGTGGGCATGTCGGAATGCAACCATATCGGGCACTAACAACACGTTAACCGGCAATCTACGCAGTTCGCGAATGATGTAGTCCATACGGTTTTCCGCAGTCCAAGGCAGAGCGACTAATACTTGAGTGACTTTTTCTTCGCGAATGAGCCGTTCCAGGTCGCCCGAATTCCCTATCAGCGGCAGATTTGCCACAGTCGCAGGCATACGCCCAATGCGGTCGTCGATGAACCCGCAAACTCCAGATCGAATATCCTGATTCTGTTCGAGGTATTCAGCCAAACGCTGACCATTTTCGGTAGCTCCCAGAATAATCGCGTTCTGCAGAAAGACGCCTTTGTGCATTAGGCGTTGGAAGGCCATCAGTACCAGCAACCGTTCAACGCCGAACAGCACGAAGCTGGTTGCGAACCAGAGCATCAACTGAACGTTGGAAATATAACTGAGCAATGAAAGCGCCTGGTGCATGAACAGCAACAAGCAAAATGCTGAAGACCAAGCAAAAAGGGTTAGGCGAAAGCGTAAAAGGTTGCTGAAAATAGTTTCTGAATACACCCCTATGGCTTGGAAGATCAGCACGCTGATGAATCCAAAAAATAGCAGCACCGCCAAGTAGCTTTTCAGTTCCACAGGATAGTCGTTTTGCCAAAATGCCAAAATCAGCAACCCTGGCAAAATACAGGTGATGCCGTGCATTACCCGAACCCCGAATAGGAAGTATTCGACAAGGCTAGTTCGCGTCAGCAGAAGACTGTTAACTGGTCGCAAGCGCATAAAACTCCTTACTCCTTTACGGCATGAAACGTTGCCGGATTTCGCACTGCAACGGCCATTATTTACAAAAAAGTCAATAAAATGGCTTTTTAGACCACTAACTCCATGAAAGCCAATATTTTGTCGAATAAACCACAGCCGACTCTTTGTTTTCAATGGTGCTCTGTCTAAAAAACAGAAATATCTTCAATCGGAGGGTAAAAACCACGATATCAGGTAGTCAGTTCACTCAGCTGAATAGGCAGGTTCAAAGCATAAATCCAATAAAGCCGTGCCTGCCTTCCAGCGGGTCAACGGAAAGAAAATTTATACGTCGAGCCGGATTTTTTTTAGTGGCCTTGGGGTCTGACTCTTCACAAGGATATTGGTTTGCCTCTGGTAGGAATCTAAATGACGCAGCGCACGGCTCTTTTGATACTTCACGGGAAGCAAGCCCTTAATGAAGAGGTACGCGCCGCGGTTGGGGCCAAACGTGAAGAGGGCTGGCAGCTTGGAGTGAGGGTGACTTGGGAGCCCGGAGATGCCCAGCGGCTGGTGAACGAGGCGCTGGCCGCGGGTTTCCGGACAATCATCGCTGGCGGCGGTGACGGAACATTGCGCGAAATTGCTCAAGCCTTAGTATTGGCGCACGCCGAGTATCCACACCAAGTCAGCCTGGTATTGCTGCCCATGGGAACTGCCAATGATTTCGCGCGTGCGGCTGGTGTGCCAATGGCTGCCAAAGCGGCGTTGGACCTGCTTGAGCTGCCAGCTCGGGAAGTGGATGTCGGGGATGTCGACGGACAATTGTTTTTGAACATGGCAACCGGTGGCTTTGGTAGCCAGGTTACTGCGAGTACCTCTGAAGACCTGAAGAAAGTATTGGGTGGTGCGGCTTACTTGTTTACTGGGCTGTCACGCTTTAGTGAATTGCGCGCGGCCTATGGTGAGTTGACCGGACCTGACTTTCATTGGTGTGGCGACCTTTTGGCACTGGGTATCGGAAACGGCCGCCAAGCGGGCGGCGGGCATGTGTTGTGTCCTACAGCCCTGGCTGATGACGGTTTGCTGGACATCAGTATTTTGCCCGCGCCTCAAGAAGTCGTGAGCACCCTTAAAGGGTTGCTCGAAGGAGGACTAGGCATTGACAACATGTTCGTGCGTGCACGTCTGCCGTGGGTTGAACTCAAATCGACCCGTGGTTTGGACATAAATCTCGACGGTGAACCGTTGAGCGGCGAGAGCTTGCACTTTTCGGTCCGACCGCGAGCGTTGCGGGTGCATTTGCCCGAACACTCACCGCTGTTGGGTGACATCGAGCCGCTCAATCGTCGAGGCTGATAATTCGTTCGCGAACGCAAAACAACACCAAGCCTGCGACGTCGAATATCTGCAAGCGCTTCATGATTTGCGCTCGATGAGTTTCGATTGTCTTTATGCTCAAACCAAGACCCCCGGCAATTTCTCGGGTGGATTTACCGCGAGCGATCAAGCGAAGGATTTCTGTTTGGCGGCTGGTCAAATTGTGCGCAACGACGCGTTCGGGACGGCGCGCGTGGACGCTGATCAATGCTTGATTGATTACAGCATGGGCAATAGCAGGGCTGAGGTAACGCTCGTTATTGCGAAGTGCGGTCAAGGCCTGTTCGAGTTCGGTGCCGGTTGCGTCTTTGAGTAAGTAACCATGGGCACCTCTCTCCAGCGCACGCATGATCATCTGGGGGTCGGTGTGCATCGACAAGATCAGTACGCTGCTCAGGGGCAGCTCATTGAGCAACTGCTCCATGGCATCCAGACCATTGGTGTCCTTCATGGAGATGTCCAAAAGGATAATGTCCGGCCGCAAGCGTCGCGCCAGTTCGAGTAATTGGGAACCATCGTCGGCTTCGCCGATCACGGCATAACCTGGAAACTCTGAAATCAGCGCACGCACACCGGCCCTGATCAGCGCGTGGTCATCGACTAGAAGCAGGTTGCACGTCATAAGCCCCTGCTTGTATTGGCGCGTTCGCGAGCACGGGGTGCCCAAGGAAAAAGAGCGTCAATGTGGGTGCCCTCGCCGGGGTGGCTGTAAACCTTTAACGTACCGCTCAGCAGCGCAATACGTTCTGCCATACCCGCCATGCCACGTTGCCCTTGTTGCCCTGGGTTTTTAGCAGGCAGAAAACCGATGCCATCATCTGCTATGTGCAGTAATAGTCCTTCTGGTGAGCGCTGCAAACGGACCAAAAGATTGTTTGCGGCGGCATGTCTCAGCATATTAGTCACGGCTTCTTGAGTGATTCTAAACGCCGCAACCGCGACCTCTTCCGATATGCCAGACAAGCGCTGATGACATTCCAAACTCCAATGCACAGCCGTGTCACTCAGCGTGCGCGACAGATGCGCACGCAAGCTGGCTTCTAGCCCAAGACTGGCCAGTTGGCGAGGATTGAGAATAGCCGATACATCGCGCACCTTCGTGAGCGTCTCTTCCAGCGTTGTACATAGCGTTAAAAACTGTTTCTCCAGTTCCACCGGTATATGGCGTTGCAGCAAGTCGCTTTGCAGTTTGGCGGCGGTAAGCATCTGCCCAATGTCGTCATGCAGTTCGCGGCTAAGCCGATGACGTTCTGTCTCTTGAACTTCAAGCATGCGTTCAGCCAATTCTTGTGGCTGAAAATTAATCGAGTTACCTGACCTGCGTTGCACATACCAGACGCTGGCGACTGTCGCTAGGTTTAGCGCTAACAGTTCAGGCGGCAATGCCATTGCGGCGAGATAAACTGCGAGATTGCCTGCGATCAATCCCCCGCAGAGTGCGACTGTCAACCAGCGAGCGTTATTTTTGCTCAGAGACCGAAATTTGAGTGATTTAATGCTGGCATACATAGCGAAAAAGCCATTTGATGTTCGCTGCGGATAACCCGATCGGATTGCTATCGGGTCAATATCAGTTCTAGAAGAATGCAAATGAGTGCGTTAACGCCGCGCAAAGTTGCGATAGCGCAAGAACAGGTGGTTAGCGTAGCGCCTTGAAAGTCGATGCGCGACCCAAACGTGCATTGTCAGCCCGCAGGGTCGGCTGAGGTTGATCAATTAATGTCTGTGGGCCGGGACGTTTAATCGCAGCGCCAAGGAGGGCGACCATGTTGCTGTCGGCATGAGACTGGCTAATTCATGTTCGAGTCCGGCGATGGTCGCAAATGAGTACAGCAATTCCACTTGTTCGCTGTCATCGAGGGGCAAAAGCCCGGTGGTTGCATCGACCAGTTCAAGTTGCCAAGCGAGGAGGGTGAAGCAGTTTTCCAGCGCTCGTAACGCATCACCCTGCAACGTGGTATGGGGGTAAGCCAGGCTTAGCAAGCGACTGATTCGCAAGGAAAAATCAGTGATGCCGTCTAGGCCCAACTCGTCTGCCTTATGAGCAAGGGTCAACAAGGTTCCAAGCAAGCATTCGATAGCGTCTTTGTCATTAGCAAATAGCTCCAAGTGACTCAGGCATTCGTCTGACTTGGCAAGAAGCTTTTGGGCTTCCATCAGAAAATCGGGGAGCATATGTTGCCACTCAATGTCCTTCAACATGCTTTATCTCCACAGCTCTTGGTCAGCGAACGTAAATCTCGCTTGGCGAGTGGCCTCAAGTTAATGTTGAAACCAAACGGAAGTCTGTAGGCCGTTTCCGAATCTTGTTTTTTAACTGTATAGATCAACTCGATCCACTGTCTGCAAGACCGTCTCACAAGGCTTGGGTCATTCCTTTCACCGCCCATGACGGCATGCCTCGCTGGTCTAGAAACATAGGCGATAGCGCTTTTCGTATTGTTTGATCTGGGTCGTGCTATCGCCGACACAAGCCTGGCTCCGATGTTGCGATGAGAATAGCGTCACATTAATGTCTATTGCACAGGGCGAATATCAGGTTGGGCCTGACGGCTGCTCAGGGATTCCCTTAATATTAATATGACATCAATAGCTCCGTGCCATACTTCCTACCCATTAAGGTCTTGCGCGTTTCAGCCGATAACCAATGAAGCGCTCTAATACTCGAACCATTCCCCAGGAGTCATAATGGCCGGCATTCTCGACACGGTAGATCAACGCACGCAGCTGGTGGGTGAGAACCGCCTGGAAATCTTGATGTTCCGCCTAGTGGGTCGGCAGTTATTTGCCATCAACGTATTCAAGGTTCAAGAGGTGCTGCAGCTACCCAAGCTGACATTAATGCCGCAGCGTCATCCCTTTGTTTGTGGCGTGGTCAACCTGCGTGGACAGACATTGCCGGTCATCGATTTGTCCCAGGCCATTGGCATGCGTCCTCTGATTCCAGGGCCAAACAGCACCATCATCGTCACTGAGTACAATCGCTCAGTTCAGGCATTTCTCGTGGGTGGCGTAGACCGTATCGTTAACATGAACTGGGAAGCTATTCTGCCGCCGCCTGCTAGTGCGGGTCGTCAGCATTACCTGACCGCGATCAGCAAGGTCGATGATCAGTTGGTAGAAATCATTGACGTAGAAAAAGTCCTCGCCGAAATCGTGCCTTACAACGCTAAGGTGTCACGCGAAAAGCTCTTGGACCCAGTGTTAGAGCTTGCCCGAGGCCGCGAGGTGCTGTTGGTTGATGATTCGAACGTAGCGCTGTCGCAGCTTCGCGAGACCTTGTCTCAGCTCGGGGTGAAAATGCATGTGGCCCGTGATGGCCTCAAGGCGCTGAACATGCTCAAGGCTTGGGCGGACTCCGGCGAAGTCATGACCGACAAGCTGTTGATGATTTTCACTGATGCCGAGATGCCAGAAATGGATGGTTATCGGTTGACCACCGAAATTCGCAGCGATCCACGTTTGCGTAAGTTGTATGTAGTGCTGCATACCTCGCTATCGGGCAGTTTCAACGATTCGATGGTAAAAAAGGTCGGCTGCGACAATTTTCTCTCCAAATTCCAGCCGGATAAATTGGTGGATGTGGTGCGAGAGCGTTTGATGCTCGATCAGGCCTGATCACGGTTGCAGATTTGATTTAAGGCGCAGCAGGGGGGGTTGTCTAGGGCGGCGGCAGCTCGTATAAGTTGGGTTTTTCGTATTTAGGAAAACTGACCATGTTGCGCCTAAGCGCTCTTTATCGATTTCCACTCAAATCTGGTATGGCCGAGCCGCTTCACCAGGCGATGTTCGACGGGCTGGGATTGGCCGGAGATCGTCGCTGGATGTTAGTGGAAGAGGGCACCGGACGTTTTTTCACCCAGCGTGCCATGCCGCAAATGTCGCAGTTATCGGCTTTATGGAATACTTCTGGCGGCTTGACCTTAAGCGCACCGGGTCTTGCGGCCTTGGATGTTCCCGTGCCGGAAAGTACCGAGGCTTCGTTGCGTGGCGTGACTCTTTGGCGCGACACCCTGCGCGTGCCGGACGCGGGCAATGCTGCCGCGCACTGGCTCAGTGAATTCATGGGGCGGCCTACGCGCATGGTGCATGTCCCGGCCGATCGGGCACGCTGGTTGCCTAGCGGCTACGGCAAGGTTGAAGACAAAGTCGGTTTCGCCGACGGCTTTCCATTGCTCTTGATAGGCCAGGCATCCCTTGATGATTTGTCGGCAAAAGTTGGGCGGCCATTGGAAATGCTGCGCTTTCGACCAAATCTGGTAGTTGAGGGCAGCGAAGCATTTGCTGAAGATGGCTGGAAACGTATCCGCATTGGCGACATTGAGTTTCGACTGCTCAAGGGATGCACACGCTGCATTCTTACCACCATTGATCCGAAGACCGGCGAACGCTCGCCGGATCGCGAGCCTATGGTGACCCTGAAAACTTATCGTGAGCGCGAAGGGGACGTTTGGTTTGGACAAAACATGGTCAATGATGGGCCGGGCACGCTTGAGGTTGGCATGCCAGTGTCAGTGTTGGAGTAGGCACGCAGCGGTGATTCGATACACCGCCTTTGGGGCCAAGCCAGAGTATGCATATGACATGGCTATTGGGCTGACACAGAAAAACCTCAAGGCGCCAGGCTCGCCTGAATGCCGCAGGTCGCGCACGCGCTTTGGGCAACGCTGCGTTAGCTATTCAATATCTACAAATCGTCAAAAAACCGCTCATGCCAATCCACCAGCGGTTGCGGCGAGTTGAGTTTTTGTCCGTAGATGACCGAATAAGACAACACATTCTCTACGTACTGACGGGTCTCATCAAACGGAATGCTTTCAACCCAGACATCGAACGCCAGGTGGTTTGCACCTTTGAGCCACTGGCGCACTCGCGCTGGGCCGGCATTGTAGGCTGCCGAGGCTAGCACGCGATTACCGTTGAACTGACTATGCACTTGGCTAAGATACGCTGCGCCCAACTGGATGTTTTTATCGGGATCAAGCACTTGCTGTGGCGATGCCAGCGGGATGCTGAACTTGCGTGCGGTCTCCCGGGCGGTTGCTGGCATCAACTGCATCAGGCCGCTGGCGCCGACGCCGGAGCGGGCATCGTCCATGAACGCGCTCTCTTGGCGAGTAATGGCAAACACCCAGCTGGAATGCAACCCGCGCACATTAGCTTCGCGCACGAGGGTGTCGCGGTGAGCCATTGGGAAGCGGATGTCCAGGTCGTCCCAATACTTCGCTTGACTCATGGTGCGGATGGCTGGGAAGTACCAATGCATGTCATAGGCAAGCTTCGCCTGGGCAACCATCTCGTCACGGTTGAACAGGCGGCTGACGTAGTACCACTCGCGTCGGCCGTCGACGATTTCACCGCGATCATGGAACTCCAGCGCCCGACGCACACCCGGGGTGTTGCGAACCTTATTGATAATCTGCTGGCTGAGCATCAGTGGACGGTTATTCAGTTGATACGCAGTTTGCGAGCGGTCCGCAGCGAGGAAGCCATAGAAGTCACGTTCTTTGGAGACGGCTTTGTACAGCGAAGGCACCAGCGGATTGTTGGGCTGCGACAGCTCCAGTGAGCGCGCTTTCCAGTAGCGCCAGCGGTTGGTGGTAGCCAAGTCCTGAGGCAGTCGTCGGGTCAGCTGGTACGCATCGTCCCAGCGGCCCAGTCGCAACAGTAAGCGCAAACGCCATTCGGTGACCGTGTCGTCGCGAAGGTCAGGATCGTATTTAGTCATCACCTCCAAGGCACGGCCGTCGAAGCTACGCGCCAGCGTGAGGCCGATCTCCTTGGCAATCGCCACTTGCTCGTCACGGGAGAAATGCATTGTCGCGGAGTAGTTGTCGAGCATCTCCAGGGCTTTCTGCGGGTCTTTCCTGGCCAAGCGACGCAGGCCCAGGCCCACTACGTCCGACATGGCCTCATCGACGGGCTTGAAGCGCGAAGGGTCGTTAAGTAGCTCGGGCTTCTGTGCAACCGCGATCAACAGGCGTCCTTGCGGCGCGAGGGTCACTAGGCTGTCGACCAAGGTCGTGGCTAGGCTGTAGTTGCGCGCAGAGGCCGCGAGCTTGGCGCGTTTCCAGCGTTTTTCTTCGGTCAATTGACCTTCCGCTGCCCAGCGCGCGAAGAAACCGTCACATGAAGCTGGCAATGTCTTGCTGGTCATCCACAGTTTTTCGGCGTTGGCGTACCCTTCCGAGCGCAAATTGTGGCTCAGTTGGTATTGACCATACAGGCAGTCCAGCTCTACGAAGTTGAGCTTAGGGTCGTAGTACTTTACGAAGGGTTGCCAGTCGCCACGTTCGGCCAACCAACGCAGCCAACGCAGCTTCATCCAGTTGGCCTGGGGCAGATCACCGTGCTCCGCGAGGAATTCTTCAATTTCTGCGTTGCTGGCGGTTTTAAGGCGAGCAGTCAGTTCGTCATATTCTAGATACGGTTCCAGCGGATAGTCGGCAAGCGCTTGGCTGTAACGCATATAAGGCCCGGTATCGCCTTTGGCCAATGCCCGTTTTGCTTCATCGTAGTACTGACGTTGTTGGGCAATGTCTCCAGCCAGTGCAGATTGGGCGGCGGTGACAGAGACAAGCAAGCAGGATAAAAGGCCGAGCAGACGACTGCGCATGAGACTTCCGTGCAGAGGAATCGATAAAAGTGTCGCTAGCTTAGCCCTTTGCCGGCTCCGGGTGAAAGCATTGACGATGGATGCGAGCGAACGGAGGTGAAGTTGTTGTATTTCAACAAGCGCCTTCGTGTAACGAAGGTCAATGACCCCTGTTTGATTGTTATTGAATGTCAACATATGGCGGGTATCTCAGGTAGAATGCGCCCCCAGTTTTTGGAGAAGATCATGACCCTGCTCAAATTCAGCGATGTGTCCCTTGCTTTCGGCGCTATGCCGTTGTTGGACAAGGTGTCCTGGCAGATCGCCCGTGGTGAGCGGGTGTGCATCATCGGCCGTAACGGCACGGGCAAGTCCAGTATGTTGAAGCTGGTAAAAGGCGTGCAGAAACCGGATGACGGATCGGTTTGGCGCGCGCCAGGCCTGAAAATCGGGGAGCTGCCGCAGGAGTTGCCGGAAGCCGACGGGCGGACCGTGTTCGATGTGGTTGCCGAAGGCCTGGATGGCGTTGGCGCACTGCTTGCCGAATATCACCACCTGAGCCAGAACATCGTCACGGCCGAGGACTTGGACAAGCTGATGCATGTTCAGCAAGACCTTGAAGCCCGAGACGGCTGGCGCTTGCAGCAATTGGTCGACAGCACGTTGAGTCGCCTGCAGTTACCGGCTGATAAAACTCTGGCCGAGCTTTCCGGCGGCTGGCGTCGTCGGGTGTTATTGGCCCAGGCCTTGGTTTCTGAGCCAGACTTGCTGCTGCTCGACGAGCCGACCAACCACTTGGATATCGGCGCAATCGCTTGGCTCGAAGAGGCTTTGCTGGGCTTTCAGGGTGCGGTTCTGTTTATTACCCACGACCGGGCATTCCTGCAGAACCTGGCAACCCGGATTCTTGAGCTGGACCGCGGTGGCTTGATCGACTGGAACGGTGATTACGCCAGCTTCCTCGTCCACAAAGAAGCCCAGTTGGCGGCCGAAGATACTGCTAACGCCTTGTTCGACAAGCGTCTGGCCCAGGAAGAAGTCTGGATTCGCCAGGGCATCAAAGCCCGCCGCACGCGTAACGAAGGCCGCGTCCGCGCCCTGAAAGAGTTGCGCGTAGAGCGCGGCGAGCGTCGCGAACGTACCGGCAAGGCCAATATCCAACTTGATACCGCCGATAAATCCGGTAAGCAGGTCATGGTGCTGGATAACGTCAGCTTCGCTCATCCTGGCGGCCCCTTCCTGATCAAAGACTTCTCCATGGTCTTGCAGCGCGAAGACCGTATCGGTCTGCTCGGTGCCAACGGGACCGGCAAGACCACCTTGCTCAAGTTGATGCTCGACAGTCTGCAACCGAGCAGCGGTTCGGTTGAAGTGGGTACACGTTTGGACGTCGCCTATTTCGATCAGTTGCGTCACCAACTCGATTTAGAAAAAACCGTTATCGACAACGTAGCCGAAGGGCGCGACTTCATCGATATCGATGGTCAGAGCCGTCATGTGCTGAGCTATCTGGGCGATTTCCTATTCAGTCCGCAGCGTGCGCGTACGCCGGTGAAAGCGTTGTCCGGCGGTGAACGTGCTCGTCTGTTGTTGGCAAAGCTGTTCAGTAAACCGGCCAACCTATTGGTCCTTGACGAACCAACCAACGATCTGGATGTAGAGACTCTTGAGTTGCTTGAAGAAGTGCTGCTAACGTTTAAAGGCACCGTGCTGATGGTCAGTCACGATCGGGCATTCCTCGACAACGTCGTGACCAGTACGCTGGTGTTTGAAGGCGAAGGCAAGGTTCGTGAATACGTCGGTGGGTACCAGGACTGGTTGCGCCAGGGTGGTTCGCCACGTCTGTTGGGCGTTACCGAGAACAAGTCTGGTAAAGCCGAGCTGGCCACCGCCGCCGTTGCTGCTGCCCCGGTCGCCGCTCAGGACATGCCGGTTGCCAAGAAAAAACTCAGCTACAAGCTACAGCGCGAGCTGGAAGCGCTGCCTAAGCAAATAGACGACGTTGAAGCGCAAATGACTTCGTTGAATGCTGAAATGGCAGATGCCAGTTTCTATCAGCGCCCGGCCGAGCAATCGGCGGCAGTACTGGCGCAACTGGAAAACCTGCAAGCCCAACTCGATACCCTTCTGGAACGTTGGGCTGAACTGGACGCTTGATAGTTGATCTGTAGGGGCCAACGGATTGGCCCTTACAGGAACTTGTCAGCTCTGTGTTTTCAGGCGCACGGCCAATACATCGCACGGCGCGCCGTGAAGAACGTCGTTGGCGGTAGAACCCAGCAGCAAAGCCAGGCCGTGACGGCCATGGCTGCCGACAACGATCAGGTCGCAGGCCTGCGCTTTGGCCAGTTGATGGATTTCCTGGCGCGGCTGGCCGTAGGTAAGGTGGCTGTCGCCGATGCTGACTTCCGGATATTTCAATTTCAGGGCATCGAGCTTTTCTTTGGCCTGATCAAATTGCTGTTGCTGCAGTTGCGATAAATCCATGGGCACGTCGCCCCCAAACGCCATTGCCATAGGCTCGACGATGTGTACCAGTGAGAGTTTGGCGTTGTTGCTGACTGCCAATTCACGCGCTCGGCGTATAACAGGATCGCACTCTTCAGTAAGGTCGATAGCGACCAGGATATGTTCGTACGGCATGAGGAGTACCTCTTGAGGATTGCGATAGCCTTGAGTATGGCTCTTTCGCGCACAATCGTGTGCGCCTTTAAATGATGGTTATTTCCGGGAAAGAACTATGACGGTCTGGATAGTGCTGTCAATCCTTGCGATGATTTTGAGCCCTTTGGCCTGGTTACGGCCATCACGACGGCAGAGTGGAAGAATGGCGTTGCGCTTGGAGGCGCGTCGTATCGGCTTGGGTATGCAGCTCGCGCCGCAAGAATGGCCGCACTGGCTACCCACTGAACCTCCAAGCCCCTGTGCGCAGTATCACTTGCCGCGTAGTCGCAAAGAGCCTGCGTGCTGGGTTTATTGGCAAGCCGCTCCGGGTATTTGGCTGAATCAGTGGCGCGAACCTTGCGAGGACGCATTGCTGATGGCGCAGTTTTGTACATTGCCCTGCGACGTGTTCAAGGTCGAAGCCAGCAAGCAGCTTATCTCACTGTATTGGGCTGAGCGCGGCGAACCCGAAATATTGCAGCGGATTTCTGCCATCCTCAGATCGTTGGCTTGAAGCGACCAAACTGACCCTTTCATTGGTCCTTCGACGGTTAAATTACGCCGATTAGGTGCGGCATTACGCGTGTGCCTGCGAATTATTAATCCAGTGAATATTCCTACATCCGACAGGTATCAAACCCGCAGCCAGCGCGGCGTGGATTACTGACGTGTCGATATATTGCAGTCTCCACGGGAATTTTGCGGAATTGACAATTGGCAGGATTTCCGTGATGGTGTCCGTACCCAAATCAAACGGGCGTATGAAATGAGCGTTTGCATGTCGGAAAGCGCTTACAGAATCCCGAGTATCGCGTCGGTGGGTGTGTCTAGGCAGATGGTAGTAATAACGGGTTAAACCGTATTCACGTCGGCCTCTAGCGTCCAGCGCGTATTGTTCAGCTTCCATATCGTGGAGATCAGTTGATGATTTACGAAGGTAAAGCCATCACGGTTAAGGCTCTTGAAAGTGGCATCGTCGAACTGAAGTTCGATCTCAAGGGTGAGTCCGTCAACAAGTTCAACCGTCTAACCCTAAATGAATTGCGTCAGGCTGTAGATAGCATCAAGGCTGACGGTTCGATCAAGGGTGTGATTGTCAGCAGTGGCAAAGACGTCTTCATCGTCGGCGCCGACATCACCGAGTTCGTCGAGAACTTCAAGTTGCCGGATGCTGAGCTGGTGGCTGGCAACCTCGAAGCCAACAAAATCTT
Organism: Pseudomonas sp. 10S5; assembly: GCF_035019745.1. Classification (NCBI taxonomy): domain Bacteria; kingdom Pseudomonadati; phylum Pseudomonadota; class Gammaproteobacteria; order Pseudomonadales; family Pseudomonadaceae; genus Pseudomonas; species Pseudomonas sp. 10S5. The sequence continues at coordinate 131,398 of NZ_JASJVL010000003.1, forward strand.
CAGCGACTTCGAAGACCTCGGTGTTCCAACGGTCGTGGCCATCAATGGCATCGCGCTAGGCGGTGGCTTTGAAATGTGCTTGGCGGCTGACTTCCGTGTCATGTCGAGCAGCGCCAAAGTCGGGTTGCCGGAAGTCAAGTTGGGTCTATACCCAGGTTTCGGCGGCACCGTTCGCTTGCCGCGTCTGATCGGCGCTGACAATGCTATCGAGTGGATCGCTTCGGGCAAAGAAAACCGTGCTGAAGACGCGCTGAAAGTGGGCGCTGTCGATGCGGTTGTTGCGCCAGAGAAATTGGCCGAAGCCGCGCTGGACTTGGTCAAACGTGCCATTTCCGGCGAGTTTGCTCACAAAGCCAAGCGTCAGCCTAAGCTGGATAAACTCAAGCTCAACGCTATTGAACAGATGATGGCGTTCGAAACAGCTAAAGGTTTCGTAGCAGGCCAGGCTGGCCCGAACTACCCAGCCCCGGTTGAAGCCATCAAGTCCATCCAGAAAGCCGCCAACTTTGGCCGCGACAAGGCTCTGGAAATCGAAGCCGCCGGCTTCGTTAAAATGGCCAAGACCTCTGCTGCGCAGAGCTTGATTGGCCTGTTCCTGAACGATCAGGAATTGAAGAAAAAAGCCAAAATCTACGATGAAGTCGCTAGAGACGTGAAGCAGGCCGCCGTACTTGGTGCCGGGATCATGGGCGGCGGTATTGCCTATCAGTCGGCTGTCAAAGGTACGCCGATCCTGATGAAGGATATTCGTGAAGACGCCATTCAATTGGGTCTTAACGAGGCGTCCAAGTTGCTGGGCAATCGTGTCGACAAGGGCCGTTTAACCTCTGCGAAGATGGCCGTCGCATTAAATGCGATTCGTCCTACGCTTTCCTACGGCGATTTCGGCACGGTCGACTTCGTGGTTGAAGCCGTGGTCGAGAACCCAAAGGTCAAGCAGGCGGTATTGGCCGAAGTAGAAGGCCAAGTTAAGGACGACACGATTCTCGCGTCGAATACCTCGACCATTTCCATCAGCCTGTTGGCCAAAGCCCTCAAGCGCCCGGAAAACTTTGTCGGCATGCACTTTTTCAACCCAGTGCACATGATGCCGCTGGTAGAAGTCATCCGCGGCGAGAAGTCCAGTGAAGTTGCAGTGGCAACGGCTGTGGCTTACGCGAAGAAAATCGGCAAGAACCCGATTGTGGTTAATGATTGCCCCGGCTTCTTGGTCAACCGCGTGCTGTTCCCGTACTTCGGTGGGTTTGCCAAGTTGGTCAGCGCCGGTGTGGACTTCGTCCGTATCGACAAAGTGATGGAAAAATTCGGTTGGCCAATGGGCCCGGCGTATCTGATGGACGTGGTCGGTATCGACACCGGTCACCACGGTCGTGACGTTATGGCTGAAGGTTTCCCAGATCGCATGAAGGATGACCGTCGTTCGGCTGTGGATGTGCTTTACGAAGCCAATCGTCTGGGGCAGAAAAACGGCAAGGGCTTCTACGCTTACGAGATGGACAAGAAGGGCAAGCCGAAGAAAGTCACGGACGCCGCTGTGCTTGAAGTCCTCAAGCCAATTGTCTACGAGCAACGCGAAGTGTCTGACGACGACATTGTCAACTGGTTGATGATTCCGCTGTGTATGGAAACCGTTCGCTGCCTGGAAGACGGCATCGTCGACACCGCCGCAGAAGCCGACATGGGCTTGATCTACGGCATCGGCTTCCCTCCATTCCGTGGCGGTGCGCTGCGCTACATCGACTCTGTTGGTGTGGCTGAGTTCGTTGCCCTGGCTGACAAATATGCTGATCTGGGCGCCTTGTACCATCCGACCGCGAAGCTGCGTGAGATGGCTAAAAATGGCCAGAGCTTCTTCGGTTAAGCGCCCAACGACTGAGAGGAATTTATGAGCTTGAATCCGAGAGACGTCGTGATTGTTGACTTCGGTCGCACCCCGATGGGCCGCTCCAAGGGTGGCATGCACCGTAATACCCGCGCCGAAGATATGTCCGCGCACCTGATTAGCAAATTGCTGGAACGCAATGTCAAAGTTGACCCTGCGGAAGTCGAAGATGTGATTTGGGGTTGCGTAAACCAGACCCTGGAACAGGGCTGGAACATTGCCCGCATGGCTTCGCTGTTGACTCAGATCCCGCACTCCGCCGCTGCGCAGACGGTGAGCCGCTTGTGTGGTTCATCCATGAGCGCGCTGCACACTGCCGCGCAAGCGATCATGACCGGCAACGGTGATGTGTTCGTGGTCGGCGGTGTCGAGCACATGGGCCATGTCAGCATGATGCACGGCGTAGATCCAAACCCGCATATGTCGCTGTACGCTGCCAAGGCGTCAGGGATGATGGGCTTGACTGCGGAAATGCTCGGTAAAATGCATGGTATTACCCGCGAGGCCCAAGATGCTTTTGGCGTGCGTTCACATCAGTTGGCCCACAAGGCAACGATTGAAGGTAAGTTCAAGGATGAAATCATCCCGATGCAAGGGTATGACGAGAACGGTTTCCTGAAAATGTTCGACTACGACGAAACCATTCGTCCGGATACAACTCTGGAAAGCCTTGCCGCCTTAAAACCTGCCTTCAATCCTAAAGGTGGCACGGTTACGGCGGGCACGTCCTCGCAAATCACCGATGGTGCATCGTGCATGATTGTCATGTCAGCGCAGCGTGCTCAAGACCTCGGCATCCAACCTCTAGCGGTCATCCGCTCGATGGCGGTGGCGGGTGTGGACCCCGCAATCATGGGCTACGGTCCAGTACCGGCAACACAAAAAGCCTTGAAGCGCGCAGGGCTGAATATCACTGATATCGACTTCTTCGAGCTGAACGAAGCCTTCGCCGCACAGGCCTTGCCAGTGCTGAAAGATTTGAAAGTGCTCGACAAGATGAACGAGAAGGTTAACCTGCACGGCGGCGCAATTGCTCTTGGGCATCCATTTGGGTGTTCCGGTGCTCGTATCTCCGGTACGTTGCTCAACGTTATGAAACAGAATGGCGGCAACCTTGGCGTTGCGACCATGTGCATTGGCCTGGGTCAGGGCATTGCCACCGTCTTCGAACGCGTCTAAAGGTTCGTCTGATGGGAAGCCGGGGCCAAGTGCCCCGGCTTTTGTTTTTATGAAAAGCTGGTTTTTTTGCAAAAAGTTGCATTTCAAAATAATTTATTTTCAGGTTTCATTTTCGAGGTCAGCAGCATGCAGTTACAGCCTGGACTCTATCGCCATTACAAGGGCCCTGAGTACCGTGTATTCAGCATTGCCCGTCATTCTGAAACCGAAGAAGAAGTAGTGTTCTATCAAGCCCTCTATGGCGATTACGGTCTTTGGGTGCGTCCCTTGAGCATGTTCCTGGAGTCCGTCGAAGTTGACGGCGAACAGGTGCCACGCTTTGCTTTGGTTCAAGCCGAACCGAGCCTGTTTTCAAGGCCCTGAGTTGAGATCGCGCAGTAGCCTGTGCTTGACCTCGTCTTATTGCCACTATATATAGCGGTGCCTCGACAGGCACCAAGCGCCTTTCATTTCTAAATTCAGGAATTTTCTGATCCATGGGCAAATCGCTGGTCATCGTGGAATCCCCGGCTAAGGCCAAGACCATCAACAAGTACTTGGGTAACCAGTACGTGGTGAAGTCGAGTATCGGCCATATCCGAGACTTGCCCACCAGCGGTTCGGCTAGCGCCAGCAAAGAGCCTGCTGCCAAGCGCGGCAAGGCTGTTGCGGGCGAGGGACCGGTTCTGACGCCGAAAGAAAAGGCAAAGCGCCAGCTTGTGTCGCGGATGGGTGTCGATCCTGATCACGGCTGGAAAGCCAAGTACGAGATCCTTCCCGGTAAAGAGAAGGTGATCGAAGAGCTGCGCCGGCTCGCCAAAGATGCTGACATCATCTATCTCGCAACCGACTTGGACCGCGAGGGGGAAGCCATTGCATGGCACCTGCGCGAAGCCATTGGTGGTGATGACAGCCGCTACAAGCGCGTGGTGTTCAACGAGATCACTAAGAAAGCGATTCAGGAAGCTTTTTCCAAGCCGGGTGAGTTGGACATTGATCGGGTCAACGCTCAACAGGCTCGTCGATTCCTCGACCGCGTGGTGGGGTACATGGTTTCGCCGCTGCTCTGGCAGAAAGTTGCCCGTGGTCTATCAGCAGGTCGCGTCCAGTCGGTTGCGGTTAAGTTGGTGGTTGAGCGCGAACGGGAGATCCGAGCGTTTAACCCTGAAGAATATTGGGAAATCCACGCAGACCTCGGCACTGCCAAGGGCGCAAACGTACGTTTCGAAGTCGCCCGTGAAAGCGGCGAGGCGTTCAAGCCGCTAAACGAAACCACGGCTATGGCCGCGCTTGAGAAGCTCAAAGCGTCCAGCTACAGCATCGTCAAGCGCGAAGACAAGCCCACCAGCAGCAAGCCATCGGCGCCGTTTATCACCTCCACGTTGCAACAGGCTGCCAGTAACCGCTTGGGCTACGGCGTGAAAAAAACCATGATGATGGCTCAGCGTTTGTACGAAGCTGGCTACATCACCTACATGCGTACTGACTCGACCAATCTATCGGTTGATGCGGTGACCATGGCACGTGCCTATATCGAAACCGAGTTCGGCAAGAAGTACCTGCCTGAAGCGCCTAACGTCTACAGCAGCAAAGAAGGCGCACAGGAGGCTCACGAAGCGATTCGTCCTTCAGACGTCAATACCCATCCGAGCAAGCTTACGGGGATGGAGCGCGACGCTGAGCGGCTCTATGAACTTATCTGGCGCCAATTCGTAGCCTGTCAAATGCCACCGGCGCAATACCTGTCGACCACCGTCAGTGTCGCTGCCGGGACCTTCGAACTGCGCGCCAAAGGTCGTATCCTAAAGTTTGATGGTTACACTCGCGTTCTGCCGCAGATGGCCAAGCCGGGCGACGACGACGTGTTGCCGGATATGGGGCAGGGCGATACGCTCAAGTTGAACCAGCTTGACCCGACTCAACACTTCACAAAACCGCCTGCGCGTTACTCCGAAGCGAGCTTGGTCAAAGAGATGGAAAAGCGCGGGATCGGCCGACCATCGACCTATGCTGCGATCATTTCCACTATCCAGGATCGCGGCTACGTAGCGCTTCATAACCGCCGTTTCTACTCCGAAAAAATGGGCGACATCGTTACTGGGCGCTTGTCTGAGAGCTTCTCCGATCTTATGGATTATGGTTTCACTGCCGGCATGGAGGGGAACCTTGATGACGTCGCTAAAGGTCAGCGTGATTGGAAAAATGTCCTCGACGAATTCTACGGCGACTTCAAGAAAAAACTCGAAGTAGCCGAGGCTGCGGATAGCGGCATGCGCGCCAACCAACCGGTGATGACAGATATCGCTTGTAAAGTGTGTGGTCGTCCGATGCAGATTCGTACCGCCTCCACCGGTGTGTTCCTGGGTTGCTCTGGTTACAGCCTGCCGCCGAAAGAGCGCTGCAAGGCAACGGTTAACCTGACGCCAGGTGACGAAATTGCCGAGGACGATGAAGGCGAGTCTGAGTCTCGGGTATTACGTGGTAAGCACCGTTGCCACATTTGCAACACGGCAATGGACGCCTATCTGCTGGATGAAAAGCGAAAGCTGCACATCTGCGGCAATAACCCTGACTGCGTGGGTTATGAGGTTGAAGAAGGCACTTACCGGATCAAGGGCTATGAAGGCCCAAGCCTGGAATGTGACAAGTGCGGCAGTGAGATGCAGCTAAAGACCGGACGTTTCGGCAAGTTCTTCGGTTGCACCAATGCAGAGTGCAAAAACACGCGCAAACTGCTGAAAAGCGGGGAAGCGGCGGGGCCCAAGATGGACCCGGTGAAGATGCCCGAGTTGAAGTGCGAGAAAGTTACCGACACCTATATCTTGCGTGATGGTGCTTCAGGTTTGTTTCTGGCTGCCAGTCAATTCCCGAAAAATCGCGAGACCCGTGCGCCACTGGTGATCGAGATTGTTCCTCACCGGGACGAAATCGACCCCAAGTATCACTTCCTCTGCGACGCACCGAAGAAGGATCCGGACGGGCACCCTGCGGTGATACGTTACAGCCGCAAAACCAAAGAGCAATATGTGCAGACTGAAGTGGAAGGCAAGCCGACAGGCTGGCGTGCGTTCTACGACGGCAACGCCTGGAAGGTCGAAGACAAACGTTGATGATGTGCGCCTGACCTTCGGGTTGGGTGCTTTTCGGTTGTCGGATGCTGGCTCGCCCGACGCGCAAAATGCGTGTTGCGCGAGCCAGATTTGCTTTAAGTCCAGCTGTTCTAAAATTGTTTTTGATGGCTAAAACTGTTTGTTATGGAGAGTCGCGCCATGGCCCATGAGCTTTATACCCGCACCAACCAGAAAATCTATTTCGCCGGGCTTGCCCTGGAAGCGCTTGGCAAAGCTGAAGACAGCCGGGCCATGAACGCACAGGCGCTAATCCAGTCCGAGCGCGAATGTGCGTTGTTTCATTTGTACGGTGCATTGCTGGGCCTGTGTCATGAGATCGCAGGTTTCTATCGCTTACCCCAAGCCGGTGCGCCCCGGGCAGAAATGTTGCTGACGCAGGACGTATTAAGCGCTGTTGCGATTCCCGAAATGGCCGAACTGATCGAATTGGCTGAGCATTCGCAAACCTGGCTGGCACAGCTGTTGGCCGCCTATAACGCACTGTTCCAGCCGCCGCGCGCACCGAAGAAACCTAAGGGTGATGTTACTCAACCGTCAATCATTGCTATCAGCCTAGGGGACGAGCCTGCCCCGGCTTTGACTCGCACGGAAATGGAAGACTGGCGTCAGCAGCTAAAGGGACTGACGGTTCGATTTCGAGAAGGGCTCAGTGAGTGCTGAATGATCGATGGGCTAGGGGTTGAGTCGGATGGGCTGGTACAATATCGACTTTTTGCGGGGAAGCAGATCGCTATGCCAACGTCTTTTTTAGAAATTGTCGAGTTGCCTGACGGACGTATTGAATTGCGCCGCGCCGAAGACGAAGGGTCTTTGGTTACGTTGGATTTCTCTGCAGACGCCAAAGTATTCCTGCAGGGCCAGCACGTAGAAATTGCTAAAGCGATGCTGAGTGTTGGCGTGCAAATGGCTGGACGTCTCGCGGAAGGTGATATTGATAAGCACAATGGCCCGCGAATTCTCCACTGAATTGTCGGGTGGTCGTGGGCTGATAAATCAGCCCAGGCGAATATTCAAGCTTTGGGCGTCACCGGTCCTTGCCGCGCTGATCAATTGTTCACGCCCTATGCCATTGATCGGATTGATCCAGCTCACCACTGTATGACTGCGGCCCAATCGCAGGGCTTCGCAGGTTAACTCCAGTGCGCTTTGAACGCCGCGCGGTTGAAGCAATAGAATTCGCTCCCGGTTTAATCCCGCGTCACGCAGCCAGGCTTGAGTCAGGCTCGACGGCGGTGCGATCAACGTTAGCCATCGCGCATCTTGATCCTGACTCAGCTCGCGCAGAATCGGCGCCAAAAGATTTAGACAATTTCCGGCCGCGCCGCGCAACGACAATTCACTAAAAACTTCTGGCGCTGAATTCCAGGGCGTTTCGACCACGTCTGTAAGTAGCGGGGCGATGGGCTGTGCCATAAATGCCTCGAACAGTGGTAATTGAGCATGCTGTGGGGTTTGGTGGAACTGCATAAAATCTCCTTTAGCGGCGAATGACGCCGACGCTCAAGCCTTCGATAACCAGATCCTGATCTTTAAGGTTCACTTCTATAGGGGCGAAGTCAGGGTTTTCCGCGATCAGCCAGACTTTGCTGCCTTCACGCTTGAAACGTTTTACCGTTACTTCGTCACCGATCCGAGCGACCACGATCTGCCCGTTGCGAGCTTCGCGACAGGTGTGTACGGCAATCAGGTCACCGTCGAGAATGCCGACGTCTTTCATGCTCATGCCGTGGACACGTAACAGATAGTCGGCAGCGGGATGGAAGAAAGCCGGGTTGATATTGCAGGACTCTTCAATATGTTGCTGCGCAAGTATCGGGGCGCCCGCAGCGACTCGACCAATGATTGGCAGGCTGCTTTCTTCGGATTTGGCTTCAAATCCCGGAATTCGAATACCCCGGGAGGCGCCAGGGGTCATCTCGATAGCGCCCTTGCGCGCTAACGCCTTAAGGTGCTCTTCAGCGGCGTTGGGAGATTTAAAACCGAGCTCTTGAGCGATTTCTGCTCGGGTCGGTGGATAGCCGTTGTCTTCAAGGCAGCGTTTGATGAAACCCAGAATTTCGGCTTGGCGTGGCGTCAGTTTCAGCATGTTGATCGCTCTGGCTTTTTATACAGTGACTGGGATTATATACAGTGATTACGTCTTGGCAATCGTCCTTTGTATCCGGACCGCTGGACGGTCTCTACCGACCTGACAAAGACTCGACGCGATCGCTTGTCCCGGCAGGTTCTCAGGCCCTGGTTTGTAAGATCTTTACGCATTGTTGTAGGGTTAAATGCCAGCGTGACTGCCCAGCCAGAAAATGAATGCACAGGGTTGACAAACAACCCGCTTGAAACGTATGTTTCAAACAAGTGTTTGTCAGGCGAAGATCATGGCCCAGTCGGAAACAGTAGAACGCATCCTGGATGCTGCTGAGCAGTTGTTTGCGGAGAAAGGTTTCGCGGAAACGTCGCTGCGGTTGATTACCAGTAAAGCATCGGTCAATTTGGCGGCGGTGAATTACCACTTCGGGTCAAAAAAGGCCTTGATTCAAGCAGTATTCTCTCGCTTTCTCGGACCTTTCTGCATCAGCCTGGATCGTGAGCTTGAGCGCCGTTACACCAAGCCCGATCACAAACCCACACTGGAAGAGCTGCTGGAAATTCTTGTAGAGCAAGCTTTGGCAGTCCAGCCTCGTAGCAACAACGATCTTTCGATATTTATGCGTCTGCTGGGCCTCGCTTTTAGCCAGAGCCAAGGCCATCTGCGGCGCTACCTCGAAGACATGTACGGCAAAGTCTTTCGGCGCTACATGCTGTTGGTCAATGACGCCGCGCCGCGTATTCCCCCGATAGAATTATTCTGGCGTGTACATTTTATGCTCGGAGCAGCCGCGTTTAGCATGTCCGGGATCAAGGCGTTGCGCGCTATCGCGGAGACTGATTTCGGCGTGAATACGTCGATTGAGCAGGTGATGCGCTTAATGGTGCCTTTCCTTGCGGCCGGCATGCGCGCCGAGACCGGCGTTACCGACGATGCCATGGTTTCAGCACAGCTCAAGCCTCGCAGCAAAAGTCCGGCTGCCGCCAAGGTTTAGCCGCAGTCGGGTGGGCGCGACAGCGTTCATCCGCTAAGCTAGCCGCCTATGCGTACCCTTCGGTTTATTCGTGTCTCCCTCGCCAACCCGTTTGTCCTCATGGGTTGCGCGTCTGGCCGTGTGCACTGTGCCTGATGCCACGCCTTTGTAGGGTTTGGCTGTATGAGTTAAGGAATTTCATGATGAGTTCAGGCCTGCAAGGCTCGTTGATGGTCGATGTCGCCGGTACGTGGTTGACCGCCGAAGATCGCCAGCTACTGCGTCAGCCCGAAGTCGGTGGTGTGATCATTTTTGCGCGCAATATCGAGCATCCTCGGCAAGTCCGCGAGCTTAGCGCTGCAATTCGTGCCATTCGACCTGACGTGTTGATTGCGGTGGATCAAGAAGGCGGTCGCGTGCAGCGGTTGCGTCAGGGCTTTATCCGCTTGCCAGCGATGCGGGCCATTGCCGACAACCCGAACGCCACAACGCTGGCCGAACACTGCGGTTGGGTGATGGCCACCGAAGTTTTAGCGGTAGGCCTGGACCTGAGTTTTGCGCCAGTGTTGGACCTGGATTATCAGCGTAGTGCGGTAGTGGGTAGCCGGGCATTTGACGGTGATCCTGAGCGCGCAGCTCTGTTGGCAGGGGCTTTTATTCGAGGAATGAATGCGGCCGGCATGGCCGCAACTGGTAAGCATTTCCCTGGTCATGGTTGGGCAGAAGCTGATTCGCATGTCGCAATGCCGACTGACGAGCGCAGTTTGGATGATATTCGCGCCAACGACCTTGTGCCGTTCGCCAGGCTAAGCAAGCAACTGGCGGCAGTGATGCCGGCCCACGTGATTTACCCACAGGTCGATTCGCAGCCCGCGGGCTTTTCCCGCCGTTGGCTGCAAGACATCTTACGTGGTGAATTGAAATTCGACGGTGTGATTTTTAGCGACGACCTTTCGATGGCGGGTGCGCATGTGGTCGGGGATGCGGCAAGCCGTATCGAGGCGGCGCTTTCGGCCGGCTGTGACATGGGCCTGGTGTGTAATGATCGCGGTGCCGCTGAGCTGGCCCTTAGCGCGCTGCAGCGGATGAAGGTCGCACCGTCGCTGCGTATCGCGCGGATGCGCGGGCAGGCTTACGCCACCACTGAATACCGTCAGCACCCGCGCTGGCTGGCAGCGCTTGAAGCGTTGCGTGCCGCCCAACTGATTGATTAAAGGATTTTGCCATGACTGTTTACGCGATTATCGGCGGTACCGGACTGACTCAACTGGAAGGGCTGAACATCCGTCAATCGTTACCCATGAACACGCCCTACGGCGCGCCTTCTGGCGAGATTCAGGTCGGTGAATACGCCGGGCGCGAAGTATTATTTCTAGCCAGACACGGTCATCCCCATCGCTTTCCACCGCATCAAGTGAACTACCGCGCCAATCTCTGGGCATTGAAGCAGGCCGGGGCCGAAGCGATTCTGGCGGTGAATGCGGTTGGCGGGATTCATCCGGCAATGGGCACTGGCCACTTTTGCGTGCCACACCAGTTGATTGACTACACCGGCGGCCGTGAACACACGTACTTCGCCGACGACCTGGAACACGTAACCCACATCGACTTCAGCTATCCCTATAGCGAAGAACTGCGCGCTAGACTGATTGCTGCGCTGGCCGCTGAAGGGTGCGACCACAGCGACCAGGGTGTATACGCCTGCACTCAGGGTCCACGCCTGGAAACCGTGGCGGAGATCGTTCGTCTGGAGCGTGACGGGTGCGATATCGTCGGGATGACCGGTATGCCTGAAGCTGCATTGGCGCGTGAGATCGACCTGGCCTACGCGTGTTTGGCATTGGTGGTTAATCCTGCTGCCGGGAAGTCGTCGGCGGTGATTACCATGGCGGAAATCGAACAGGCTTTGCACGACGGAATGGGCAAGGTTAAAGCAACCTTGGCCAGGGTGCTGACGGCTGATTGAGCGCGGCGGCTTTCTGGATGAACCAATGTGATTGCGATTCACTGATGCACCGAGCGACGCCCTTCCCGATGTATTCGGCCTGCGGATTTTTCTGAACCCCAACACGTCGGCTCCAGATTATTTAGCTCACGGCCTGACCTTTTTCGGCTTCGGCGACGGTATAGGCAGCGGGGCAAACAAAGCATTGATGTCTTCGCTCTCAAGTCGCCAGTCTCCAGCTGTTCGGCCATCAAGTACACCGGATGCCAGCGCTGATTTTTCTTGCTGCAAGCGCTGGATTTTCTCTTCGACGGTGCCTCGCGCAATCATCTTATAGACGAATACGGGTTTGTCCTGACCGATGCGATACGCACGGTCGGTGGCTTGGTTTTCCGCTGCCGGGTTCCACCACGGGTCATAATGAATCACGGTGTCGGCGGCGGTCAGGTTCAGGCCGGTACCGCCTGCTTTCAGGCTGATCAGAAACACCGGTACCTTACCGCTCTGAAAGTCCTGCACCGGCGCACGGCGGTCGCGGGTTTGGCCGGTAAGCAGCACGTATTCGATGCCCCGTTGGTTCAGCTCCGCTTCAATCAACGCTAGCATTGAAGTGAATTGGGAAAACAGCAGGATCTTTCGCCCCTCGGCCAACAATTCTTCGAACATCTCCATCAGGCTGTGAAGTTTGGCCGAGCTGCCATGGCGCCCGATGGCAGGGGCGCTGTTGACTAAGCGCAGATCGCAACACACTTGGCGCAATTTCAGCAAGGCTTCAAGAATAATGATCTGGCTGCCCGCCATGCCTTTGCGACCTATCTCCTCGCGAACCTTTTTATCCATGGCCAGCCGCACGGTTTCGTACACATCACGTTGAGTGTCATTGAGCTCAACCCAATGCACTATTTCGGTTTTCGGGGGCAGTTCGGTGGCCACTTGCTCTTTAGTCCGGCGCAGCAAGAACGGCTTGATTCGGGCATTCAGATGCTGCAAACGTAACTCGCTGCCGTCTTTTTCAATGGCTTTGCGGTAGTTGCTATTGAAGTGTTTGTTGTCACCCAGCCAGCCCGGCATCAAAAAGTGAAACAGCGACCACAGCTCGCCCAAGTGGTTTTCCAGTGGCGTACCACTCAGGCACAGCCGTTGCCGGGCATTCAAACTGCACGCAGCATGAGCGGCCTTGCTGCGGGGGTTTTTGATGTACTGCGCTTCGTCCAGTATCAGCACGTGCAGCGGTTGTAGCGCCAGCAACTCAACGTCCCGTGGCAGCAGCGCATAGGTAGTCAAAATCAGGTCGTATTCGTGCAGGTTTGTAAAATTTCGTTTTCTACCTGCACCATGCAGCGCCAAGACTTTCAGTTCCGGGGTAAAGCGTTCGGCTTCGTCCATCCAATTTGGAATCAAGCTAGTGGGCATTACCGCCAGCGAAGGGCGGTCCATGCGACCCGCCTGTTTCTCTATAAGCAGGTGAGCCAAGGTTTGCAGGGTTTTTCCCAGGCCCATGTCGTCAGCTAGAATGCCGCCGACTTCCAGCTCGCGCAGCGATTGCATCCAGCTCAAGCCCTCATGCTGATAGGGTCGCAACGTCGCATTCAAGCGCTCGGGTATACCGACCGAGAAATTTTTAATGTTGGCCAAGCGCTCGGCGAAGCGACGCAAGCGTTCGCCGCCTTCCCAAATCAGCGGCAAGTTGTCCAGTGCCGTCAGACGGGTAGCGTCGGCAGTGTTCAGGCGAAGCGCATTATTGCCATCGTCGTGCCAATAGAAGTCGCCCAAGGCTGCTAACACCGGTTTCAGTCGGCCATAGGGCAGCGCCACTTGAATCGGTTCGCCACCTTTTTGCGTGAAGTGATTGAGCTGCACCAGAAGCTGTTCGTCGTCGCGGCGTTTGGCAATCCCGCTGGCGCTCATCAATTCAGGGTGAGTGCGCAGCAAGTTGATCAGAATCGGCAGTAAACTCAGGCGTTCGCCGTTGACGACAATCCCCAGTTCCAGGTCGAACCAGTCGTGTTCCGGTTTCTCCTGAATGACCGCATACCAGTCTTCGACGGGTGTGACGTCGAAACTGAAATCATCATAAATATCAATTTCCCAGCCCTGTTCGCGCAATAGCGGCAATTGGTGGGTCATGAAGTGCAGCCAGGCTTTATCGTTCGGCAGTTCGAACATGTCCCCGGCGCTGTCGGGTAGCGCCTTGCTTTGCCGAGTCGCCAGCTTAAAGCCACAGTCGTGCATCGCCTCGTAGCAGCGTTTTTCCTCATCGGCGTGGCGATGGAGGCGCAGGGTCTCGGTTTGCTCGTGCAAAACCATATCGACGGGTTTGCCCGCCGCATAGTAAGGACCATAGCCAAAAGCCAAGGCCGCGCGGTGCTGGAGGTGCCGTTGCATACGGCCGTTACGTGGTTCGTAGGCACTGTACTCGACACTGGCAACTGTCAGCCGTGGACGTGGAAAGTAGTCGATTGTGCGTTCGGGCAGCGCCGGTTTTTGTTTTACGGGGGGAGCGAGATCAGGCGTGGGGTTGGCTATGTCGAGCGCAGCAAGGATCGATGGCTGATTTTCCGGGGCTTGCAGGAAAAACAAAGCGGCGGCGCAGTGCTTACAGTTGTTACGTACTGGGCAGGTGCATTTGGCGACCACGAACTGGCTGTATTTCTCCGGGTCTTTGAGCTTGAGAGTTTGGGTGTAGATTTCCAGGCTTGAGCCTCGGCATAGCGTCTGGACTAACTCCCCGCTCAGGTGGTGCAACATGATGCGTTGTTGCCGGGCATAGTCGCGCCCTCGCTCAAGGCTTTGAGCTTTGAAACCATCTGCCCACGAAGAGGCTAAAACTCTTTCAAGAATTGACGACACAGTTCAATACAGCCCTACGCCGCAGCGGTGCTCAAAAGGCAAGGGGCGCAGTGCGCCCCTTGAGTGCTTTGTGATAAACGTCGACCAGTATGGCCGTGCGTGCGGTGCAAGTGGAGCGCTTTTAACGATTCAGGCTTTTTTCGGCGCAAGACGTTCGAACAGAGCTTCCAGCGTGTTAAAACGCTCCTCCGGACGTTCCATGGGCACCATGAATTTGAACAGCGTGGCGCCTTCGAACTTGTAGCGATTGGGCTGGCCCTGAATCAGCTTGATCAGTACCAGGGGATCAACCTGGGTACTGGCGCTGAACTCAATACGCCCACCTTGAGGACCGGCGTCGACTTTCTTGATACCCAATTGCTCGGCTTGCAGCTTTAGCAGCGTTAGGCGTACCAGATTTTTGGTCGGCTCGGGCAGCAGGCCGAAGCGATCAATCATCTCGACCTGCAAATCCTTGAGACCTTCTTCGTCGGCGGCGTTGGCAATGCGCTTGTAGAGGATCAGGCGTGTATGTACGTCGGGCAGGTACGCCTCGGGGATTAATGCCGGCAATCGCAGGTTGATTTCCGGGCCGCCGCCCAAAGGCTGGTCTAGGTTCGGTTGTTCGCCCTTACGAATGGCCTTGACCGCGCGCTCGAGCATTTCCATGTACAGGGTGAAGCCCACAGCCTGAATTTGCCCGCTCTGACCATCGCCCAATAGTTCGCCGGCGCCACGGATTTCCAGGTCATTGGTGGCGAGCACGAAGCCCGCTCCAAGGTCTTGGGTGTTGGCAATCGCTTCCAGACGCTTCTCGGCGTCTGGGGTGATTTGTGCGCGAGGCGGCGTCAACAGATAGGCATACGCTTGGTGGTGACTGCGCCCCACCCGGCCGCGCAATTGGTGTAATTGTGCCAAGCCAAACTTGTCAGCTCGTTCGATGATGATGGTGTTGGCGCTTGGTACGTCGATCCCGGTCTCGATGATGGTCGAGGCGATCAGCACGTTGAAACGCTTATGGTAGAAATCGCTCATCACCTGTTCGAGATCGCGTTCACGCATCTGCCCGTGACCGATGCCGATGCGCGCTTCCGGCACCAGCTCAGCCAAGTCCGCAGCGCATTTCTCGATGGTTTTGACGTCATTGTGCAGGTAGTAAACCTGTCCGCCACGCAGCAGTTCACGGAGCAGGGCTTCTTTGACTGTACTTTTGTTGTTCTCCATGACGAAGGTACGGACCGACAAACGACGCGCCGGCGGAGTGGCGATGATCGACAAGTCGCGCATCCCCGACACGGCCATGTTCAGCGTTCGCGGAATCGGTGTTGCGGTCAGGGTCAGGATATCGACTTCACTGCGCAGGGCCTTGAGCTGTTCCTTCTGGCGTACCCCGAAACGGTGTTCTTCGTCGATGATTACCAGCCCAAGGTTCTTTATCTTCACGTCGTCTTGCAGCAGCTTGTGCGTGCCAATCACAATGTCGATTTTGCCTTCAGCCAAGTCCGCCACGGCGGCATTGATCTCTTTGGTGGACTTGAAGCGGCTCATGACTTCGACGCTCACCGGCCAATCGGCAAAGCGATCCCGAAAGCTGTTGTAGTGTTGCTGAGCGAGGAGGGTGGTCGGGACCAGAATGGCAACTTGGCGACCACCGTGCACGGCGATGAACGCCGCGCGCATGGCCACTTCAGTTTTGCCGAAGCCCACGTCGCCGCACACTAAGCGGTCCATCGGCTTTGGCGCGAGCATGTCGGCGCGCACGGCATCGATGGTGGTTTGCTGGTCCGGGGTTTCTTCGAACGGGAAGCCGGCGCTAAAGGCTGCGTAGTCGGCTTTGGGGTCAGCGAAAGCATAACCCTCACGGGCGGCGCGACGGGCATAAATGTCGAGCAGCTCCGCCGCGACATCGCGAACCTGTTCGGCGGCCTTACGCTTGGCTTTCTGCCAGGTTTCAGAGCCCAACCGATGCAGCGGCGCCAAGGCGTCATCGCTGCCGGTGTATCGTGCGATTAAGTGCAAGTTGGCTACTGGCACATATAATTTCGCCTCTTCGGCGTATGCCAGCATCAGGAACTCGGCCACCTGGTTTTCGACTTCCAGCGTCGCTAACCCCAGATAGCGGCCCACACCGTGGTCGATATGCACCACAGGGGCACCTTCACGCAGTTCGGTGAGGTTCTTGATCACCGCGTCATTGTTGCCGCCGTCGGTGCGCTTCTCCCGACGCCGACGTTGCATGACGCGTTGGCCGAACAGCGGGCTTTCTGCGATCAGCGCAAGGGCTGGCTGCTCCAGGATAAGGCCTTCGTCCAACGGCCCAATGGTGATCGACAGGCGATCTTTGCCTTCTGTGAAGTCCGTCCAGCCGTCGACGGTTTTTGGCCGCAGCTTCAGGCGCTCCAGTAGCTCCAGCAACACTTCGCGGCGCCCGGCAGACTCGGCGGTAAACAATACGCGCCCCGGAAACTCGTCGAGAAACTTTGATAGCGCGGCCAGTGGTTGGGTGGCCTTGGATTCGATGGCCAGATCCGGCAGCGGCAGAACCGGGAACCGTTCACGGCCGATGCCGGTTTCGACGTCTTGTTGGCTGGCGACTATCCGTGGCCAGCTTTTCAGGCGGGCGAAACAGTCTTCCACGGGGAGAAATAATTCGCTGGGCGGCAGCAACGGCCGTTCAGGATCGACTTTGCGCTCTTCATAGCGGTTGCGCACATCACCCCAGAAGTTCTCGGCCGCTTGTTCAATGCCGGGCAGCGAGAACACCTGGGTGTCTTGGGGCAGGTAATCGAACAGGGTCGAGGTTTCATCGAAGAACAGCGGCAGGTAGTACTCGATCCCGGCCGGCGTGATTCCGCTGCTCAGGTCTTGGAAGATCGGGCACTTGCGAAAATCCACATCGAAGCGCTCGCGAAACCGAGCCTTGAAACGAGTAACGGCATCTTTTTGCAGCGGAAACTCGCGCGCAGGCAGCAGCCGAACTGACTGCACCTTGTCGATGGAACGCTGGGTTTCCGGGTCGAACGTGCGCAAGGTTTCGATTTCGTCGTCGAACAGATCGATCCGGTACGGCAGTTTGCTGCCCATGGGAAACAGATCGATCAACGCGCCACGGACGGCAAACTCACCGTGCTCGTACACCGTATCCACGCAACGATAGCCACTGGCTTCAAGGCGGATGCGCATTTGCTCGACGTCGAGCTTTTGGCCGATGTCCAGCACCAGGCTGCTGCCGAGCAAAAACTTGGTCGGGGCCAGTCGGTGCAGAGCGGTAGTGATGGGAACCACCAGCACGCCGTGCGCCAGTTCTGGCAGCCGGTAAAGGCTGGCGATGCGCTGGGAGATAATGTCCTGGTGCGGCGAAAACAGGTCGTAGGGCAGGGTTTCCCAGTCTGGAAAGTGCAGTACGGGCAAGTCTGGCGCAAAAAAGCCGAGTTCTTGCTCAAGACGCTCGGCGCTTTGGCTGTCAGCGGTTAGCAGCAGCGTAAAACGCTTGGCAGCGCTGGCAGCTTCGGCAATGGCCAGACTGAGGGCAGCACCGGGCAAATTTCCCCAGTGTTGTTTGCCTGCCGCAGCAGGGAGTTTCGGGATACGCAGAACGGGCACGGACGGTTGAGCTCCAGCGTTGCGAAAGGGCGGTTGATTGTAGCGAACGAAGGTGCGTGCTGTCAGTTTTCAGCGTTTTACGTGCATGGAATTTATGTAGTGCCGTGTGATCTCAACGTCACGCATTGCTCATAAACAAAGGCGGCGGCATAATGTAGTCCCTTTTTTCAGCCCCTACATGTGGAAGGTTCCCGTGACTCAGAAGCCCGACCAGTGTCTTGGTGAATGGATCGATCGTGAAGCCCTCGCCGAGGCAATGATCCCTCTCATCGGTCAGCTCTACCGCAATAATAATGTGGTGAGCTCGATTTATGGCCGCAGCCTGATCAACCGTTCAGTCATCGCAATTCTTAAAGCACATCGTTTTGCTCGTCACCGGCAAGCCGATGGCGTCGAGTTGTCCGTGCATGAGACGTTCCCGCTGCTCAAAGCCATGAGCGAGCTAAAACTGGGTGCTGCTTCGGTAGACTTGGGCAAGCTGGCTGTGAAGTTCAAGGCTGAGGGCAAAGGCCGCAGCGCTGAACAGTTTGTGCGTGACGAATTGGCTGATGTAGTGGGTCAACAAAGCGCTACCTCGGGCAAAGGCACCGATGTTGTGTTGTACGGTTTCGGCCGAATTGGTCGCCTCTTGGCACGGATACTGATCGAAAAAACCGGCGGCGGCGATGGTTTGCGCTTGCGGGCGATTGTTGTGCGTAAAGGCGCCGACAATGATTTGATCAAGCGTGCCAGCTTGCTGCGTCGCGACTCGGTACATGGTCCGTTCGATGGCACCATTACCATTGATGAAGCCAACAATACCATCACTGCAAACGGCAACCTGATACAGGTAATCTACGCCAAGAATCCGACTGACGTGGATTACACCCAGTACGGCATCAAAAACGCTTTGCTAGTAGATAACACCGGTGTGTGGCGCGATGCCGAAGGTCTGGGCCAGCACTTGACCTGCCCCGGCATTGCCCGCGTTGTGTTGACTGCGCCTGGCAAAGGCAAGCTGAAGAACATCGTGCATGGCATTAACCATGACCAGATCACCGCAGATGACTTGATCATTTCGGCGGCTTCTTGCACCACCAATGCCATAGTGCCGGTGCTCAAAGCGGTTAATGACAAGTTCGGCATCGTGAACGGTCACGTTGAAACGGTTCATTCTTATACCAACGACCAGAACCTGATCGATAACTTCCACAAGGGCGATCGCCGCGGCCGTAGTGCTGCGTTGAACATGGTCATCACGGAAACCGGTGCTGCCACCGCTGCTGCCAAGGCGTTGCCTGAACTGGCTGGTAAGCTGACCGGCAATGCGATCCGGGTACCGACGCCTAACGTGTCCATGGCGATTCTCAACTTGACCCTTGAGAAACCCACCACCCGTGAAGAAATCAACGAGTACTTGCGCTACATGGCAATGCACTCCGATTTGCATAAGCAGATCGATTTCGTTCATTCGCAGGAAGTAGTGTCCACCGACTTCGTCGGCTCACGTCACGCCGGTGTTGTCGATGCCGAGGCAACAATCTGCAACGACAACCGCGTTGTTCTGTATGTCTGGTACGACAACGAATTCGGTTACAGCTGCCAGGTTGTTCGTGTGATGGAAGACATTGCCGGGGTTAACCCGCCAGCGTTTCCGAAGTAAGTAGCTTTTGTAATAAATGCCCTGACTGAGTCGGGGCATTTTTTATTACAGCTTTTTAAAATTACTATCAGGCGCTAGCAGGAATGGCCTGAGGCGCTTCCAGTCGGTTTTTGCCTTTGCGAAACAGTACCAGCGTTGCGATCAACCCGAGAAGCGCTGCACCGCTGAGCCAGATGCCAGGCGCTGCCTTGTTGTCCAGTGCGTGGATCAAGTAGGTACAGGCCAAGGGTGTAAAGCCGCCGAAAGTGGCTGTTGCCAAGCTGTAGGCCAGAGAGAAACCGGTTGTCCGTACATCTGCTGGCATGATTTCGGTGAGGGCTACAACCATGGCGCCGTTGTACGAGCCGTATAGGAACGACAACCACAACTCAACAATCAAAAGGTTTTCAAAGCTAGGGTGAGCCACTAGCCAGGAAAGCGCAGGGTAAGCCGTGAGCAATGCCAAGATAGTTGCGGCCAACAGCAGCGGTTTGCGGCCGATGCGGTCAGACAGCGAGCCCATGACTGGCAGCCAGATGAAGTTCGAGATACCCACACATACTGCGACCAGCAAGCTTTCCAAGTCGGTCAGGTGCAGCTCGGTTTTACCGAAGGTCGGTGTGTAAGCGGTGATCAAGTAGAACGACACAGTGGTCATCACCACCAGCGCGGTGCCACCCAATACCAAGCCAAAGTTCTGGCCGATCGAACGAATAATTTCGCCTAAGGTTGGGTGATGTTTGCGGGCCTGGAACTCAGGCGTTTCTTCCAGCGAACGACGAATAATGAAGATCGCCGGAACGATCATGCAGCCGATCAGGAACGGTACGCGCCAGCCCCAATCACCCATTTGCTCCGGGCTCAACCAATGGTTGAGACCAACACCGAGCAGGGCGGCGAATACAACCGCAGCTTGTTGGCTGGCCGACTGCCAGCTAACGAAGAAACCTTTACGGCCTGGCGTGGAGATTTCTGCGAGGTAAACCGAAACGCCTCCCAGTTCTACACCGGCGGAGAAGCCTTGTAACAGACGCCCGAACAGCACCAACAGCGGCGCTGCGACACCGAGCGTGGCGTAACCCGGTACGCAGGCGATAAGCACCGTGCCCATGGCCATCATCGCTAACGTAATGATCAGACCTTTGCGGCGACCGTGACGGTCAATGTAGGCGCCTAGGAAAATCGCGCCCAATGGCCGCATTAGAAAGCCAGCACCAAAGGTCGCTAGGGACAGCATCAGCGAAGCAAAAGCGCTATCGGTAGGAAAGAAGGTCTTTGCAATGGCTGTGGCATAAAAGCCGTAAACCATAAAGTCGAACATTTCCAGAAAATTGCCGCTGACAACGCGAAAAATCGCTTTGCCTTTGCCCGTATTCGAGGACATTTCAAATTACTCACTTAGGCTATGTAGCTGGAATCCCTTATTTTTTTCTTTATGGCACGTTGGCTTCCTGCCTGCATGCAGCACCGGATGTAACAATATGTGTATTAGGTCGTCAAGACAACTGAAAACCTCGGGCTAAGTCCGATTTAACAGGGCTTTACGCAGACTCTTAGACAATCCATCCGGGGCCAGCCACAGGCCGAGATAGACGTGTGCCAACTCGGGGTTTGCGCTTCTGAAAATCACTTGGCCATTACGCTCTAGGCTAAGGCCGCGTTGGGGTTGAAAGCTCAATAGGTACCGGTCACCGCGCTGAATGTCCTGAAAGCTCGCGTGCAACTGATCTAATTCCGGTTTCAGTCGGGTGAGGGTGGCTTCACTTTGTTGACGAGCCAAGGTTGCATCTGCGGCCTTAATCATGTCTGAGCGGTCAATGGCTCGAAAGTAATACAGCTCAAGACATTGTGCGCGTTGTCCGCTGAACGCTTGGGCAGCACTGATTGACGGTTCATTGAACAGGGCAGCGGCATAAACGTCTGCCCAAAGATAAGTCAATACGCCTTGACCTTTTAGCATGAGCGCTGGCGTTCGATCGCTCAACTGATTAGGAAAAGCAGCCTCCTTGAGTCGGTCTGCAGAACTGGCTGAGACTATTGGGCTTAATAACAGCAATAAGCAGACAAGCAAATATCGCATAATGGCCGCGCCTCTTTTTGATTTCAGACTAAGACAATTGTTGCCCAATTCCGGGCTTTGCGAGTGATGAATGCGTTTCAATTGGACTATTCGACTGACTTCGCTTCAGATCTCCCGCTGGTGGGTAAGGGTTTCGATGTCTTTGCTGCTGATAAGTGCCGTGACCTCATGTGGTTCGGGTGATAGTCAGGAAAGCTTCACCGGCCCAACCATGGGCAGCAGCTATTCAGTGCAGTACGTGAGGCCTTCTGGTGGGCCGCGAGCAGAGGATGTTCAGCCTCAGGTCGATGCGATTCTGGCTGAAGTTGATCGACAATTGTCGACTTACCGTGCCGACTCTGACATTGAACGGTTCAATAAGCTGCCCGGCAACAGTTGCCAACCGATGCCCGAAAGCGTCTTGCAGTTGGTTCGATTCGGTGAGCAGCTGTCCACTGACAGCCGCGGCTCTTACGACCTGACGGTCGAACCGTTGCTCGATTTGTGGGGCTTTGGGCCGCAAGCCCGGGTCGAGCGTGTGCCAACACCGGAACAATTGGCACAGGTGCTGCGGCGTGTAGGCCATGCTCACCTAACCATTGACGGTGATCGGTTGTGTAAGGACGCGCCAGTTGAGGTCGATTTCAATAGTATTGCCGCCGGGTATGCGGTGGACCTTATCAGTGCCCGCTTACAGTCACTGGGTATACAGAGTTATTTGGCCGAGGCCACTGGGGAGTTAAAGGCAGTCGGCAAAAAAACCGACGGGTCATCGTGGCGTGTGGCGCTTGAGGTGCCGCGGGATGATCAGCAGGTTCCCGAACAAATTATCGAGCTGGACGGTTATGGTGTTTCCACCTCCGGGGACTATCGAAACTATTTCGAACAGGACGCAAAGCGTTACTCCCATACCTTCGACGCGTTGACCGGGGCGCCGATTGTGCACGCACTGGCATCGGTCACAGTCATTGATCCCTCCACGTTAATGGCCGACGGATTGTCGACATTGCTGGAGATCCTTGGCCCTGAGCGTGGATGGGTCTATGCCGACACGCATAAAATCGCCGCCTTTTTTGTGATTCGAGCCGATAACCGCTTTATCATCCGCAGTAGCCCGGAATTTGACAGGCTGTTTCCCGGTAAATTGCAGTAGCTGACCGCAGCTTTATCGACTCGATGCGCATGTAGTGCACACAACGTTGGCCTACGACGCGACCAAGGGTTAATGTTCGCGGCGTCGGCGCTTGTTTAAACTGCGCCCCAGGTTTTGATCTTTCATGTCGCTGGCCGCGACTTGATTTAGCCAAAGACGCCAGAGTGGCGTTTCGGCCCGTTCTATAGGAGTACGCATGGCTGTTTACAACTACGACGTAGTGGTACTGGGTTCCGGTCCTGCGGGAGAAGGAGCGGCAATGAACGCTGCGAAAGCAGGGCGCAAAGTCGCGATGGTCGATAGCCGTCAGCAGGTTGGCGGCAACTGCACTCACCTTGGCACTATCCCATCCAAGGCACTGCGTCACTCGGTCAAGCAGATTATCCAATTCAATACCAATCCGATGTTTCGGGCTATTGGTGAGCCGCGCTGGTTTTCATTTCCGGACGTATTGAAAAACGCCGAAAAGGTGATCAATAAACAGGTGGCCTCGCGTACCGGTTACTACGCCCGTAACCGAGTTGATGTTTTTTTCGGCACCGGAAGTTTTGCTGATGAGCGCACGGTCGACGTGGTGTGCGCCAATGGCGCAGTGGAAAAGCTGGTCGCCAGCCAAGTCATTATCGCCACGGGCTCTCGCCCTTATCGTCCGGCGGATATCGACTTCTCTCATAAGCGAATTTACGACAGCGACACCATCCTTAGTCTCGGACATACCCCGCGTAAATTGATTATCTATGGCGCTGGCGTTATCGGCTGCGAATACGCCTCGATATTCAGCGGGCTAGGCGTGATGGTTGAGTTGGTGGACAACCGTGAGCAGTTACTGAGCTTTCTGGATTCGGAAATAGCCCAGGCACTGAGCTACCACTTCAGCAACAACAACGTGATGGTTCGTCATAACGAAGATTACGAAAAGGTTGAAGGCTTGGAAAACGGAGTGATCCTGCACCTCAAGTCGGGTAAGAAAATCAAGGCTGACGCTTTGCTTTGGTGTAATGGTCGGACCGGTAACACTGACAAGCTAGGTCTGGAGAACGTCGGTATTAAAGCCAACGGTCGTGGTCAGATTGAAGTCGATGAAAGCTACCGTACCAGTGTGCCAACCATCTATGGCGCCGGCGACGTGATCGGCTGGCCAAGTTTGGCCAGTGCCGCTTATGACCAAGGGCGATCGGCGGCGGGCAGTGTGGTCGATAACGGCAGCTGGCGCTTTGTCAACGACGTGCCGACCGGCATTTATACGATACCTGAGATCAGCTCGATCGGTAAAAACGAGCACGAGCTGACTCAAGCGAAGGTCCCTTACGAAGTTGGCAAGGCATTCTTTAAAGGCATGGCGCGGGCGCAGATCTCCGGCGAACCGGTAGGCATGTTAAAAATTCTGTTCCATCGAGACACGCTGCAAGTGTTGGGCGTGCATTGTTTCGGTGACCAGGCATCAGAGATTGTGCACATCGGTCAGGCGATCATGAACCAGCCGGGCGAGGCCAATACGTTGAAGTACTTCGTCAACACCACGTTTAACTACCCGACCATGGCCGAAGCCTATCGGGTAGCTGCTTACGATGGTCTTAACCGGCTTTTTTAAGCGGCTCCGGCCGGTGGCCTGAGCCGGTCGGGGGGACCGATTTCAGTGATTCCCGAGCGTGGCGGTGGCCAAACCGGGAAAGTCTGTAATCAGGCTGTCTACGCCGAAGTCTGCGAGCCTGCGCATTAGCGCGGGTTCGTTGACTGTCCACACTGATACATGCAAGCCCTGACGTTGTGCCTTTTGCAACCTCTCCGGTGTACATAGCGTCCAGTTCAACGCCAACAATGTGCAGCCATAACTGTGCGCGACTTTCAACGGGTCGAGCCAAGCGTATTCAGCAACTAACCCCCTAGACAGATCGGGAGTCAGGTTCAGCGCCGCGCGCAGCACCTCCCGGGAACTGGACGTCACCGTCACTTTTTCCAGCAGGCCGTGACGTTGCGCCATCTCGCGAATCGCTAGTACGGTAGTCGCGGCGCGGGTACGCGAGGCGCTTTTGACCTCTAACTGCCAATGGTCGAAATCACAGGTTTCGAATAACTCTTCCAAGCGCGGAACGGGGCAAGGCTGTACCCAGCCTGGACCTCCCTTGCGTGCGTCATAGGTTACCAAGTCGGCAGATAAGTGTTCTACGACCTTGCCGCGCCGATCCGTGGTGCGCTTGAGTGTCGAATCGTGAATGACCATTAACTCGCCGTCCAGCGACAGGTGCAGGTCCAGTTCACAACGACGGACGCCATGCTTGAGGCATTCCTTGAAACTGGTCAAAGTGTTTTCCGGTGCTTCGCCTTTGGCGCCGCGGTGGCCATAAATGAGCGTCACGTTTAGTCCTTATGGGCGTCGGTAGATTAATCAAGATTGAAAAGGGTCGGGCTTCGACAGCCGGTCTGAATATCCATGGGAATAAATCATTAGTGAGGGCAGCGGCGGCGCTATTCGCTAGCCTCGGCACTCTTATGACTCCTGGATCTCACTTTGATCTTTCGCCAAGCGCCGTTGCTGGGATTGTCGTTGCAGAATGTGTCTGGCAAGCAGCTGTCGTTGAGCATCCGAGAGGTCTTCGAACTCGGTACCGATTTCGAAACTGCCAATTTCATGGGCGTCACAGTGCGTGACTTTCGCGTTCACCATAAGGCCTCTTGCCTCGGGTAATAACACCATCTTAATCGACAGTTGAGTGCCCGCCGGAATAGGTAGCGGATGATGGAACTGCACACCGCCTTCGGACAGCTTTACCCGTTGGGGCTCGCCTACGCTGCCTAGAGCGGTATGTGCAACCACTTGCCCAAGTAAATCGATACGCCTGCTCAGGGCTTTCAGAAAGCTATTCAGCACGCGGTCTTTTTCGCCAAGCTGGCGCAGCAAATGCTGAGACTCGAACTCGCTGACATGCAGCTCGCTGAGCAGACCGAACAAAATGGATGTGTCCTGCGCGGGCGCCTTATGGCCTGGGTCAGAGCCGGTTGTATGGTTTATTTCCAGTGCGATCGTGTCCTCGATACGGTAGTATTCGCGGCGATCTTCTTCATCTAATGTCGACATGGCGAACCCATGGTAGCGGCGGTGGTCTGAGTGTAAGGCTGCTCGTTGAGCCTCGCCACAAGGACGTTCCTATTCCTGCGAACAAGCCCCTAAATGTTCAGACCTCTTTTTGTATTTATTGGCACGCGTTATACCCGTGCGAAACGTCGTAATCATTTTGTCTCTTTCATTTCCCTGACGTCGATGATCGGCCTTGCCCTTGGCGTGGTTGTGATGATTGTCGTGTTGTCGGTGATGAATGGGTTCGATCATGAGATGCGAACCCGCGTCCTCGGCATGGTGCCCCACGCCACGATTGAGGGTGATCAACCTATCAACGACTGGCATGCACTGGCTGAAAAGGTCAAGGCGCACCCTGAGGTGCAGGCGGTTGCGCCTTTTACTCAAATGCAGGGATTGCTGACCAGCAACGGCAAAGTGCAGAAGGTATTACTGGACGCGATCGATCCCGTCGAGGAGCGAAAAGTCTCCATTATCGATAACTTCATGCAGCAGGGTCGCCTCGACGAGCTGACGCCGGGCAGCTTCGGGATTGTGATCGGTGACAAGGCCGCCACCAACCTCGGTGTGGGCATGGGCGACAAGGTCACGTTCGTTACCCCGGAAGTCACCGTAACGCCCGGTGGCATCTTTCCGAGAATGAAGCGTTTTACTGTGGTCGGTATTTTTCACGTCGGCGCTGGCGAGCTGGATGGTTACCTCGGCCTGACCAACCTGACTGATTTGGCGCGTCTGCATCGCTGGAAGCCAAATCAGGTGCAAGGGTTGCGTCTCAAGTTTGATGACTTGTTTCAGGCGCCACGCGTTGCATGGGAAATTGCTCAGAAGCTGGGCGATCACGAGTTTTATGCCCGTGACTGGACCCGCACCCATGGCAATCTGTATCAAGCGATCCGTATGGAAAAAGCCATGATCGGTCTGTTATTGCTGCTGATCGTCGCGGTTGCGGCGTTCAACATCATTTCTACGCTGGTGATGGTGGTCAACGATAAAAAGGGCGATATCGCGATCTTGCGTACTCTTGGCGCCACACCTGGGCAAATCATGGGTATTTTCATGGTCCAAGGCACGGTCATTGGTGTTGTCGGGACGTTGATTGGCGCGCTGGTCGGCATCTTTGCCGCACTTAATGTCAGCGCAGCCATTTCCGCCCTAGAAGGCCTGATCGGTCACAAGTTTCTCAGTTCAGATGTCTACTTCATCGACTATCTGCCGTCCCAGCTGATGGCTGAAGATGTGGTTCTGGTCTGCGGTGCCGCGTTGGTTTTGAGTTTTCTCGCCACCTTATATCCAGCCTGGCGTGCCGCGCGCACCCAGCCGGCGGAGGCGTTACGTTATGAGTGAGTCGGGCATGAGTGATAAAGCAGTGCTGAGTTGCCGCAATCTAGGCAAATCCTACGAGGAGGGCCCGGAGTCTGTGGTGGTCCTATCGGACTTGCAGTTGGAATTGCACCCTGGCGAGCGCGTGGCGATTGTCGGCAGCTCGGGCTCCGGTAAAAGTACGCTGCTCAATTTGTTGGGCGGTTTGGATACTCCTTCGCAAGGCAGTGTGTGGCTGGCGGGCGAAGAGCTGTCGGCGTTGGGTGAAAAAGCTCGCGGGCTGCTGCGCAACCGGTCGCTGGGTTTTGTGTACCAGTTCCACCACTTGCTGCCTGAATTTACCGCATTGGAAAACGTCTGTATGCCGCTTTTGATCGGCCGTACGGCGATCCCGGAAGCACGCCAACGCGCTACCGTCTTGCTGCAACGCGTGGGGCTTGGGCATCGGCTGGCGCATAAACCGTCAGAGTTGTCCGGTGGCGAGCGGCAACGCGTGGCGATTGCCCGGGCGTTAGTCAATCAGCCGGGTCTGGTAATGCTCGACGAACCCACGGGTAACCTCGATCAACACACGGCTCAGGGGATTCAAGATTTGATGCTGGAGCTCAGCACCTCGTCGCGCACGGCGTTTTTGGTGGTGACTCATGACATGAATCTGGCCAGCCAGATGGACCGTGTATTGCGCCTTGAAGAAGGTCGACTGGTCGAAGGCTGACCCATCAACCCGACGCCCCTGACGGCGTCGGGTCTCCACACTTTTTACGGTGCTCCGCGAATGTTCAGACCGTTATCGATCTTTATTGGCATGCGCTATACCCGCGCCAAGCGCCGCAATCATTTTATTTCGTTTATTTCCATGACCTCGATGATCGGCCTTGCGTTGGGGGTTCTGGCTATGATCGTTGTGTTGTCGGTCATGAACGGCTTTCAGCGTGAGATGAGTTCGAGGATTCTCGGCATGGTGCCGCACGCCGTCATTGATGGCGTGACGCCGCTAAATGACTGGAAGCCCGTGGCGACAGCGGCACTGAAGAATCCTGAAGTGACCGCTGCCGTTCCGTTTACCGAAATGGACGGCATGTTCTCGTATAAGGGATCGATGCAGCCGATTCAGGTTAGCGGCGTCGATCCAGCGCTGGAACACCAAGTATCGATTGTTGCCCAACACATCACTCAAGGCCGTCTGGAAGACCTTAAGGCGGGAGCGTTTGGTGTTGTGGTAGGTGAAATAACCGCCAGACGGTTTCGTTTGAATGTAGGCGACAAAGTTACCCTGATCGTCCCGGAAGCCAGCGCCTCGGCGGCTGGCGGCATTACACCGCGCCTGCAGCGTCTGACAGTGGTTGGCGTGTTCAAGGTCGGCGCCGAACTCGACGGCACGATGGCTTTGATCAACGTGGCTGACGCTGCGCAAATACAGCATTGGCAGCCGAATCAAGTGCAAGGCGTGCGGTTGGCGCTAAAAGATTTATACACCGCTCCCCAAGTGTCGGCGTCAGTCGTTGCCGGTTTGGGCGCTGATTACCGGGCCGATGACTGGACCCATACTCAAGGCAGTCTGTTCAGCGCCATGAAGATGGAAAAGACCATGATCGGTCTATTGCTGCTGATGATTGTGGCCGTCGCGGCCTTCAACATTATCGCGACGTTGATCATGGTGGTTAATGATAAGGGCGCCGACATCGCGATTCTGCGTACGATCGGCGCCACGCCTGGACAGATCATGACCATTTTCATGGTTCAGGGCACCGTTATCGGGATCGTAGGCACGTTGATCGGCGGTGTTCTGGGGGTCATTGCTGCGATCAATGTCAGTGCGATGGTTGGCTGGTTGGAGCGAGTCAGCGGTCAGCATATCTTCAGTTCGGACGTATACTTCGTTAATAACTTGCCTTCCCAATTGCAGGGCGGCGATGTCGTTTTGATTTGCAGCGCCGGGTTTATCTTGAGCTTTCTGGCTACCCTGTACCCAGCCTGGCGGGCGGCCCAGATCCAGCCAGCATATGCTCTGCGGTACGAGTGATATTTGGGTATTAGAGATTCTATATGGAGAGTTTATGTCTGCGCTTTCCGTTTGTTTGTCGCTATAGGGACGTCTGCGTTAAGTCTGCCCTGGCTGGCCTAGGTAGATGAAGTGTCTAGTTTTGGTCAGCAAGGCTGGCGGCCTTGAATGCTTGCAATATCCCGGACATTATCAGGCGGTAATCGTGAGTAAGGATCGAGATCCTCGACGAGACGCTGAAAATCAACGGCAAACCCTATAAACTCGTCGGGATAAATTAGTCAGGTCTATGTTATGTATCCCGCAGCCGAACATTCGCCGCTGGGCAAGTCCAGTGAATACATTGCTACTTATAAGCCGTCATTGTTGTTCCAGATTCCGCGTGCCGCGAAATGGGCGGAATTAGGTCTGACGGCCCAGACGTTGCCCTACCAAGGTGTTGACTTCTGGAACTGCTATGAGCTGTCCTGGTTGTTGCCGTCCGGCAAGCCGGTAGTTGCCGTCGGCGAGTTCAGTATTCCGGCGGACTCTGCGAACATCATAGAATCCAAGTCATTCAAGCTCTACCTCAATTCGCTGAATCAAACCGTGTTCACTGACGCTGGGACGCTGGTCGCAGTGCTTGAAAAAGACTTGTCGGCAGCCGCAGGTAAGGCAGTGGGCGTGCGTATTCGCAGTCTGGCGGAGATTGAAAGCGAAGGGTTGGCATCGCTGCCAGGCGCTTGCATCGATGACTTGGATATCAGTGTCAGCAGTTATGAGGCCCCACGCCCCGAATTACTGCGTTTCGATGAATCGCGGGTGGTGGAAGAAAGCCTGCACAGTCATTTGCTTAAATCCAACTGTCCAGTCACCAGTCAACCCGACTGGGGCAGCGTTGTTGTTGAGTACCGCGGGTTGGCGCTCGATCCTGCAAGCCTGTTGGCTTATATCGTTAGCTTTCGTCAGCATTCCGATTTTCACGAGCAATGCGTCGAGCGAATTTTTCTTGATCTGCACCATCTTTTAAAACCGGAAAAGTTGACGGTTTACGCGCGTTACGTGCGGCGGGGCGGGTTAGATATCAATCCCTACCGCAGCACTGAATCGATTCGTTATGAGAATCGCCGGCTGGCGCGGCAGTAAATAAAAAACCCGTCGCTGAACGGGTTTTTTTACAGAAAATCAAACCTCAAAAAATTTAAATTCCAATATTGCCGAGGGTTTGCACAATATTGCGCAGTGTCACGGCAATAGCAGGGTGCTTTAGTTCGAAGCGCTCAACAGCAAGGTTGACGCCGTCGGACAGACTTGCGTCCTGAGTCATCGATTCCAGTTGGATTTTATCCTCGATTTGCATTATCAGATCGTGCAGATTCTGACGTTCAGATTCTGAAAGCGGTGGATTTTTCTCCAATTGCTCGCGCAAAGTATTGAGTTGGTCTTGCAGTTCGCGGGCAGGCATAGCGTGCTCCCTTTTATGGATAGGCTCTGGCATGGACCCTTGCACAGGGCTAAAAGGTCCTTGATGTGCGTAAGACTAATCCACTCCGCTTCTAAGTGCATGATCTTGATCAAACAGATCTGATTAGGGCTTCTCACCCTTCGTCCGACGCAAGGTGATGTCTGCAAGGCACGACGCTAGTTCGCCCACGTGATCTATCACAGAATGGACGCCAAGGCTGTATAGCTGCAGGGTGGCCTGGCCTCGCCGGTATTCGCGCTCGGCATCATTAAGTGCGTGCCAATCTTTGGGTGACAAACCGCAAAGTGGGCCGCAGGTTGCCAAGCCGACAGTCCAAAGCCCTGCATTTAGCGCTGACTGCAGCAGCCGTGGGTCGCCGCTGACTAAGACGCATCCGTCCAGCTGCTGCACGTTAAGGCTCATTAACGCTTGCCAGCAGGCATCAGGTGCCGGCCAGTCTGCGCATGTGCTAGAGCGGACTGCCGGTTTGATCCAGCTTCCTAGTGGCCTGGCGAGAAGATGGCTTAAGTTTTCGGGTAATTCATCCATCCAGGCGCAGGGCACCCCTTGGCGATTAAGTGTTTGCAAAATCGCTAGGGACCCAAGCGTGATGCTGGCGTACTCATCGAGCTTATCGACTTGGCTTTCGAGTTGAGCGTTGAGGGCACTACTGGTCGACGACGATGCGCAAGCGCCAAAGTCCACTAAGCAGCCGCTGAGGCCGAAAAGCAGCGCGGTGAAGGTGGGAGCGGGTGCAGTCAAATGTAGGGCGTGTGGCGCAGGCATAGTGGCGTCCCTGAAATATTCTCCTACGCTACGGAGCCTTTGTGACAGTTAGATGAATGCTATATGAGCACGGAGCTATCGATTTTGTGCATTAGCACTATCAGTGCCAGAGAGGCTGCCAAAAATGTTGCCGAAGGCTTTATACTGCTGACCTTGACGTGCAGGGCAAGAGCCCGACCCATTAACTAGGAGTGTTAGCTATGCCCGTGACTGGTGCAGGCTTTATCAATCGTCTGGCTCTACTGTGCTTTATCGGCGGTGTAGCACTGGTCCCTTCGGCAGCCCAAGCGGCGGATGAAGATCCGTGGGAAGGCGTCAACCGCGTAATATTTCGCTTCAATGACACGCTTGATATGTATGCGCTAAAACCTCTGGCCCAGGGGTATGAGTTCATCACTCCGCGATTCGTTGAAGATGGTATCCATAACTTCTTCAACAATATCGGCGACGTCCGCAACTTTGCTAACGATGTCTTGCAAGCCAAACCACACGCCGCTGGGGTCGACACAGCGCGCTTGCTGTTGAACACCACGTTGGGTGTTGCTGGTTTCATTGACGTCGGTACTCGAATGGGTTTGCAGCGTAATGACGAAGACTTCGGTCAGACCCTGGGTTACTGGGGTGTTTCCAGCGGTCCCTACGTGATGCTGCCGTTGCTAGGCCCAAGCACCGTGCGTGATGGCCTTGCCAGGTTCCCTGATACCTACGACTCGCCTTACCACTACATGAATGATATCTCCTGGCGTAACTCGCTTGAGGCGCTGGATATTGTCGATACCCGCGCCAGCCTGCTGTCGGCTGAGAAGTTGATCAATGGTGACAAGTATACGTTCATCCGTAATGCTTACTTGCAAAGCCGCGAGTTCAAGGTAAAAGACGGAAAGGTCAAAGACGATTTCTAATCGTTCTAAATTTAAAAAAGGCGACCCTGAGGTCGCCTTTTTTATTCAATAAGCGCGCAAGGAAAAAAATTGTATCAATTCATCGAAATAATGGTGAGCCCCAGTTTCTGGCCACCGTCTTCCTGAGCCACCAGCCAGACCACTTCAGTTTTCGCTTCTAATCCTTTGAGGGAAGAATGGTCTGAATCAATGCGTACATTTAGCTTGTCTCCTACATTGAAAGCCCGCGGCACCTGCACCTGCATGCCCGAGCTTGACAGGTCTACACAGATTGCAGGAACGACCTGGCCTGCGTACAACAAGGTGATATCGGCATCCACACGCATTCGAATGTAATCTCTCTTTTCCGTGTAGTCCCGATCATTTTGGCTCATGGTTAGTCCTTCGATTTAGTTGCTGATTTGTCTGTTCTTATAACTCTCTGTGATTTGTGATGTAAAGACTCCAAGGCGCCACGGGCATGAGCTTGAAACGCCCGTCGGATGGGAGTACCGTCTGCGCCTTAAAGGGCACCTCTGAATGGCAATATCAGCGATGGTAAAGTCTGTTGCTGGCGTTTTAGAGAGGCTAGAAGCGAATCCAGTATGCGATCCGGGTGATCCGAATCGCCTACGCCAACCTACCCCTGGCGCCGTTTGCCCACATGCAGAAAACCAGTGCCACGCTGCTGATAATCGATGACGACGAAGTAGTGCGAGCGAGCATCGCCGCCTATTTGGAAGACAGTGGCTTCAGTGTCCTGCAAGCGAGCAATGGCTTGCAGGGCCTTCAGATCTTCGAGCAAAAAAAGCCCGATCTAGTGATCTGCGACCTGCGTATGCCTCAGGTGGGCGGCCTCGAACTTATCCGTCAGGTAACAGACCTCGCCCCTGAGATGCCAGTCATCGTCGTTTCCGGCGCTGGTGTTATGAACGATGCTGTCGAGGCTTTGCGTCTGGGCGCGGCAGATTACTTGGTCAAGCCGCTGGAAGATCTGGCAGTGCTCGAGCATTCAGTGCGTAGAGCCTTGGATCGAGCTCGTTTGCTGCTGGAAAACCAACGCTATCGACAAAAGCTCGAAACCGCTAACCGTGAACTCGAAGCTAGTTTGCACTTGCTCCAGGAAGACCAGAACGCTGGTCGCCAGGTGCAGATGAATATGCTGCCGGTCAATCCGTGGGAGGTAGGCGAGTTCCAGTTCGCGCACGAGATCATTCCGTCGCTGTACCTCTCTGGCGATTTCGTGGACTATTTCCGGGTTGATGAGCGCCGGGTAGCCTTCTATTTGGCTGACGTATCTGGGCACGGGGCTTCATCAGCATTCGTCACGGTATTGTTGAAATTCATGACGACGCGCTTGATGTTTGAATTCAAGCGCAACGGCACCATGCCTGACTTCAAGCCTTCAGAAGTGCTAGGTCACATAAATCGTGGATTGATCAACTGCAACCTAGGTAAGCATGTCACCATGGTTGGCGGCGTCATAGACGAAGAAACCGGGAAATTGACCTACAGCATCGGAGGCCATTTACCCCTACCGATTATGTACACGCCAACTGAAGTGCACTATCTGGAAGGTCGAGGCCTTCCGGTAGGGCTGTTCAATGAGGCAACCTATCAGGATCACGTGTTGGATTTGCCTGAAGCATTCAGTCTGACCTTGCTGTCCGATGGGATATTGGACCTTTTACCGGGTGATACACTCAAAGAGAAAGAAGCCGTTTTACCTCAGTTGGTGAAAGCGGCAGGCGGCAGCCTGGATGGTCTGCGTCAAGTGTTTGGATTGGCCACGCTAGGGGAGATGCCGGATGATATCGCCTTGTTGGTGTTGAGCAGGAACCTTTAATGAGTACCGGTAGAATCCAGTTCGCCGAGCAAGCAGGCACGTTTATTCTCAAATTCGTCGGGGAAGTACGACTTACGCTTTGTTCGGCTTTGGATACAACTATTGAAAGAATTTTCACGTCGCGGAATTTTTCAGCGATCATTATCGATTTGACTGAAACCCGTAGCATAGACAGCACAACGCTCGGCTTGCTGGCCAAGCTTTCGATTATGTCCCGGCAAAAAGTTGGACTTCTGCCGACTGTCGTCACCACCCACGAAGACATTACTCGGCTATTGCAGTCGATGGGTTTTGATCAGGTATTCAACATCGTCGATCGGCCGATTCGCTGCCCTGAATCGTTGACGGATTTGCCATCGCAAGATCAATCCGAGGAAGTGGTAAAAGCGAAGGTGTTGGAAGCGCACAAGATTTTAATGGGCCTCAACGACTCAAATCGTGAAGCGTTTCATGATCTGGTCAATGCCCTTGAGCGTCACTGAGACCCCTAACACCGCGGGTCAATAATTACAAATCGCAGGCGTAAAAAAGGGCGGACCCTCTAGAGGTACCGCCCTTTTGCGCATTCAGGCCTTGGCGGCGAGCAATGCCTCAAGCTTTTCTTGGTCGCGAGCGAACTGACGAATACCTTCAGCCAATTTCTCAGTCGCCATGGCGTCTTCGTTCGATGCCCAGCGGAACTGATTTTCGGTCAAGCTTTGACGCGGTTCGCCGGAGTTGCCCGGAGCAAGTTTGCGCTCTAGCGTGCCCATGTCTTTAGATAGTTGCTCCAGCAGGTCTGGGCTGATGGTCAGGCGATCACAGCCGGCTAGTTGCTCGATCTGGCTCAGGTTACGGAAGCTGGCGCCCATCACCACGGTCTTGTAGTCGTTGGACTTGTAGTAGTTGTAGATCTTGCTGACCGACTGCACGCCAGGATCATCGGCGCCTCCAAAGTCGTGGCCGGCTGATTTTTTGTACCAGTCGTAAATTCTGCCCACAAACGGGGAGATCAAAAACACACCCGCTTCAGCACAGGCTACTGCCTGAGCAAATGAGAACAACAGGGTGAGGTTGGTCTGGATGCCGCTTTTTTCCAGCTTCTCGGCGGCACGTATGCCTTCCCAGGTCGATGCAAGTTTGATCAGTATCCGCTCGCGACCGATGCCGGCTTCGTCATACAAACCGATAAGGCGTTCGCCACGTTCGATCATGGCGTTGGTATCGAACGAGAGGCGGGAATCTACTTCAGTAGACACACGACCCGGTACGACTTTAAGAATTTTCTGACCGATTGCGACGGCGAAACGGTCGCAGGCCAAGCCAATATCGTTCTTGCTGCCTTTGAACGCTTCCTGGAGCAACTCATCGTTGCTCGAACTTGAAGCGGCCTTGAGTAATAAAGATGGGTTGGTCGTGGCATCCACCGGCTTAAGGCGGGCGATGGCATCAAAGTCGCCGGTGTCGGCGACTACAGTGGTGATTTTCTTGAGTTGTTCCAGCTTGGAAGTCATGAGTGTGCTCTGTCCTGTGCGGTTAGATGACATTACCCGAGCGCTGCCGACCACTCAAGAAAACATCTTTCTAAATGCGTCTTGAGGCGGATGGGCAATCGAAGAACATTTGAGCCCCATCCGCACAGCTTGTTCCGTGAACTTACAGATAACTAGCGACCTTCCAGCAGCTCTGCCGCTTGATCCAGCAGCGCCAGTGGGTTCTGCGCTTTATGTATGTCAACTGACAGCAGTTGCCGAAAGCGCCGTGCCCCGGGAAACCCCGTGCCAAGCCCCAGTACATGGCGAGTGATGTGATGCATCGACCCGCCGTTCTCAATATGCGCGGCAATATAAGGTCTCAACGCCGACAGCGCTTGCGCCCGGGAGATCACTGGCGCGGTGCTGCCAAAAAGCCGTTGATCGACGGCAGCCAGAATGTATGGATTATGGTAAGCCTCGCGGCCCAGCATCACCCCATCAAAGACTTGCAAATGCTCGGCGCACTGGTCGAGGGTCTTGATGCCACCGTTCAGAATAATTTCCAAATCGGGAAAATCTGCCTTCAGCTTTGCCGCTACGTCATACCGCAGCGGCGGAATATCGCGATTCTCTTTCGGCGACAAACCCTCAAGAATCGCGATCCTCGCATGCACGGTAAAGCTGGTACAACCCGCTTCATGCACCTGCCCGACAAAATCACACAGCTCGGCGTAGCTGTCTCGGCCATTGATTCCGATGCGATGTTTCACGGTCACCGGAATAGCCACTGCATCCCGCATTGCCTTCACACAATCCGCCACCAGCCCCGGATGCGCCATCAACACAGCACCGATCAAATTGTTTTGCACCCGATCACTCGGGCAGCCCACATTCAGATTGACCTCGTCATAACCGGCAGTCTCCGCCATGCGCGCGCACGTTGCCAAGTCTCCAGGGACGCTGCCACCCAATTGCAAAGCCAATGGATGCTCGGCCTGGTCATGGCGCAGGAAGCGCTCGTGATCGCCATTGAGTAAGGCGCCGGTAGTGACCATCTCAGTGTAGAGAAGCGCATGCTTTGACAGTAGCCGCAGGAAGTACCGGCAATGATGATCGGTCCAATCCATCATGGGGGCAACAGAGAAACGCCTAGACACCGTAGAGCTTGTGTTTACAGGGTATATAGCTGATTTCGGTAACATTTTTCTCTACGTGTTCACAGCGGGTTTCAGGGCGATTTAGGGCTTTTTTTCAGCTCGATGGTACAACGTACCAACTCAAAACCGGCGTGTACCAAATCGATATGGCAACTATCAGGATCAGAAAACGGGCCGACGGAACGGCCAGCTATACCGCTCAAATCCGAATCATGCGTCAAGGAGTGCAAGTCTACCAAGAGAGTAAGACCTTCGCCCGGAAACAGGCAGCGCAGGCTTGGACTCGTTCGTGTGAAACAGAGTTGGATCAACCCGGCGCCATCGAGAGAGCGAACCGCAAGGGCGTCACCATCAAGGACATGATCAATCGGTACCTACTGGAGATGGAGAAGGTCAGACCCTTGGGGAAGACCAAGCGGGCCACCCTTGTGGCGATCAGTGTCGCCGACTTCGGCAACCTGAAAGACACGGACATCAATAGCCGGCGATTGGTCGAATTCGCCCGGTGGCGTATGAGCGCTGAATTCTGCGCCACTTCGAAGGTATCCTTGCCCGACGCCCCAGTTCAATCAACATGCCCTGTTGGTCCTCTGGCCAAAGGCTAATGGCGTAGGCTTTGCGTTCTTCCAGAATCTGCTCGTAGTCGATCTGCTCGACCACTTGCGGTGCGGGCAATTGGCTCAGGTCGATAGCCGTAAAGGTGTTCATACGCCGGCCCCTAGTTGCAGGGGAATGCGCAGGTTTTGGGGTACGTTGTCGTCAATCAAAATGCCTTCCAGATCAAACACGGAGTCGCCGGCCAACGTTCCCCCGAAGAACTGCACACGGGTCAACCCAATA
The DNA here is from genome assembly GCF_035019745.1 of Pseudomonas sp. 10S5. Classification (NCBI taxonomy): domain Bacteria; kingdom Pseudomonadati; phylum Pseudomonadota; class Gammaproteobacteria; order Pseudomonadales; family Pseudomonadaceae; genus Pseudomonas; species Pseudomonas sp. 10S5. Next base: position 168,641 of record NZ_JASJVL010000003.1, read on the forward strand.
CGTGGCTTCCAGCGGATAACAGCCATCGCGATGGCCGCATAAATCCGCAGTCGAGTGACATCGTTAAAGGGCTCGTCAATGAGTTCGGGCAACAGGCTTCCGTATTCGCGCCGCATGATTCGCGTGCCGATGCGGGTACCCAAAATATCGTCGATGGATTGACTGATATGCGCAGGTAAATCGAGAGACGCCCCGGTTTCTCGGTTCATACCGGAGGGCTCGTTGGGGCACCAAGGTTGCCAATGTGGAGGTGTTTAACCAGGCTAACGCCTGCGGCGATCACGTCGGCAGAAACAGTAACGGTGCCCGCGATATTCTGGTCGCCGGTCTGGTCATAACTGCCCGTTTGCGTGAAATTACCCTGCTGGGTGTAATCCCCCTCATGGGTAATCGAACCAACGATGTGAATTCCGCCTTTGCTGATCAGGTCGGTCGTGCCGCCGTCCACCAACACCGCGCTCAAGTGGTGCGCGTTGCTGTCATATTCGATAACCGTACCGTCGCGATAGGTACGGCGATGCAAACCGCCACGGTCGCCGTTGGCGGGTATCGCATTACAGTAAACCCCCGTGACGACGACCCCGTTGGCCAACTGGCCGGATGGACTCAACAAAAGCACTTGCTCATTGACTGTCGGCGGGTCCCAATCGACATCCGCTCCGGCCCGCAGGGCCAGCCATGGCAACCAGCCGGTCAGCAAATCACCGGTTTTAACGCGGACACGGGGCGGCACCGTCTGAACTTCGGCGATGGTACCGAAGCGGATTAAATTTTCGAGCATGCGGGCGAAAGCGGCGAAATCGTTCATGCCGCCATAGTGGCGTTCACGCGTGCGGGGCGCAGCTAGAGGGGGTTGTGTGGGGCTCTGCTACAGAGTACACCGCCCAACTTTCAATGCGCGGAGATCACCAGTCGCGATTACGTTCATTGCGTTCATGAAGAATGCGAACAATTGAGATGATCTCGTGGGCCACATGATAAGCAACGATAAAGGGGTAGCGGGTTAAAACTAACTCACGAACATCGGGCGCTTGGGAGGGACGGCCCATGCCTCTAAAGGTTTTTAACTGCTCGATGGAGTCAAAAATGTCCGCGATAACAGCGTCAGCTCTTCCGTTGCCTAGGTGCGATACATAGTGTTCATGGATCGCATCCAGGTCGCTTTGCGCTTTTTCAGTCAGTTCGATTAGCAGCACGCTTTACCCACTTGGCTTTAACGGTTTCTAGATCAGTTACCCTGCCAGCCTCGACATCCGCCATACCTTCGGCGATGGCTTTGACGTGCCAGGATTCAGATTCAACATAACGAGCCAACGCGCGTTTGAGATGATATTGACGATCACGATCAGTAGCCTGGGCCAGTTGATCAAGCTTTTCTACCAACACATCTTCAACGCGAAATGACAAAACAGGCGAAGCCATCATTTCTTCCTCATGAAGTTCTGTATACGTCGTATACAATATTGAATAATGTAATCAACTGCTAAACATAATGCAACTAGGCGCTAATGTTTGCACAAGGAAGAAGGGCGCATTTGTCTTGATAGCTCGGGACATTCAACCCTGTTTCGCGCCTGAAACTGGGACACCAATTATTTTTGCGGTGTTGCTATGAAACAAAAAAATTTGCTTGCCGTTTGTCGGTTTATTCCTGAAGTACATTCTGAGAAGTAGCTTGCTAGCTTGTATCGGTCAGTCGGCGAGGTGCCTCAGCAAACTGTCGCGGACCATCTCCAGATCCGCAGCAGTAAACCCCAACTGCTCCCGTTTCGCATAACGAACATCCGCCGCTCCTTTTCCGGGATGGTCTTTCAATCCGTACTGGTGAACCCTGGCAATACGAGCGATACGCCCGGTAAAGCCCACCGTAATCGCGTTCGCATCGCCCTTTGCCTTCAGGTAACGGGCGGTGCGCAGCTTTTTGAACATCTTGGCTTTGAGCTGAATACGGCCTTGTTTACTCCGCAAATTGCGTTGCTTTCGCGGCGCGAACGCGCTGCCTGAGGGCGTGCGCTGGGAGGTGATGCGTTGCTGTTGGCTTCGGCGTAGCTGCTTTGCAATGCCTTGTGCCAGGCTGATGCGGGCGGCGGGTTCAAGCTTGTTGAGCAGGACGCCGACCCAGTCTTCCAAGCCATCGAGATCACTCATGGCGATCCGGCCGTGGGTGCGGGGTGGTTAATGCCATGGCATCGCCCGCTTGCGGGGGCTGCCACTCGGCGAGGAGTTCGCCGTTGGCGTAGACCTGGACTGGCTCGGCGTCTTGATAGGCGGTGTATCGCGGTTCTGAAGCGTGGCGCAGGTCGTAGGTGCCGTCGGACTGAAGCTTGACGATGACCCGTTCGGTGAGGGGCAGTGTGAGGCTTAGGTCTACTTTGCTTTTGTCCAGCAGGTCGGCTTCGAAACGGATGCCGTTGGTGGATTTTTCAAGGTTGGCCAGCAGCTCGGATTGGTTGATGCGCAGCCAGGCCAGCAACGGCAGCATGACGCTGTCGGGGTGGCCGGCAAAGTCAGTGAGGATGATTTGCAGGTCGTAGCTATATTCGAATGACAGGCTAGTGGCTGCCGTGCAGCGGACGTTGCCGTTGTCGATGAATATCAGCAGGCGATCAGGGTCGTGTTTGAGTTCTGAGATGGATGTCAGCAGGTGGGCGCGAAGGTTGTCGGACTTGTTCATGGGGCGACCTGCTGTTGCTGATAGAGCATGTCGACTTGGGCTGCGCATTCGGCCCAAGCGGACTCGACCCGCTCTTGATCGGTCAGTAACTCGCCGTTATGGGTTGGCTGTGTCGCCGGTAGGCTGCAGGGCACTACGGCCGGACAACCAGTGACGGTAACCCTGCAGCACGGAGCTGAATTTGGACGCAAACCTTCTACAGACGCATCACAGCAACCCGTGCGATTTAAGGATCGCCATCGGAAAAAGGTAATTTAGGTGAAACGAGGGTGCAATCGGGCTAGAGGCCACGTTTTTTCTGCCTCAAGGACATTACTTAGAAAGGTAATTTGAAAAAGGAAATGTGATCGTAAGCTATTGATTTTAAAGGGCGGTGCATAAAGCTCAGATTACAACCGATCAATATTACCTTTTCTATATTAGTAAAACCTAAATTAAATCAATAGCTTGAGGCGTTAATCGAGACCAAATTACTTTTATTACCTTTTTCCGGTGGCTCTCCCCAAAAACGCCGACTAGACACACGTAGACGTCGATGCACATGCTCGCGAAACCTAGCGCTAGCGCTGTCGCGGACTCATTGAACTAGGAGGTTGAAAGCTTAAATGCTAAAAAATTGCTACACGACGAGCTGGTACCCGCCGCAACACGAACATAGCTGAACCTGGTGCCGTTTTGGCGGGAGAGCCCCCCAGGGCAGTCCGCCAGGCGGCAAACCGCTGACTAGGGAGTGGACTTCCTGTTTGAGAACCATGGGCGAATGAGCCAGGAAGCTTGCCACGCAGCTATGATGTTACGCGGCCCTGACCTCACTTAATAACTCGGGGTGATGGTCTAGCAGCCTCAACAACAAGACAAGAGACAGCGGTGGCTTGGTCTTGCCAGTTTCGTATCGGGAAAAAGCATTAGCACCGCCCCCGAAAATTTCAGCCGCTTGGCGCTGATCGAGCGATAATTTCTTGCGCACAGTACTGATAAAAGCGGGGTCAACAATGGCTGCGTTTACTTGTTTCGAAAACTGGCGCATTTCACGCATTACCCGATCCGATTCAGTCGCGTCCAGTATGGATTCCGCACAGGCCGGGCAGAAGTCCCCAGTCACCGCAGTAATAACGGTGCTTTCATCCTTGTAGGTATAGGGCAGGTCGCGGGTGTCGTGGATCAGTTCCGCCGCACCACAAACAGGGCATTTCATATTCATAACTCCTTGAAGGAACGATCAGCACGTCGGCAATGACTGTCAGCTTTAAATACACGTCGCCAACGGTTGTGCTGGGGCGGTATACGTCTTGCCAGACGGCGTGATCGGCGTGGGTGGTCATGCTTTTGTAGAAATCTGGTGGCGTGAGAGCCGCCACGATGGCCAGCATATCCGTAAGCCCAGATCCAAGTCCGTTGCGCCGACTCGCGCAGCATTTGTGGTACGTACCTTGCCCGCTTCGATCAGGGCTTTGACGGTGGTCAGTTTGCTGTGGGGGGTTCGTTTTTCCATGAAAAAGATATTAACCTAATAGGTTTAAATTTGGCAAATAGGTTATTTTTGTCAGAAGCTGCTTCAGATGAGAGAGAGTAAATCTCTCCGGCGACCGCTTGGGTGGGGAGTGGTACGAAACTGGTACGAAGGGAGATTGAAACGCTCACAGGCCTTTGTTCTCGGACTGCGCATTCTTAGCGGGTCCAATCCTTCAGCGCGCTTGGCCTCATAGAACTTTTCCAGTCCCTCGTATTGAGGCATGAGGCCACATTTCGATGCGACGTTGACCACAAGCAGCACTTTGCCCTCAAGCGGCGCCAACGTAGTTGAATCCCCCGTAATGGAAAGTGAAGCCCAAGCCAAGCAAAATTTCCATACTGCCACCTGCCATCAAACTGACCGTTTTTTTCTGTCCTCGCTCGCAACATTTTCATCGGTTGCTCATCGTGGCTATCAACTCCTTTGCTGATAACGCTTTGCGCCGAATCTGAATGGATTGAAACGGACCGGTGCGCAGCTTGGCTGCGGTCTTATCGGAAATTGGGACAACGCGTTTAGGGTCGGACACCGTCAATATCTAACGAACTGAACGAAACTGAACTAAGTTGTACTTAATTTATTGTTGCTCGCAGTCAGAGCCCCAGCCGAGTGAGGCTCATGAACGCAAAACGACTGCTCGCTCTTTTTCTGGTTATTGGTGTTTTATGGCTTACCGCCATGTGGTGGGCTACCGGTTTTATTGTTTCCATCGAACCCGCGCTGACTCCTGCCTCCATCAAAGCCGATAGCAATTTGGCGCTTAACAGTCTCCTGAAAACGGAACGTCTTGAATTACCCCTTTGCATATAGGGAGCATAAGGACGCATCTGGTTGTTATCTGAAGTTTTTTTTGGGAGGGGACTTACCACTCATCGGGAGATTCTGAACCGTCATGCTTTTTGGCTCGTCATTTTCTCTGAGTTGTGGGGTGGCGGTTAATACGTTAGGTCGCGGTGGCTTGCTGCTACTTCTTGCAAGAGGTGATTAGGCGATGGGGTTCGAAAGGAGTTGTCAATGGGCATCGAATTAAACGACGTTGCGAAACTTCACTATAAGCCAGTGCAGGTTGAGCCGACCTTATGGGTAGAAACACACTTGAGCCAGGGCCTAAAGCTAAGCCGCGACATGATGATCTGGCGTCAAAGATGGACTGTGCTTTTCGATCATTTGCAATGCACCGATTGTCAGCGAATGCAAAATATCTGGCTGGCAGATGAGGCTTTTAAGCACGACTTTAGCTGCAGTTTTCGCGACGAAACGTGCCAGCATCCTTGGCACGATCTCGCAGACATACTCAGCGAACTCCCTTCACCCAAACCGCCTGTTGAAGACGAGTTGTAAAAGGAAGCCTTTATAACGCTCTTTTTACTGTGATACCCCAGAGGGTGCTGCCCGTGCTTAAAAAGCCGATTTGACCACGCCGCCGTCTACTCGCAATGCAGCGCCGTTGGTAGCTGAAGACGCTTGGGAGCACACGTAAATCACCATGTTGGCGACTTCTTCGGGAGTGGTAAAACGCTTCAGAAGCGAGGTAGGGCGAGCTTTTTCGAAAAATTCTTTTTCAAACGCTGCGAACGGTTGTCCACCCGACAATTTGTTCACAAATTCACTTACGCCTTCTGAACTGGTAGGGCCTGGTAGCACGGCATTAACAGTGACACCGGTGCCTGCGCAACTTTCGGCCAAGCCGCGAGATAAACCCAATTGTGCGGTTTTAGTGACGCCGTAATGAATCATCTCAACCGGAATTTGCACGCCGCTTTCGCTGCTGATAAAGACCACGCGACCCCAGTTTTTGGCTTTCATCGTCGGTAGATAGGCTCGTGACAGGCGTACGCCGGACATTACATTGGTGTTAAAGAACCGATCCCATTCTTCGTCGGAAATATCTTCGAATGGCTTGGGATCGAAAATTCCGAGGTTGTTTACCAAAATGTCGACTTCCGGGAACTGCGCGAGCAATCGCTTGATCTGTTCTGGGTCAGACAAGTCGCCCGCAAACCCTTGGGCGTCCGTTTTGGGGTATAGCCCAGAAAGTTTGCTTAGCGCCTCGTCCACCGATGCCTGGGAACGACCGTTAAGAATCACACGGGCGCCTTCACGAGCCAGCCCGGAGACGATGGCGAAGCCAATGCCTTTGGTTGAACCGGACACCAGTGCAAGTTTATTTCTTAAATGTAAATCCATGAAATTAAACCTCGTTCAGATGGGCGGCGAAGCCGACAGAAAATATTACAGACAGGTCGCCAATGAGGCCAATCGCCGCTCGGCCAGAGCATCATCTTTGGCGACATAATAGTTGATCGTCGTCCCAGTGGCTGCGCTCTGGACGTCGGCGAAATACTCAGCGCTACGGGTATAAACCGTGAAACCGCCTTTAGTGCCCGGCTTCAGATACGCATCGGCTTCGACGCCGAACATCACGTCGTCCTGCCAGGCAAATTGAATGCATTGAGCAACCAGTTCGTCTTTTTTCTCGGAGGTAAAGGTCTTGCGCGGCGCTGCGGTGCGGGCCATATCCATGCTCGGCGATGCGCAGCCTGCCAGGAATCCAAGGGTAAGGGCGCCTATAAATATCCGCATGGTGTGTCCTTGGTTTGGAAAACACTGACTGTAACACTTGCCGATGAGGGGCGGGTTTGCGCGGGCAATTTGGTCATCAGTAAGGCAATACACCGTCGTCAATCCCGTGTTCCGCGCAGTAGTCCCCCCAGGTCATGCCAGCCATTTCAGCAACTTCCTTGTGCACTTCGAGGCGTTGTGCCTGGAATTCCTCGTCGGATGTGGCGGTTAACTTCAACGTCAGCTCCCAAGCAAAGAAGCCTAACTGTTCGGCCTCCGCTTCGAAGGCTTCATGGAGCCGCTCGTCGCGGTAATGTGCCATGGTTTCGCCTTTGGCCTGCGCGGCTAAAGGGTTAAGGTGGTCGAGTTCCTCGCAAAGGGCAGGGTGTTGGTTGAGGAAAGTCTCTAGCGCGGTTTGGTGACGCTGTTCGGCTGGGATCATGGGGTCTGCTTTTTAATAGCGTTTTTCGAGCACGTGCAGCTTGCTTTGCCAATGCTGTTATTTAGGCATATACGCCAGCTGCCAGCGACGGGGAATCTTTAACGACGCAACTGCAAGAATGGCAGAAAGCGCGCCGCTGGCAAACAAAGCCTTAAGACCCAGATGTTGTTCAAGCAGAGCGCCAACTACTGCTCCGACGAACATACCTGTCCAAGGAATCAACTGAACCCTCCAGCCATTTCTCTGTTCGCCCAGCATCCACCGTCCCAAGCCGCGACCAAAACGGGAGAGGGCGCCGGTCACATAAGTCAGTCCGACCGGGAATCCGTTCACCTCTTCGACGGCAGCGTTGAGCATGCCCATGGCGGTAATGGCGCCCAGTAATGCCGGAAGTTGATTATCAAATGGCCATGTCGCTGATGCACATAGCAGGGCGGCAATGCATAACAGCAGCGGCAGCGTGCGCCGACTGGTCATTCGGCTGACGACGATGCCCAGTGCGTTACTGATGATAAAGGTCGCGACTAGCAACGCAAGGCGCAGCACTAGGTTTAAATCGCCATTGCTGATGGCGACTGCTAGACGGGTGGTGTTACCGCTCATAAACGATACAAAGTCTCCCGAGGCCATGAAACCGATGGCGTCGGTCATGCCCGCTAAGACAGAGAGACAGGCAACGAGCGTAAGACCAACGCGTCCGCGCCATTTTTGCGCGTGAAGGAGTGCAGGATGGACGTGAGATTTGACTGGGGAGGGCAACATCAGCAGATTTTCATGTGGGCGGGGTCCGTGGTTTTCCTTACGGCGAACAATCGAGTCTTTTCGCGCCCCTGAGTATGGGGCAATCACCACCGGATTTGAATTCGACGAATTTCTACAGAGGCATTTATTGCATTCCAAAAAAAACCAGACCCACGTCATGTGTGGTCCGGCTTTGAATGTTGCGGTGCTTCGCTTATGCCAGGCTATTGCCTACCACAAAGGTACGACGTAGCTGACGTAGAAGCGGTTTTCGTCCTGATGGGTCTGGCCGATCATGCTCGGGTTAGCCATCGCATTTTTCCAGGTTACGCCAAAACCTTTCAGCTTCCCTTCTGGCACCAAGTAACTGAACGCAAAGTCGCGTTCCCACTCGCTGTTGCCGCCCTTGGCAACCTTTATATGATCGCCATACCCGTAAGTTGCAGCGAAGCCCAAGCCGTTGATTCCTAGCTGACTGAAATCATACTTGTACTGCGCAAGCCAAGTTTGCTCCCCCGCGTGCTGGAATTTATTGAGTTGGAGGTTGGTTAGTGCTGGTGTGTCCGCGCCGGCTCCAGGCCCTTGGCGTGCATCGCCGCTGTTCAAGCCAGAGTCCAGAAACGGAAAGTCGCTATCGCCGGTGTTCTTCTGCGCACCAAGACCAATGGTATGACCCATCAGGCTGTAGCTTTCCATCAAACTAAAGGTCGATTGGTTGATCCGACCTTTGTTCAAGCCGCCGCTGTAGGAACCTGCGGTGGCGTAGTCGGTATTGCCATCTGCGTTGCCGCCGACGCCCAAGCTGCGGTAGGCCCGAAAATCGCTGAGCAGGCTGCCAACCGGCAGTCGATCAGTGTGTTTGGCACCGATGAATGCCTGTTGGTAGTAATCCTGCAAGTTGGAATACCACAGGCTGACTGTCGTATTAGCCAAGCCCGCATAATCCGCACCGCCGTAAAGGAAGCGGTTGCTGAGCTTTGCACCCCCGCCGGTGGTCATGTCGCTGTCGTTAGTTTCGTTACGGATCTTCGTTAGGATGATGTCGCCGCCGGTGAAGGTGAAGTCCGACAGGTCCTTGGAAACCAGTTGCGTACCGGTATTGGTCTGGTGATACAACCGGCCATCGGTGTTGGCCAACATCGGGTTGTTTTGATTGAGCATGCCGACGCGCAATTCATCTTTAAGGAAGCGCATTTTAAAGGTCGGGCTCAAGACACTGAAATCATTAGCCGACTTACCGTCGTGTAACGGAAACATGCTGCCCGGGTAATTACTTTGATGATCTTTGTTATTCAAGTCTCCGCCCGAGTCGAGCTTAACGCCGTAAAACGCTTCGACATCGAGGCCAACACCCACCGCGCCTTCGGTATAGCCAGATTTGAAGTTGAGCTGGAAACCTTGCCCCCAATCCCGATAACTCTTGGCTTTGGCCGTGCTTCCCACTACATCGCGGCCCTGTTGGTTCAGGTAACGGTTGAGCAGGGTCAAGTCGGCGTGGCTGTCATCGATGAAATCCGCATGTGCAGATAGCATTACGCCGCCCAGTAGAACGCCAACTACTGGCCTGGTTAGTTTCTTGATCATCATGAGTCTCGTTTACAGGGATATTCAATCGGTCGCAGAGCGTAATAGTCGGGTATTCAGACTCGCACTGCATTAGCCGAACTACAGCGAACCTACGCTGTCAGTAATTAGGTTCAGTAAAAGTTATCCGTATGACAGTTGAATGACGTAAGGCCATGGCGAGTATGAAACTTTAGTTAGGTTTTATTCATTTGACTTGTGTGAATTGGAAGTGTAACTACGCGCACTCTTAGCGGTGGGCGACGACGGAGTCTACTAGACTTTAGTTAAAGCGTTTCAATACAGAATTTCATTATTGGCACTTCCAACATCAGAGCGTAATCAGAGAGGCCGGTTTTAAAATCAACTGAGTGGCAGTTTCTGTTCAGTTCTCTGAAATTCCCAATGTTGTGTCCGTCAAAATCCCTGGGCGTGATAGCGCGGTCTTGGATGCGCAAAACTACCCAAACGGATTGAATCGCCTGGCCTACCCCTGCCGTTCTTACACGTATTGCGCCGGGCCCACCCTAGTGCTGCATATACGAGCCTGGTCGGTCTAACCCTATTTGCAGTTTTCATTGCATACAGTGCAGAACAAATATTTTCTAATGTCACAAAGACATCACACAATAGCCTTATACATGCCTCTCCGAAGTACTCGTTGAAGAGGCGTAATCAGCAGTGAATAGATTTTGGCCTCGGGTTTTAAGCTCATTTTCCGAAACGACCGTACTGCGACGTTTTAAGATCACCCAGCGCCTGGTCGGTTGTTTTGGCATTACTGCCGCACTGCTAGTGGCCGTTGGGGCATTTTGTCTGTGGCAAATGCAGGACATCCGCAAGCAGGGCGAAGCCGTTGAAAGCGGGGCGATGCCCAGTATCGCCATGGCCGACCTTCTGGCCATCGACTTAGTCAAAATGCGCGCAGAGACCTCTAATCTGGTAGCAAACGCGGATGATCCGAGCGCGGTTATTACGAGCAAAATCAATGTCGAGCAGTTGAAAAACGAGGTCGAGAAAGGTTTCCACGACTACCTTGCCCGCGTTACCGACAGCACCGAACGCGATTCGATCCTGGCGTTGCAAGAAGCTTATAAAACTTTTATTCCCAGCTTGCATGATGAAATGTCTCTTATTGAGCAACGAAAAATCAACGACGCACGAATGCTGGTTAACACCACATTGTCCATGCAGGGCGACTTGATGGACATGCAGGTGCAACTGCTGCGAGAGCTCAATAAGCAGAGCGCTGCGACGACGGTCGAGGCAGCGGGAAAAAGCTACCGCCAAGCTCGGTCAATCGCGTTAAGCGCAATTATTCTTGCGTTGGTGCTGACGTTGCTGCTGGCATGGCGCTTGAGCGTCAGCATCATCCGCCCAGTGCGTCACGCACTGCACATCGCTAGCACCATTGCTGAGGGCGACCTTAGTCCGCAAGCTATTCCTGTGGGGAAAGACGAAACCGCTCAACTGCTTAGTATGTTGGGACGTATGCGTGGCAACCTTCACGGCACTATCGCGCAGATTGGCTCAGCCGCGACGCAGCTGGCGCAATCGGTTCAGGAAATGAGCTCTATCGCTCAATCCAGCGCACACAATTTGCAATTGCAAAACGACGAAATTGAGCAGGCTGCGGTCGCGGTTAATCAAATGAGCCAAGCAGCCGTAGAGGTAGCGGGCAATGCCAGCAGCACATCCGGGGAATCTCAGGCCTCCAGCAATGCAGCAGTTCAGGGGCAACAGCGGCTACACGATACCATTGCGTCCATTAAGCAACTGACTGGCAATGTGCTCGACTCCTCGCACCAGGCTGAAAGCCTCGCTGAGCGTACCCTGAGCATTGGAAAAATTCTTGATGTGATCCGTGCCGTTGCCAATCAGACTAACTTGCTCGCGCTTAACGCGGCCATCGAGGCCGCTAGGGCGGGGGACGCTGGTCGAGGTTTCGCGGTGGTTGCTGACGAAGTGCGCTCTCTGGCAAAACGCACCAGCGCCTCCACCACGGAGATTGAAAGCTTGATCAACGACGTCCAGAAAAGCACCCAAGCCACCGCAGAAGCGCTGCGACTTACCGCCACTCAAGCCAACGTTACCTTGGATCAGGCTGCGGCGGCGGGTAACGCATTGGCGGTGATCATTACGGCAACCTCTACCATTAGCGACCGAAATTTGCTCATCGCCCATGCTGCCGACCAGCAAGCTAGCGTTGCCAGTGAAGTTGATCGAAACCTCAGCAGCATTCGCGACTTGTCCGCACAAACTGCCTCGGGCGCACAGCAAACCACCGTTGCCAGTGACGCGTTGTCGAGGCTGGCGACGGATTTGAATGCGATGGTGCAGCGGTTTGTATTGTAAGGGCTAGCGGGCTGGCCCGAATTATAGGCGACTGCTGTGCGCTAGCAGCCAGCTTCCTTGGGTGTGTACCCGTCGCCAGCCAACTCGCCGATGATCTGTTCAGCGAATACCCCAAAGTGTCCGTCTGCAAGACATGTGCTGTTAACTCAAAGTAACAGTGTATAAAAGAGACTATTTTTAGCGTTTATAGAAAAGTATGGCTATTTGATAGCGAAGATACCTGGGTCGTATAAAAATGTACAACAGCGTACAAGATAAATTTAAATAAATTATGGTCCTTTGGAATTGCGCCTTTTATAAGTACTGCTACTCTCTTTTTGCCTTCGTAGTTGATTCGTATAGCTATGCATTGTTGGCCAACCTCAAAAAAACGGACGATACACAAAGAGGTGCAGGCGTATGCAATACACGTCGTTTTCGGAAGTTGGAATTAAAACCCTTGTGGAATCCATCAACAAGGATGGTTATGCGGTGCTACCCGGATGGGCTACAGACCATGAGTTAACGGAGTTAAGGAACCTTGTGATGGCCGCCGTCGATGCTGCGGGCAACGGCTATGTTGCATTGACTGGGCAAGAGGCCGTTTCCGGTTCTCTGCTTCACGAATGGGGTAGTTCAGCCGTATTCATTGATTTGTGCCAGCGGATTGTAGAGATTGCCACGGGACGACAGCCAGTCGAGCGGCAGCTGCATCAAGTGTTGCGCTGTTTGATAGGCGATGGTGGCCAGCGGGAGTCAATGATCTTTCATTACGACTCTTTTGTGCTAACTACAATTATGCCCGTCTGCATGCCAGAGGAAACCGATCCAGGCGATCTGTTGATGTTACGTAATCATCGTCCGTTACGGCGCAATTACTTTTTCAACCTGATCGATAAAATGCTCGTTGATAATCGCTGGGCTCAACGCTGGTTGAAGAAACGTTACGCCAACGGTGACGAGAAGTTCACTCGAATTCACATGTTGCCAGGCGATATGTATTTGTTCTGGGGTTACCGTTCGCTGCACACTAATTTACCCGCAGACCCCGACGTCGTGCGAGCAACTGCGGTATTTCACTATGACAATTTGCACGCGAACAGCACCTTGGCGAGCCGTATACGCCGGTCGCGAGACTTCTTTAAACCACCTCGGCCAGCTCCCGTCGTATCACCGTCCCCTGTGGCAAACCCCGCGTCGCCGGGTTCGCCGTTAACTCCTTGACGATCTCTGTAGGAGCAACGTGTTCGCGAGGCGTTTTATCTGATGCACGCATCAAGCCCCTCGCCAACAAGTTGGCTTCTACAGGATGTGGGTATGCCGCACGACAGCGCGGCGTCGAGCTGGGGCTATTGAATTTAATAGGAATAGGCAATCATCGCAGATGATTCAGTCTTCGCACGCCTAGGGTTTGGTCTCAGGATAACGACACTGAATCACTGATCGAGAGCCCTATCATGACCCCTGTCAAAACGATTTTTATTACCGGCGTCAGCAGCGGTTTAGGCAGTGCGTTGGCGACGCAAGCCCTCGCGGCCGGGCACCACGTCATAGGTACTGTTCGTAACAGCGAAGCGTTGTTGAGTTTCCAGGCCCAGTCCCCGGAGCGTGCGCACGCTTATATGTTAGACGTTACTGACTTCGCAGCGATTGACGATATCGTCGCCAAGGCAGAGGCTGAGTTTGGTCCGGTGGATGTACTGGTCAACAACGCTGGTTACGGCCATGAAGGCATTTTCGAAGAGTCTCCGATTGAAGAAATGCGTCAGCAGTTCGAGGTCAATGTGTTTGGTGCGGTAGCGATAACCAAAGCCTTTGTGCCGTATTTTCGTCAGCGCAGGGCCGGCCATGTCATCAACATCACGTCCATGGGTGGCTTCATCACGATGCCGGGGATTGCTTACTACTGCGCGAGCAAATTCGCGCTGGAAGGTATCTCTGAAACGTTGAGCAAAGAACTCAAACCGTTCAATGTTTTTGTCACGGCAGTAGCCCCCGGTTCGTTCCGAACCGAGTGGGCGGGGCGCTCGATGCAACGAAGCCCGAGAAGTATTCAGGACTATGATGAGTCCTTCGATCCTGTGCGAAAAGGCCGTGAAGAAAAAAGCGGCAAGCAGCTCGGCGATCCACAAAAAGCCGGGCTGGCCATACTGCAGTTGATCGCTAGCCCGGCTCCCCCGGTACACTTATTGCTGGGCAGCGATGCCCTGGCGTTGGTCAGGAGCAAATTGAACCAGATGGTTGAAGACATTGATGCATGGGAAGCACTGAGCCTGTCGACCGATGGCTGACCCGATGCCCATCGCACACCCTGAGATGCCCATGGACTACGAGCTATTCAAGACGCGGCGTACCATTGAATTGATGGAACGGCTGGCGCCGGTGGAAGGTTACAACCTGACGCCATTGGATGACGTTCGCTTTCTTCGGTCCAATCGGCCGCTGACTCGGACCCCAGTGCTGTATGACCCAGGCATTGTGATTCTTTGTCAGGGGCGCAAGCGCGGTTATTGGGGGGACGAGGTTTACATCTACGACGCGCAGCATTATCTGGTGGTGTCAGTCCCGGTCCCGTTCACGATGGAAACTGACGCAAGCGAAGAAGAACCGATGCTGGCAGTGTACCTGCGCCTGGATTTCAAACTGGCCGCTGAGCTGATGCTTCAGGTGGGCGAGCGCAAAAGCGCTGCAACGGCAGTCCCAAGGGGCATGTATTCATCGCCGATGGACGACAAGCTGAGCGATTCAGTACTGCGCTTTTTAGAGGTCATGAGCGAGCCGGTTGACGCATTGATCCTTGGACCGGCGTTGGTTCGGGAAATTTACTACCGAATCATCGGCGGTGAGCAGGGCGGATCCATGCGTGCGGCACTCAACCGCCAAGGGCAATTTGGCAAAATCACCAAGGCAATTCGGCGGATTCACGCACGTTACCCAGAGCCGCTGGACGTCGAGTGCCTGGCGAAAGTGGCGGGCATGAGCGTGCCGAGCTTTCACCTGCATTTTCGAACCGTGACCGACACGTCGCCGATGCAATACCTGAAATCTACTCGCCTGCACCAAGCCAGGCTGTTGATGCTACGCAACGACATGACGGCGGCCATCGCCGGGTTCAGCGTCGGCTATGAAAGCGCCTCCCAGTTCAGCCGGGAGTTCAAACGCTTCTTCGGCCGAACACCCCAAGCAGAGGTGCAATGGATGAAACGCACCTACGCACTGCCAGCCCCGACCAGCCCCTCTATCTATGTGTCATCGCATTAAAAAAACGCTCCTACAGATTTGCCTGCCGAAATCCGACCATCACTTCCCAATATGCTTGCTAACCGTATTCGGCGTCATCAAGCGTAAGCCGCTGGCAACGCAGCCGACTGCGGCGAAGCAAGCGCCGATGGTCAGGGCGAGCACCGGACCGTGATCGCCGGAAATTCCGTAGCTCAGGGCCACCAATGCCGCGCCGGTGGCTTGGCCGATCAGGCGTGCGGTGGCGATGGTGCCACTGGCGCCGCTGCTGCGTTCAGGTGGGGCGCTGGTGAGCAGGGCCTTTTGGTTGGGTGCCTGGAAGAAGCCAAAGCCCAGACCACAGATCACCATGCGAATACCGATGTCCCATGCGTCTGGATTACTCGGCAACTGGGTCAGCGAAATCATCCCGCCACACAACACAGCCAAGCCAATTGCGCCCAACAGACCGGGAGGGTAACGATCCGACAGACGCCCGGCGAAGGGTGCAATCACGGCCACCACCACCGACCACGGCGTCATTAAAAAGCCAGTCTGCACCGGGTCGCGCCCTAAGACGTTTTCGAAAAAGAACGGTAGTGACACAAACGCCAAGCCTTGGGTTGCGAACGAGCAGACTGCTGTGAGGGCAGAAAGGGCAAACAGCGGGCGCTTTAGCAAGTCCAATGGAAACATTGGTGCCGGATGCGCAGCCTCCCGGCGCAGCATCAATGCGCCGCCCACTATAAAGATGCCCAGGGCAATCATCACGCTGGTCATAGAGCCCAGTTGTGCGGCCTGACTCAAGGCGAAGATCAGTGCGCCAAAGGCAATCACGTTCAACGTCGCCGTGATGCGATCAAACGGCAGACCGCTGAGTTTTGTTACGGGCAAAGTGGACCAGGCAAAATACAAAGCGAACAGGCCAATTGGCAGGTTGATGGCAAACAACCACGGCCAATGTGCAACCGATAACACTAGAGACGCCACGGTGGGTCCGGCAGCAAATGATGAGCCCACCACCAGTGCGTTCATACCCAGCCCTCGACCCAAACGTTGAGGGGAGAAAATAGAACTGATCAGGGCTGCATTGACGCTCATGATAGCGGCGGCGCCTAGTCCCTGAAACACCCGGGCAATGGTCAAAGTCGGCAATGACCACGACAAAGTACACAGTCCGGACGCCACGATGAATAGCACCAGACCACCGAGGAACACCCGGCGATGGCCGATTATTCCACCCAGCGCAGCCAGCGGCAGCAACGTGGCGACAGCAGCAAGTTGATACGCATTGATCACCCATACCGAGGCAGCAGGCGACGCGTTCAGGTCGGCGGCGATGGCTGGTAACGCGGTATTAGCAATAGCGGTGTCGAGGGTCGCCAAGGCAATCGATAGCAGAATCGCGACCATTCCACGGAATTCAAGGGACGACAGTTTGGTGCTGACAGCGCGGGTTTCCAGCGGGCTGGGTTGGGTCATTACCGACGAGGCTCCGAAGACATCTGATTGAATCAGGCAGTCAGGTTGCCAGGCAGGCAAACAGCTGGAAAGTGAGCATGCCGGTTTAAGGTTCGTCTGTGCAATGGTAGGTCGCTAATGTTTACTGGGGCCTGACCGATGCTTCAGTGCTGCGCGCAAATCTGCGCAGCACTGCTCTGGTCCGTCTCTCACATGCGAAAACGGCTGACCAACGTTTGCAGCTGTGTGCCCAGGCGCGCCAACTCAACGCTTGACGCTGCGGTTTCACCACTGGCCGCGGCGGTCTGTTCTGAAGCATCGCGCACATTGATGATGCTGCGGCTAATTTCATCGGCCACTGCGCTTTGTTGCTCTGCGGCGGCGGCGATTTGCTGGTTCATCGCCTGAATGCTCGACACCGTTTGGGTAATACTGTCCAGCGAGGCGCCGGCTTGTCGGGTCAGGGCTACGCTGCTGTCAGTCAGGTTACGGCTGCTGAGCATGATGCTCGAAACCTGTTGCGTACCGTGTTGCAGGCCGGCGACCAAGGCTTCGATTTCCTCGGTGGACTTTTGCGTTCGTTGCGCCAAGCCCCGTACTTCGTCCGCGACCACCGCAAACCCACGACCGGCCTCACCGGCCCGTGCAGCTTCAATCGCGGCGTTGAGTGCCAGTAAATTGGTTTGCTCAGCCACAGCCTTAATGACGTCCATGACTTTGCCGATCTTGTTGCTTTCCAATTGCAGGCCATTCATCGCCTCGCTGGAGCGAACCACCTCAGCCGCCAGGCGCTCAATCTGCACAATCGCCTCGCCCACCACCTTGTCGCCTTCGCGGGCTTGCTTGTCAGCGGCAGAAGCAGCGTTTGAAGCTTGTTCGGCGCTGCGTGCCACTTCCTGAACCGTGGCCGACATTTCATGCATGGCCGTTGCGACCTGATCGGTTTCGATTTTTTGGCTGTTGACGCCAGCGCTGGTTTGTTGGGTCGCCGCGGACAACGCGTCAGCGGCACTGGCAATTTGTGTCACGCCTTCATGAATCCCACGAATCAACGCGCGCAAGGTACTGCCCATGCGCTGGGTGCCTTGTTGCAACATGCCGAGCTCATCACGGCGGGTGACGGCCGGGCTGTGAGACAGATCGCCTGAAGCGATGCGTTCGATCACCGTCAACGTCTGTTGCAATGGCAGGGTGATCTGACGCGTGATGATCACCGCCGCCAAGGTCCCGATGATCAAAGCCAACAGCGTGGCGCCGATTTGCAGGGTGCGTGACCGAGCACTGTCCTGATCACGCAAGCGGGTCTGAAGTTTATACAATTCGTCGTTTAGGCTGAGGATGGCAGCACCCAGCTCACCCAGTGATTTACGCGAGGAAACGATATCACCGTTGGCGACCTTAAACGCTTGGACCGAGGCCCGGTAATTAAGCAGCGCAGTTTCCAGTTGTTTGAGTTTTTCCGGTTGTGAGCTGCCGAATACCTCACCGAGTGGTTTAAGGCCGCCAATGGTGGATTGCAGTTGATTCATGGCTTTTTGTTCGGTATTGGCCGTGACGTTAGCTGTGTATCCGCGTACTTCGTATCGCACCAGTGCCAAGTCTTCCTTGGCTTTCATGATCGCTTGGTACTGTACGAATCGGCCTTCATCAGTGGGTGCCATCTGCAGCACGGCGGTGATGATCGCGCCGATGATGTCAGCGCCCTTCACCGCGTCGATACCCATCTGCGCCCGGACGTGGCTGCTGACGGTGTAGGCATTGCGCATTTTTACCAAGGCGCTTTCGTAGTTGTTGCTGACATCGCTCAACTGGGTAAGCAACTTTGCGTCCTCGGCGCTGCTTAGCATCGTTCGCAGTTTCTGCTGCTGATTTTTGTAGCCATCAATGGCCACTTGTACGGTTTGTCCAACGGTCTCGTCACCATTGGCAATCATGTACTGCAAACGTGATACCCGCAGGTTAGCCAGTTGGTTACTCAGCGCCGAAATACTGCTCATCCGGTCGCTGCGATCTATGAGGCCATCAAGGCTGGTCCAACTGATCAGCGCCAAAATGGCGGTCAGTACCAGCACCAGGCCGAAGCCCAAAGCCAGCTTGATATTGACGCTGATATTGGCAAGCCAGCTATTCATCGAGTTACTCCGCAATGGGGTCTATTCTTTCATCTTCGCGCGGCGGGAAATCTTCCGATCAGGCCAATAAACCCATGCGCAAAGACGCTATCGGCCAAAAAACCGATAGCTGTATGTCAATGTTCAGGGAATCGATCAAGAGACTGAAACTAACGGATTTGTTGGCCGTAATCGCCGGTGGCTGAAGCTTCAATGCCGGTGGCGGTGATGAATGTCCGGGAAGTGAAAATGGCTGTGTTGCAATGGCGCATGCGCATGCTCATGGCTGTGGGGCTCAGCGCTTTCCCACTTAAATGCGTGCTTATGTTGATGGTGCTCGTCGTGAACGTGGCGATGGTTATGTTTGAGAGGGGCGTGCTCATGAGCATGTGCATGATTCTCGGTGAGATGAAGCCAGACCCCAATCCCCATTAATGTCGATGCGACCCAGAACAGTGGGGGGGCGGGTTCATTCAGCAACAAAAGCGAGATCGCTGCACCGAGAAAAGGTGCGGTCGAAAAATAGGCGCCGGTACGTGCGCTGCCGAGGCCCCGCAGGGCGAGCACAAACAGCACCAAGCTGACGCCGTAGCCGAGAAAACCCAGCAGAAGTGTCGGGGCCAGAACAGAAATGCCCGGCAACCGAGAACCCATGAACAACGCCAGTGAGCAGTTGACCGTTGCGGCGACCAAGCCTTTGCTACCTGCAACGAATAGCGCATCGGACCCCGATACTTTGCGGGTCAGATTGTTATCAATTGCCCAGCATAGGCAGGCTAGCGTGATTGCCATTGGCCCGAGCCAGTCAAAAGCCGGCTGACGTTGCTGTGACCACGACAGCACCAGACCGCCAAGAACAATAGCGATCATTCCGGCAACGATGCGTCGGTCGGCGTTCTCTTTGAAGACTACCCAGGCCACTAGTGCGGTCAGGACAGCCTCTAGATTCAGCATCAACGAAGCGGCGGCGCCAGAAGTTCGCATTAATCCAAACATCAGCAATGCTGGCCCAAGCACGCCGCCGAAGGCGATTGCTCCGATTAACCATGGCCATTCCAGTGGGGTAAGGCCGCTGGCGCGCCAGCCTCGATCCCGGATCACTCGGGTCACGGCCAGCCCCAAGCCACTACCAAGGTACAAAAGACCGGCCAGCAATAGTGGGTTGATTCCAATGCCGAATAATTTAGCCAGTGGCGTACTTACACCGAATAACGCCGCTGCGGCGAGCGCATATAAAACACTTACGTTCATCGGGGGGGCTCCCAGATTTTATAATGTGTGCCGGTGCCAACTGGCAAGGACATGCTACGTCACCCGTCTCGATTTGAACTGCGGCCCAAACCATAGGTACGGCTGGGTGTGACCTCGGCGTCCGAGCCAGAGCGCCACCCCGCCAGTAGCAGACCCAAAACATCGCCCGGATTGTGTGCCGCATCGGCCAATAACGCGACCGAATGGGCGGTCAAACCAAAAGCCACTTCGGCGGCGACAAAAGCTGCATTTATTGCAGAACCTATGGCAAAAGCGCTGTCAAAGCCAGCAGCAGGGGCAGAGTGATGGTGATGGCCGGTAGAGCCATGATCATGGCCAGATGTATCGTGGTGGTGAAGGTGATGTTCGGTCATGGCTTCCAGGTCGTCATCTAACTTTATCCGGCATTTATACGGATGAAATGAACGTATTTGAACTATGTTCTATAAACATGAGCACATTTGTCCATGAATTGAGTTTTCAATAGATCTTTGACTAGCCCTTTGCACAGCCATCAGAAACAAACTGATCAATAAATGAACCGACGCTGTGGTCTTGCTCCGACGCGAAGTAATGGACATGAGTGAGCAGAAAATGATTCCAAGACCTTTAAGACTTTCGATGTTCATATCTTTAGGCCCACGCCGTGTCGATTGAGAAGGTGCGGGATGTCGCCAGCTTTTTAAAGGGCGGCGGCGAAATGGGACGCTTGATTCGCGGCCATCACTGGGACGCCACGGCGCTTGGCGTCCCGGACAGTTGGTCACAAAGCCTGCGCACGGTTGTGCGTTTGATGCTCAACACCCATCACCCTATGTATATTTTCTGGGGGCAGGACAGCCTTTGCATCTACAACGATGCTTACCGGCAATCATTAGGCCCGGAGTTGCACCCTGGCTCACTGGGGCAGCCCGCGCGTCAGGTATGGGATGAAATCTGGGACGTGATTGGTCCGCAGATTGTCCAGGTGATGAGCGGTGGCGGAGCTACCTGGCATGTAAATCAATTAGTCCCCATCACCCGCAATGGTCGCCAGGATGACGTCTATTGGACCTACGGTTTCAGCCCGGTTGACGACGAAGACAGCCAGAGCGGCATTGGCGGCGTTCTGGTGTTGTGCACTGAAACTACTGGGCAAATCTTGGCCAAGCGACGGGCTGCCCTTGAAGGCGTCATGCTTTCGAGACTGTTCGAGCAGGCGCCGACATTCATGGCCATGTTGCGTGGTCGGGAACACCGTTTCGAACTGGCCAATCCTGGTTATCTACAATTGATCGGCCATCGGCCAGTAATCGGCCGAACGGTAGCCGAGGCGTTGCCGGACGCCGTTGAACAGGGTTATTTACAGTTGCTCAATAACGTTTTCGACACCGGAGTGGCGTTTTCTGCTATTGGCGCTTCGTTTGCCGTTCAGCCTGTCTCTGGCGGTCCCATTGATGAGCGGTTCGTCGATTTTGTCTATCAACCCATCAAGGATGATCACGGCAATGTGACGGCGATTTTTGTCGAAGGCGCCGACGTCACAGTGCGGGTCAAAGCCGATGTGGCATTGCGCGAAAGTGAGGCGCGGCTGCGACTTGTCGTCGAAGGTGCAAAGGATTACGCCATTCTCACCACTGATCTAGACGGCCGCATCAGCACGTGGTCCAAAGGAGCAGAAAGTATTTTCGGCTGGACCGCCAACGAAATTACCGGTTTGAAGAGTGAGCTACTGTTTACGGCTGGCGATCGTGCCTGCGGCACTGACGCTCAGGAACGAGCCACCGCCTTACGCCAAGGCAGCGCAGCCGACGAGCGCTGGCATGTGCGCAAAGACGGCGAATACGTTTACTTGAACGGTTCGGTCCATCCCTTACCGTTGGACCCTACCGGCCAGCCTCAAGGCTTCTTAAAAATCGCGCGCAACGAAACCAGCCGGCGAAGAGCCGAAACCTTGCGAGAATCATTGGGTAGATTGGCCGACAGATTTCGCGGCCTTAGCGATGCGACTGACATCACCGTTGCTGCCACTGAAGTAGTCGGCGAAACACTCCAGGTCAGTCGTGTGGGCTATGGGGCTTTCAGCGGGGAGGCCCAAGTGTTAAGTATCGAGCAGTTTTGGAGCGCGCCGGGATTCGAGTCACCGGTGCAA
Organism: Pseudomonas sp. 10S5; assembly: GCF_035019745.1. Lineage (NCBI taxonomy): Bacteria > Pseudomonadati > Pseudomonadota > Gammaproteobacteria > Pseudomonadales > Pseudomonadaceae > Pseudomonas > Pseudomonas sp. 10S5. The sequence goes on from NZ_JASJVL010000003.1 coordinate 190,643, forward strand.
TGGTCACCGCTTCAGCACCAAGCTGCCCATGTTGCGCGTCTTCAGCGCGGCGAGATGGTGCAAGTCCATGGCCGGATGCCGATGAAGGCTAGCGCAGCGCAGATCCCGACGCTGGTTTATGCTCCGGTCATCGAGCGTGATGCGTTGGTTGCTGTGCTGTGTGTCGCCCAAAGGGCACCGAGAAGTTGGTCGGCCGAGGAATTGCAGTTCATTCAGGAAGTCGCGGAAAGAACCCGTTCAGCCGCCGAGCGCAGTTCTGGCGAAGCGGCCTTGCGCAGCAGTGAGGTTCGCTTGCGGGAGGCCAACGAATCGCTGGAAGCCAAGGTGGAGGCGCGCACGGGTGAGCTGATGAAGGTCGAGGAAGCCTTGCGTCAGGCGCAAAAAATGGAGGCGGTCGGCCAGTTGACGGGCGGCGTGGCCCACGACTTCAACAACTTGCTCACAGTCATCAAGTCCTCGACCGATCTGCTCAAACGTCCCAATCTTACCCAAGAGAAGCGAGAGCGGTTCATCAACGCTATCTCCGATACCGTAGACCGGGCAGCCAAGCTGACTGGCCAGTTATTGGCTTTCGCCCGGCGCCAGGCATTGATGCCGGAGGTATTCGACGTCAATCTGGGAGTTAAGGCCATTGTCGATATGGTCCGTGCGTTGACCGGCTCACGGATTGAGATCATCACGCACTTTCCCTCACAAGCCTGCTTTGTTAACGCGGATCGCAGCCAGTTCGATACCACGTTGGTAAACATGGCGGTTAATGCTCGCGACGCTATGGACGGAGAGGGGCGGCTGATCATTAGCGTCAGCTGTGTCCCTTACATTCCGGGCATGCAGACGCGGAACGAAGGTGATTTCATCGCCGTGTCGCTTGAGGATACCGGCACCGGCATTTCCACTGAACATATCGAGCAGATCTTCGAGCCGTTTTTCACCACCAAGGATGTGGGGCAAGGCACCGGCCTGGGGTTGTCCCAAGTGTTTGGATTTGCCAAACAGTCGGGCGGCGAAATTCATGTCAGCAGCGCCCTCGGCAAAGGGTCCTTGTTCACCCTCTATCTGCCCCACGTTGCTTGCCCGTTGCCCTTGGCGGCTGTTGCAGAGCCCGATGTCCTGGTAAATGGTCATGGCACCGGTGTGTTGGTGGTGGAGGACAACAAAGAAGTGGGCAGCTTCGCCATGCAAACGTTAGGTGAGCTGGGTTATGTCGCCGTGTGGGTGGCGAATGCCAAGGATGCACTGACCGAGTTGGCTTTAAACGGCATGCAGTTTGATGTGGTTTTTTCCGACGTGATCATGCCGGGAATGAACGGCATTGACCTTGCTCAGGAGATTCGCCGACGGTACCCCGATTTGCCGGTGGTACTGACCAGTGGCTATAGCCATGTGTTGGCGCAGAAAGGGTCGTACGGGTTTGAGTTGTTGCACAAGCCTTACTCAGTGGAGCAGTTGTCGCGGGTTCTGCGCAAGGCGGTGGTGACTCAGCATCGTCCGGCGGGTTGATGGAATTTTAATACACCTCTGGAATCCATCGGTGGCGCATTAACAACGTTTATTTTGTTGACGGAGCCATTATGGATAACTACCACATCGAAAAAACCGGAACTTTCTGGTCATTGAAAAAGCGGGGTGCGGTTCATGCTTCAAAAACAGTAGGCACCAAAGAAGAATTGATCAAACTGGCCAGCGAGTTCCTCAGTGCGCGAACAGCATCGCTAAGGATTCATAAGGAGGACGGTACGATACAGGAGGAGCGTACGTATCCACATAGCGCCGACCCGTCGCAACCGCCGGGTTGAGAGTGCACACGTGCAGCATTCCAAGTGAACGATTGTCCTCATTTGCGAATAAATTCTCGGCTCTTGGATTTGGATTTTCACACGATTCGTTGGCACCAAATTTATTCGGGACACGTGCGATGTGGATTTCCTGATGGACCACGCTTTCAACTTCCCCGATACCTCATTTCCGCAATAAACCACCGAGGAACAAACCGCTTGCTAGACGTGTGTTCTGCACAGTAATTGTTTATTTCTACCGGTTGCGCATCGTTTAAAAGAAGGCCGACAAATGACCCCGACTCCACCGGGCGGCATCCAAGACACTTTTCTCACGGACGGGCTGGGTATTCTTACCTTGGTCACCTGTGTGCTGGCGTCAAGCCTGGCGTTTATCGACAGCTCGGTGGTTAACGTCGGCCTTCCCGCCATTGACCTTGACTTTGCTGCAGGCCATCGCGGGTTGCAGTGGCTGATTGACGGTTACCTGCTGCCGTTGAGCGCGCTCTTGTTGCTCGGCGGCTCCATGGGAGACCGCTTCGGGCGACGTCGAGTGCTCATCTTGGGCATCCTTATTTTTGGCGTCGCGTCCGTGGTGTGTGGGCTGGCCCCTGATTTGGCGACACTCATCGCGGCGCGTTTGGCCCAAGGAGTGGGGGCGGCGTTTCTGATGCCCAACAGCCTGGCAATCCTCGGTGCCACCTTTGAAGGTGAGAAACAGGGGCGCGCCATTGGCATATGGGCCGCAGCCGCAGCGGCCACTGGCGCGGGGGGGCCTATTCTGGGGGGCTGGCTGATCGATACCGTCAGTTGGCGAATGATCTTCTTCATCAACATACCGCTGGCCAGCGCGGCAATTTACCTGGCATGGCGCTACGTCGAGAAAGATCACCTCAGCGGCGACACAACCCCGTTGGACTGGGTGGGTGCGTTATTGGCAACCCTCGGCCTTGGTGCGGTTACCTGGGCGCTGATTGTGGTCACCGGTCCTGAAGGTGGTTCTTCCAATGGGGTAATCAGTTTGCTGGCCGGATCAGCATTGCTGGCCGGGTTTCTAGTGTGGGAACACAAAAAAGGCCTAACGGCGATGATGCCGTTGGCGCTGTTCGGCTCACCGGGGTTTACCGGATTGACGCTGCTAACTTTTTTGCTCTACGGAGCGTTGGGCTGCCTGACCGTTCTTTTGCCGTATGTGGTGATTGTCGCCAGCGGTTATTCCAGCACTCAAGCGGGTGCGGCATTGTTGCCAATTCCTTTGGTCCTGGCCGTGGCATCCCCTTGGTTAGGTGGGTTAGCGGGCCGGTTTGGCGCACGGCCGTTTTTAATAGTTGGGCCTTGCATCGTTGGCGCCGGTTTTCTGTTGTTTTTACGAATGAGCATTCATGTCAGTTACTGGGCCGATGTATTGCCCGCTCTGGCGGTTATCGCGGTAGGCCTGAGCTGCGCCGTTGCGCCATTAACGACAGCGATCTTTGCCTCGGTAGATAAACAGCACACCGGTTCGGCGTCGGGACTAAACAACGCCATCGCCCGAACCGGCGGCCTAATGGCCACAGCATTGCTGGGCAAGGTATTGGTCTACCAAGGCGAGTCGCTAACCGGTGCGTTTCATGGGGCCGTGATTTTGTCGGCCGCTGTGTGCGTCACCGCAGGAGCGTGTGCATTGGTCATCCAACGCGCACCGACGGCTCAGGGCAAATGATCAGCGGCCAGGTCTGCCTCCGAACGCGCCTGCAAACGCCCGTTACGACAGGCTTTCTGAAAACGCTCGAAGTCGCGCTCGTTTTGCTCGGTATACGTTTGTGCGTATTTAAGTAGGGCATCCGCCAGGCTCGCGCCTTTGCCGATGTAGCCGCTGATCTCTGCCGCGCAGCCCGAGGCTTTGGCGTGGGCGTGGGCCAGTGCCTGGGCACAGATGCGTCCGTAAGCGGCGAAGGCTTCACTGTCAAAGGTCTCTAATTCTGCTGAAATTTTCTTGTCCCGCAGCTGCCGTACATAGAAATGGCGGCCACCCGGGCCCGTAGTCCAGCCAAGAAAAAGGTCGCTGGCGGACTGCATCAGGCGTTGTCCCTCCACCACCCGTTGCCCATTGTGGCGAATGCGAGACTTGGCTTTAACGTAACCCGACAGTACGGAGGCCCGCGCTTCTTTGATCTGGAGAAACAGTGGGCGCTGCTGATCGTCGGTCAGCAACGCGACCAGGCAACGGGTACCGACGCTGCCGACACCGACCACCTTAAAAGCCATGTCCTGCACTTCGAAGCGTGCCAGCAAAGCACGACGGTCTGCTTGCAATGTAAGCCGGTAATCGCGCATGAACGTTTCATGAAGCGCGTGTCCACTCTTCAGGCGCATCCAGTCATCTTCAGCCTCCAGCAGGGTACCGGCACTATTCAAGTGGAAGATTTCCGGTAAGTCGTCTCGAATCGATAAGTGTCCGTGTTCGTCATGTTCGCTTATTTTGGGTAGCAGGTCGGCGTGGGTACGGCGTTCGGCTTTCTGAATCGCGCGTTCGAGTCGAGCGAGGGCGCTGTTGGACTGTGCTTGTTCCAACAAATGTTCATAACTAATGGCGTCGTACCATAGGTCCAAAGCGCCTTGGTGGGCGCAATCGGCCATGGTGTTTTGATAGGTGGTAACGACTTCGCGGCACACGCTTTCTTCCACGCTTTTGCCGTGGCGTAAGTCGCGGGCCGCGATCATGAAACTCGCCACCAAGCGTTTCAAGTCCCATTCCCAAGGGCCAGGGTGGGCTTCGTCGAAGTCATTGACGCTGAACAGCAGGTTACGTTCGGGGGTGGCGAAGCCGCCGAAGTTCATCAAGTGACAATCGCCACACGCGGGAATGGTCAGGCTCATGTTCGGTGTACCGCCTAAGTCATGGGCGTGCAACAAGGCGTTGCCTCGATAAAACGTGAAGGGCGAAACCAACATCCGCCCGTAACGCAGTTCGACCAAAGGTTTTATACGACCCTCACTAGAGGTTTCGATCAGCGGGATTGGATCGCGGTCGATGTCCCCGGGATCGGACTGCGAACTGCGTGAGCAGTGTTTGCGGGCGTCCTTGCCAAACGTCAGACGGTCTTTGAGGGTGGTCATGGAAGCCCTTCGTTCAGTGATTGTTCACAGAGCGTAGAGGGCGGCGAAAGACTCGCAAGGCTACCAGCGATTAATTCAACAACTGCGCGATGAGCCAAATGTTGGCCACGCTGATCCCCGCAAACAAACTCCAAGCCAGTAGACGTGTGGGCAGGTTGTTGACGAAGGTGCCCATCAGGCGCTTGTCGTTGGTCATGCGGATCAAAGGGTACAGGGCAAATGGCAGTTGCAGGCTCAACACCACTTGGCTAAGGATTAGCAGCTTTCCCACTGCGTCATCACCCATCAACCAGACGCCGGTGAACGCCGGAATTAACGCCAGGCCGCGGGTGATCAAGCGCCGCTGCCAGCACGGGATGCGCAGGTTTAAAAAGCCTTCCATGATCACCTGGCCGGCGATGGTGCCGGTAAACGTTGAGCTCTGTCCCGAAGCCAACAACGCAATGCCGAATAGCAGGCTTGCAAAGGTACCCCCCACTAAGGGATCGAGCAGGTGATAAGCATCTTGAATATCCACCACTCCGGTGTGGCCAGTTTGATGAAATGCGGCAGCGGCGAGGATAAGGATTGCGGCATTGACTAAAAAAGCCAAGGCTAACGAGCCCATGGTATCGATGCGCGACAGCCGTACCGCGTCTTGACGACTTGCCAAATCCTGGCCGATCAGCCGGGTTTGAACCACTGACGTGTGCAAGTAGAGGTTATGGGGCATCACGGTGGCCCCCAGAATCCCGATTGCCAAGTACAGCGGTGCAGCCCCGTTGATGGCAGAAAGAGAGGGTTTGAAGCCATGGAATACATCTGGCCAATAGGGTTTGATCAGCATCAATTCGATGAAGAAGCACACGCCAATGGTCAGTACTAACATCAGCATGATCGCCTCCAAACGGCGGAAACCCCGATTTTGCAGGGCTAGCACCAGCAGGGTATCGAAGGCCGTCAAGGCAATACCGAACGTCAGGGAAACGCCCAATAGCAGGTGAAACGCCAAGGCGCAGCCCAACACCTCAGCCAAGTCAGTGGCGACGATCGATATTTCCGCGAGCACCCACTGAGTGCGCGCCGACCGGGTGCTATAGCGTTCACGACACAATTGCGCCAAGTCGCGACCGGTGGCAATGCCGAGTCGCGAGCACAGACATTGCAAGGCGATTCCGGCCAGACTTGCCAACAGAACCACGAATAATAAATCGTAGCCGTAGCGCGAACCGGCCTCGATGGCGGTGGCCCAATTACCCGGGTCCATGTAGCCGATTGAAATCAGCAACCCAGGTCCGGCGAACTTAACAACGCGCTTCCAGAGTGGGGCGCCAGAATCGACAACCACCGAGCCGGCTACTTCGGGCGGGCAGAACGGTGCGGTGGCTATTTTTGGCAGACTAAATTTCACACGGCATCTCGTTCAAAAAAAACAAAGACGCAGCTTAGTCGCAATCCGTAACACCCCCAAGCACCTGTTTGATATCAGCGATCAGCAACACAGGTGCTCTACTGTTTGCAGCCAATGACGGTCTTGTGGAAATTGGGGCGAGGGCGTTAGTCCTGACGCCCTACGCCTCAAGAACTAGCGACGATCTTTTAGCGGGTTTGGTTCATCATCAACCTCGCCGCCCAATCCATCAACCGTGTGGCGTTGGCCGATGACGTCGTCTCCGCGCAACGTACTGGGCTCACTCACACCACTTGGGCGCGCCGTTTCACTGAACAGACCCTCGCTGACGCGGGATACGCGCACCGAGTCAGTGGGGATGTTGTCACGAGCATTGAGCCCTGGAGGAGAGGTCAAGCCGGAGTCCGGGGAAATGTAGCTGCCGGGTTCGCCTGTTAAATCCTTACTCACCCAGCTTGCGCTGCGCTCGTTAATGTCAATGGCGCCATTGCGCTCCATCACATGTTCAGCCTCGTCGGCCATTTCATCGGTGTCCACTGTAACTGTCACCAGCGTCGAGCCTCGACGGTAGGCTTCGGGGTAGGCGACAGCGTGGTGATGCAGATTGTCATCATCATCGTTGCCAAACAGCGAACTGAAGAAACGGCTAATTTTATCGCCCATGGATTCGTTATGGCTGCCCGTCCGGGAGTTAGAAGACTCATCGACCAATCCTGAAGAAGATTCAGCGGCTAAACCTGATGTGGAATCGCTCTCGGCCGCCGCGACGGTGATATCGGTATGAGCGATGCCTTGATCGACTAATTCCGTTCTAACTTTGTCGGCGTCGCTGAAGTTATCAAAAGCTGCAACAAGTGTATGTTTCATGTCCGTCTCTCTTGTTTGTGAATAAAACCAACCTTCATAGTTCTGGAGTGAACATAGGTAAAAGAGTTGCGAGTGGCAGACGGGCGGCATTAAGTCACGGCTGTAATAAGCAAAGCAGAGCGGTAAAGTTTTTGTTATGCAGCAAACGTTTACTTTATGAAAATTACGACGGGTGTGGCGTTGGAACTAGTGTCCTGAATATTAATTTTTATTAGAAATTTTCCCGCGCGCGCAAGACCGTTTGTACGTTCAATCGATAGCTATTTTGGGCAAAAAGCGACCCATGCCCTTGCTCGCGCGGTCCAACAGCCCATTACAAAACTCGTGGTTATGCAACGTTTGCGGTCACCTGGGTTCTTACATTGTGCAAATAACGTGACAACGGAGTAACTGGCGGTATGACGACCCCGGATAAGCAATACGTGGATTGGTTGGTTGAGCAATCGATGCTCAACGCAGCAAAACAGAGGGCGAAACTTTATTCAGGCCAAGGCCGCCTCTGGCAAAGACCCTATGCTCAAGCCCGGCCTCGGGATGCTTCGGCCATTGCCTCAGTGTGGTTTACCGCGTACCCAGCGTCGATAATCACCCGCAAAGGTGGTTCGGTGTTGGAAGCGCTGGGCGATGAAGCCCTGTGGCGCGCCTTATCCGAAATTGGCGTGCAAGGCATTCACAATGGCCCGCTAAAAGCGTCGGGCGGTTTGCGGGGGCGGGAGCGCACCCCGAGTATTGACGGCAACTTTGATCGGATCAGTTTTGAAATTGACCCTGAACTGGGCACTGAGGCGCAATTGCTAGGCTTGAGCCGGACGGCTGCCGCGCACAACGCGGTCATGATTGACGATGTGATACCGTCTCACACCGGCAAAGGCGCGGATTTTCGCTTGGCCGAAATGGCTTACGAGGACTATCCCGGCCTGTATCACATGGTGGAAATCAGAGAAGAAGATTGGCACCTGTTGCCCGAACTTGCGCCTACTCGCGATGCCGTGAACTTGTTGCCCGATGTGGTGGACGTCCTTCGGGACAAGCACTACATCGTCGGCCAATTGCAGCGGGTGATCTTTTTCGAACCGGGAGTCAAAGAGACTGATTGGAGCGCCACGGGGGTGGTGACCGGGGTTGATGGCAAAGACCGACGCTGGGTGTATTTGCACTACTTCAAGGAAGGCCAGCCGTCGCTTAACTGGTTGGACCCAAGCTTTGCCGCGCAGCAAATGATCATTGGCGACGCGTTGCACGCCATCGACGTTATGGGCGCGCGGGTGTTGCGTCTCGACGCAAATGGCTTTCTTGGGGTTGAGCGCAAGGCTGAGGGCAGCGCCTGGTCCGAGAGCCATCCACTGTCGATCACCGGCAACCAATTACTCGGTGGCGCGATTCGTAAAGCCGGTGCTTTCAGCTTTCAGGAACTTAACCTGACGTTGGATGATATCGCCGCCATGTCTCACGGCGGGGCCGACTTGTCCTACGATTTCATTACGCGGCCTGCTTATCAGCACGCGCTGCTCACCAGCACCACCGAGTTTTTGCGACTGATGTTGCGCCAAGTGCATGTATTCGGTATCGACCCCGCGTCGCTGATCCACGCACTGCAAAATCACGATGAACTAACGTTGGAGTTAGTGCATTTCTGGACACTGCATGCTCACGACACTTATCACTATCAGGGTCAGACATTTCCCGGAAACATTCTCCGCGAACACATCCGCGAAGAAATGTACGAGCGCTTGGCCGGCGAACATGCGCCTTATAACCTCAAGTTCGTCACTAACGGCGTGTCTTGTACTACCGCCAGCATTATTACTGCTGCCTTGGGCATTCGTGACCTCGACGCCATCACCGACGCCGACATTAAGCAGATTCAACACATTCACCTGCTGCTAGTGATGTACAACGCCATGCAACCTGGGGTCTTCGCGTTATCTGGCTGGGACCTGGTTGGCGCCCTTACGCTGCCGGCCGAACAGGTCCAACATCTTATGCAAGACGGTGACACCCGTTGGATACACCGGGGCGCCTACGATTTGGTGGATATGGACCCCGACGCCGGGTTTTCCGCTGGCAATATGCCGCGCCCGAAAACCCTCTATGGCAGCATCACCAACCAGCTGCAACGTAGCGATTCTTTCGCCACACAGTTGAAAAAAATTCTTGCAGTGCGCCGAGCCTACGATATTGCGGCCAGTCGCCAAATCCTGATCCCCGACGTGCAGAATCCGGGGCTGTTGATCATGGTTCACGAGCTACCAGCGGGGAAGGGTACCCAAATTACTGCGCTTAACTTCAGCAATGAGCAAATCGTCGAAACCCTGCACTTGCCCGATATCGCACCGGGGCCAGTGGTAGACATAATAAATGAGCGGGTTGAAGGCGACTTGACCGAGAACGGCGAGTTCACCATTACGCTGGATGCGTATGAAGGGTTGGCGTTACGTGTAGTGAGTATTACGTTGCCAATGGTTTGATGATTCAAACGCTGTCGGAAATTCGGCGACAGCGTCCTTCCACTTGAAACAACGAGGGTCTAAAGATAGATCGTTTTAATATAAACAAAGAATGGAAAGATCGTTATGCTGCTGTCCAGATTTTTCATGCGCTTGCGCTGATTGGAACATGTAATGGATCTTGGAAATTTTGGATTAGTAATTGCTGGCTTGACGGTCGGGTTTATTGTCGGGATGACGGGCGTTGGCGGCGGCTCATTAATGACGCCCATTCTTCTTTGGTTCGGGATCAACCCCGCCACTGCAGTAGGGACAGATTTGCTGTACGCAGCCATCACCAAGTCCGGTGGTGTTTTGGTGCATCGAAAGAATAAGAATATAGATTGGTCCGTCACGGGTTGGCTAACCCTTGGCAGCGTCCCAGCCGTTGCGCTGACGCTGTGGTATCTGAGCAGCCTCCATACCGCTCCTCAGACCATGAACGCGATAATCAAACAAGCGTTGGGAGTCGTCTTGCTGGTGACAGCACTGGCAATCTTCTTCAGAAAGCAGCTCCTTGAGTTTTCACATAAACGCGCGGGCGGAAAGTACAACCTTAGTGGCACGCGCCTCAATATTTTGACGGTTATCACCGGCCTGATACTTGGCACCATGGTGGCATTGACGTCTATCGGTGCAGGTGCCTTGGGTACCGTGGCACTGTTCATCCTGTACCCATTTTTGCCGACAAGGCGATTGGTAGGTACCGAAATCGCTCACGCGGTTCCCCTGACTCTTGTCGCGGGTCTAGGTCACGCGAGTATGGGAAATATGGACTGGCATGTGCTGGGTTTCTTGTTGATGGGTTCACTGCCCGGGATCTATATCGGAAGTCAGCTAACTGGCAAAATCTCCGACAACATATTACGTCCTTGCTTGGCCGTCATGCTCGCTTGCATTGGATATAGCTTGGCTTTTTGATGGTTGAAGTGACGCTCAGATCTGAACCCGAGCGGCACTCTTCAAGTTCAAGCTGCAGGCTTTCATACCACGTAGTCAACTCTTATCTCGCGCGTCAAAGTGCACGTAGGCGCTGGGCTTTCCAGATAGTTTTAGCGTGTGAGAAATAATCTGCGACGGCTTGCATGATCGTGGTCAGTCAACTCGGCGAGTTGCTTGTTATAGGCTTTGACATTGGCTTGCCCGGTACGAAGCCGGTCGGTAGCCGACGAACACGTGTGAGGCGCCTTTGATCATCGCCGAGTGCGCGGCCATCAAACCAACCGGGCCAGCGCCATAAAAGCTGCATAACACGAAAGTGGGACAGCAATTTCTTCAACAAGAGCGTGTCGAAGACAAGACCGTACTTGAATCCAGGGACGTTAATCAGCCGGCAGCCGCAAGGCCGTAGCCTGACCACAAACTCGTCACCCGAATTATTTGGAGTTGTCCATGAAGCCTTATGTTATTTGCCACATGATGTCGTCCTTGGACGGCCACGCCCTGACGGACGGCTGGGATCGCCCATTCAAAAAAAACGCCGGCGATCTTTATGAAAAGCTTGCCCAACAGTTCGAGTTCGATGCGTGGGTATGCGGGCGGGTTACTATGCAGGAAATCGCCCACGGTGACGACTATCCCAAGGGGCTGGCTCAGGCGCCTATTCCTCGCACGCACTACTTTGCTCAGCGTGACGCTGCAACCTACGCAATCTCCATTGATCCCCAAGGCAAGGTAGCGTGGAAGAGTAATCAAGCCTTAGGTTCGCACGTGGTCGAAGTGGTCGCTGAGAGTGTGGCCGATGATTATCTGGCTTACCTGCAGTCAATCAATGTTTCCTACCTGTTTGGTGGCAAGGCCGAGATTGATTTGCGGCAGACTGTCGACATCCTGTCGGATGAATTGGGTATCAAACACCTGGTCGTCGAGGGTGGTCCTCACGTCAGTGGCTCGTTCATAAATGCTGGATTGGTGGATGAAGTCAGTGTGCTGATCCTGCCGCTGATTGATGGCCGAGGCGAACATCCTGCTTCATTTGAAGTGGCCAGCGAGGCCTGGAAGCAACCGACCTATTTGACGTTGGTGTCGGCAGAGGTTCAGGAGGGTGGCGGGGTGTGGTTGCGCTATAAAAAAACCGCCTGAACCGGGGATAGGAACTGACGAGTGTGTTGGCGAAGGATCATGCGGTGTACTAATGCGCCGCCTTGCCAACACTGTCGCTCTCACCTCGCGGATTGTTTGCGCAGATGGATAATTAGCCTATCTGATACCCGCTGAACGCTTTTTGTTGTTGAAGCGCAGTAATGATGTTTTTTCGAGTGGCCGATTGTGCGTTGCCGTCGCTGTCCACAAAGGTCTGAACTTGAAGTTCAGCCGAATCACCTTCACCGATGAAGGCGAATCCGAGAAACTCGAAGGCTTCACGGTCGACATTCGGCTTTGCCCGTGGCGTGCGGAGTGGCAAGTTGACGCTAACGCCGTCTTTGCTGATGGTGAAGGTTTCTATTTCTTTTTTGATGCGCGCGCTTTTGCTTTTGCCAACAAGAGGATTGCTAACGCTCTGATGCGTGTGATTCAGCACTTTAAGCGCTAAGCCGTACACTAACTCCTGAAACGCCGGATCATCTTTGTAACTGAACAGAATTCGGCTAATCGAGAATTGTGTGCTCAGTTCAGCCAAAGCTTCCGTGCCGGCGGCTTCTGCGTCTTTGAGATGTTTAAGTTCACCCATTAACTCGTAGGCTTTATCGTCATCAACGGCCTCTTGGGCTTGGCGAATCGCTGTCCGCAGTTGGCGGATGTGGTCGCTTTCTTTAGCCGTGTGAAACGCATCAAGAACCATCTCACTGATGGTTTTAGCTTGCGAAACGTGCTGTGAAAGGCTGATGGCGTTTTCGTATTCCTGTTTAGAGGACAAGGGGATCACAGCTTCTTCGGTAAGGGAGTCAGGCATTAATTTCACTATTTCATTGACTTGATTTGAGGCGCGAAAAGCATCGGGCGTTTCGGGCACCTAATCTAGTGGACCTGCGCGCTGTTGTCACGAGGGATCAACCTATCGTTTGGTAACTTCGAATACGCGTACCAAAAACGTCTTAGATGCACAGCGCCAATTTTTGCGGCCCACCCAATCTGTTGGGTGATCTGTAGCTAAATGTTAATACCGTCAATCAATGGCTCTTAATCCGGATTATTAGCCGACTGTCGGATACAGCGCCGATAAATCAGCAATGGTGGTTGTTAGACGCTTGACCGCATCTTGGTCCTCTGGCTGCAGAGACCTGAAGTTAGCCAGCACGCTTTGCTCTAATTGACTCAGATTGTCAAAGCGGATAGGCGCCCTGGCGCCAGTCAAGACAAAGAGCACATCTACACCAATGGCTGTCAGCGCGGCAAAGTAGCCCGCTTTCGGCACACGATCGCCGCCTTCGTATTTTCCTTGTGCGTTAGTCGCTACGCCTCCGCTTTTGCCAAAGGCGCGCTGAGAAAGCCCGAGGCGCTCCCTTTCTTTCCTTAGTCGGAAACCAATTCCATTCACTTGAATGTTCAATGCAGATCGCTCTATTCTTTCGGGTGGCCGATAGATTATTTATAAACCATTTTGAACGAATTTGGATGGATTTGCCTATGTCTGGCATTCGAACGGCGGCACAAGCCAAGGCTTGGCTGGAGCAACAAGGGAAGACGGTACAGGATTTTGCACGGGATCATGGCGTTGACCCGTCTACGACCTATCAAATTCTTTCCGGCCACAAGAAAGGTCGACGGGGAGAATCGCACAAGGTAGCGGTGTTGTTGGGGATGAAGATCGGCGTGATTTCCCCCGACCCAGTTATCGCAAAAATGGCGCTCGGGCCTACTGAATAATTTGCTTGCTCGTCCGCGTGCCGCTGACGGGTCAAGTACGTTAATTGATGGTCAGGCGCCACCTTCCAAACTTCAGCCGAATACGGGTGAAGTGGGCCGTTTGCGGGCAATAAATAAAGTGGACTTTGTTGAATAGGAGGTCCAGTTCTGCTGTCCTCCTCTGATGCTTTACGGTTCGCCGGTAGACAGCCTGTCACTTGTTCGGCGTCCACCCGCTACCGATTTCAAGTTCGCTGCGTGCTCACGAAGTATTACTTCATCGTCTTGCAGGGCCACGATCACGCCGGCAATCGATTTGAGGGCGCCGCCATTGCCGCCTTGTATCAGCTCAACTGAAATGTCTAAAAGCACATTAACTGCATCTCGAAGATTATCAGCAGCATCCGAGAGATCATGTTCGACACGTCTTGGTCTGCGTCGTTTCCACATAAAGCCACCGGAAAAGTGAATAGGTGAGTGCTGTGAGACTGCTTGCGTTTTGCCAAATTCCATATTTCTTGGCTGTTTTTTTAGGCTATAAAGCACAGACAGCCTGCATTGAATCCCAACGCCCTTTTTAAACCTCAGAAACCACGAAGCCCCTGCAATTCATCAATGAATTCAGGGGCTTCGTGTTGTTTCAATGTGGCGGTGAGGGAGGGATTCGAACCCTCGATAAAATTTCTTCTATACACACTTTCCAGGCGTGCTCCTTAAGCCTCTCGGACACCTCACCGTATCTCGCCAACCATTCGGTCTGTCGAGGCGCGCTAATGTAGTCGAAACCTTTGGCGAAGGCAAAAGTTTTTTTCAGAATTTTCATGTGCTTAAGAGGATAACGCTTGAATGCATCACGGCTTAGGCTTCGGTGGAAGCCTTGGGCCGTTTCATTGGCTGACGTTTGGCGGCGATCAGGCGCCGAAGCCGCCGTCGATGGTAAGACTTGCGCCGGTAATGTAACCAGCTTCCGGGCCAGCCAAGTAGGCGACAAAGCTGGCGATTTCGTCAGCGGTACCGTAGCGACCCACTGCAAGCAGCGGGATCAAGGAGTCGGCAAAGTCACCGCTGGCCGGATTCATGTCGGTGTCGACGGGGCCTGGTTGAACGTTGTTGATGGTTATGCCGCGTGGGCCGAGGTCGCGCGCCAAGCCTTTGGTCAGGCCGACCAATGCCGCCTTACTCATTGCATAAGGACCGCCACCGCCAAAGGGCATGCGATCGGCGTTGGTGCTGCCGATGTTGATGATGCGTCCGCCTTTTTTCATGTGCCGCGAGGCGGCCTGTGAGGCAATAAAAACGCTACGAACATTGATCGCCAGCGTTTTGTCGAAGTCTTCCAGGCTGAAGTCTTCCAGTGGGGCGATGGCCAGGACTCCTGCGTTGTTGACCAAAATGTCTAATTGGCCGAACGTTTTGACGGTGGTGTCCACTGCCTGGCGGATTGCCTCGGCATCCGCGCTATCGGCTTTGATGGCTAGGGCCTTGCCGCCTTTGGCCGTGATGCTGTCTTGCAGTTCCTGAGCTTTTGCTTGAGAACTGACGTAGGTAAAGGCGACGGCTGCGCCGTGTTCGGCTAGGCGTTTGACGATGGCTGCGCCGATACCTCGGGAGCCGCCTTGAATGAGCGCCACTTTGTTGGTGAAAATCTGATTGGGCATGCGATTCTCCGAGAGTGAGCGTTTTAATGGTGCCAGGGGAGTTGCGTGGAAGCCAGTATATCTGGGGAGTTGTTCGCCGCTCCGAATTTACGTGATGGGCTGCTGCTAAGCGTCTTGCCCGACGGGTGCGTCGACGACGGCAATATCCCGCTGTACCGCGAACATAAACTGTTGCCCGGCAGGACCCGTGTGTTTTTAGACTTTGTAATCGAACAGTTTGCCAATCAAACTGGCGCAGGCACTCAGCGCTCTCAAGAGGACCAGGATCATATGGATATTCAATTCAATGCAGCTTTGGTGCTGATTGATATGCAGAACGGCATCAATCACCCGAAGCTGGGACGGCGCAACAATCGTTATGCCGAGCTGCAGATGCTTCGGCTGCTGTTGGTCTGGCGGGCGACTGACCGTCCAGTGATTCATGTTCGGCATTTTTCGCGGTCACCGAGTTCGGTGTTCTGGCCGGAGCAATCGGGTGTCGACTATCAACCTGAGTTTCTGCCCGTGGTAGGTGAGAGCGAGTTACAAAAACAAACGCCCGATGCGTTTTGTGGGACGTCATTGGAACGTTATTTGCGCACCCATTCCATTACTCAGGTAATTATCGTCGGCGTCGTGACGAATAACTCAGTGGAGTCGACGGCGCGCAGTGGAGGCAATCTTGGGTTTGAAGTAGTGGTCGCGCATGACGCTTGTTTCACCTTCGATCAAGCTGACTTCTTCGGCAATCTACATACCGCCGAAGAGGTGCACGCGATGTCGCTGGGCAACTTGCACGGAGAGTATGCAACAGTGGTCTCGACGGGTGAGGTATTGGATGCGCTTGAGAGGTGATCCACGTTGTGCCGCATCGCCTCTCTCGCGAAACGCTAATGACGACCCTCTATATAAGTGATGTCAGCTCGCGATGGACGTCCCGCCCTCCTGCATCAGTCGCGGTATTCGCACAAGTACGCGGTATCTACATCCACTTCCAGTTTGAATTTGCAATTGGCTGGCAGGTTGAACTGAGTGCCCGATACAAATTCTTCAAATTCATCGCTACCGGGCAGTTTGACTTTCAATGCGCCGGAGATTACGTGCATGATTTCACGCTGGCTGGTGCCGAAATCGTACTTGCCTGCGGCCATTACGCCGATAGTGGCTTGGCCCTCTGCTTGGCTGAAAGCAATCGATTTTACGGTGCCGTCGAAGTACTCGTTGACTTTGAACATGGTCGATTCCTTACAAAAAGGGCTGAAAAAGGTCGTCCAGTATGCCGAACGTATAAAAGGCCGTCATCTGCTTTAGGACGGGTGCCAACGGGAATGAATTATCTGCCTGGAAGAATCAACGGTAGGAGCCGTGCGGTATTGCGCGCATCAACCAGAGCCCGGTGTTGTTGCCCCTGAAATTGCATCCCGGCCAGTTGCAACGCGCCGTTCAGGCCTAAGGGGCGCTGAAGTTGTCGGGTTTCGATAAACCGCTGCTTGAGGTTTACATGGGGCAACGTACTGAGCGCGCTGACCATATTATGGTGCTGCCACTCCTGCTCCAGTTGCCGACGATCATATTCACCCCAGCTGGCCCAGCTGACTACACGCGCAAGATGGTTACTGAGCCAGCGCTCGAATTGTGGCCAAACAATGGACAACGGTTGGGCGTTATCAATATTGCTTTGGCTGATGTGCGTAAGCTCTCGGCAAAAATGCGTCAGTAAAGGACGACGCTGCGGACGCACAAATCGCTCGAAATGATCGAGTTCACGGCCGTTCTGGTTCACTAGGGTCACGCCGATTTCAATAATTTCCATTTCGGCCATCGGCCAGCCGCCGTCTTCCGTCGTGGCCTCCAGATCAATCACCAGCCAATGTGGCATATCGAACTCCGGTCAAGCAGCGGTAGGGTAGGTTGAGCGTAGACACAATTCAGGCCCTGTATGTTCAATGGTGAGCGGCCATTGAAGTTTTTATCCATAGGCGCCTTTCCGACAAGTGCGGATTTTAAATCTGTGTAAATTTTATATCGTAGCTCTCATCCAAGCATTCGCCGGGGATTGAGCCGTCATATCGAAGCGCGCCGGTGGGCTATTTCCGAGGAGAGTCTCGCCGGGAATGAGTAAAAAGTTTAGAAGCAGTGGTCATCACATGGCGTTTTCCTACAGTCGCATCGCTATTAACCTCGGCCTGATTCAGCGATACGCAGTATGACGCTGAATCAGTGGGCAGCAGGGGCATTGATGATGGTGTTAAATAAGACTTAAAACCGGTCTAATGGGCGTATTGATATCATTTTTTTGAAAATGATTAACCAGTAGGAATAGATAATTCACGTGGGTCCAACTACTTGGAGGGGTGCCGTCTTGATATCCTCTTTTGTCCGGAAAATTTTCCGAATATCGATAATGGGTTTCTGCACGCTATTGACGTTGCAGGCCAATGCGGAACAATTGGTTCGGATTGGCGCTGCCCATTTCCCGCCTTACACCATCCGCCCGGAGAAAGGCGAGGACACTGGCTTGCTACCTCAGTTAGCCGAGTCGTTGAATACGGTGCAAACTACCTTTCGGTTTGTATTGGTGCCGACCTCTATCCCCCGTCGGTTTCGGGATTTTGAGCAGGGTCGGATCGACGTAGCCATTTTCGAAAACCCGGATTGGGGATGGAAAGACATCCCCCATGTCAATGTAGATATGGGCCTCGAAGACGCCGAAATTTTTGTCGCCAAGCGCATGGATGGCCGCACCCAGTCGTATTTCGATCACTTGCAGGGCAAACGCCTGGCGCTGTTTAGCGGTTATCACTACGAATTTTCGGGGTTTAACGCCGATCCTAAATATCTGGCTGAGCATTTCAACGCGACGTTGACGTATTCCCATGATGCGAATTTGCTAATGGTGTTGCGCGACCGTGCCGACATCGCTTTAGTCACACGCTCTTACCTCAGCGATTACATGGCACGAAACAGCGAGGAGGCCAAGCAATTGTTGGTATCTGATCGAATTGATCAAGTGTATCGTCACTTTGCGCTATTAAGCCCAAAGGCAAGGATAACGGGAGAGCAATTCGCTGCCCTCTTACAGAAGCTTCGCGAAAACGGGCAGATGTTCAAGATATTCCAGCCGTTTCGTATTGCGGTGTCGCCAATACCGACACATCGTGCCGTGGCGGTTGATGGAGCGGATTAGTCACGTCGTAGCTTCAGGATCTATCCAGCCACAGCGTTGAGCATCTTCTCTTCTAGAGCTGACCAATAGAGGCTTGGTCAACGATCCTTGGCTTCTTTAGCGTCCATTTCCGCGTTGCGTTGCTGGACGCGTTTGCGCTGTTCTTCAGACAGATCGACCTTTGTCGCAGTGTCGCGCAACATCAACAAACCGCCGACGACCGAGCCAATTGCGATGACTAAAATTAACCACGCATACCACGGCATAAGAACTCTCCTTGTGTTGTTGTGCCTATAGAACACTCTGCACTGCTAGTGGTTCAATTCTAGGCGTTCCTCGGCCAACATGTTAATGAGTTGTCGATTAGGCAGATTGCAGCGTGCCTCTGTCCAGCCAGTTCAGCTACAATGCCGCGCCCATTTCGACTTGCCTGAGAGCCTACTCATGTCCGCCTGCCAGACTCCTATCATTGTCGCCCTGGATTTTCCAACCCGCGACGCCGCGTTGAGACTGGCGGACCAACTGGACCCAAAGCTCTGCCGAGTCAAAGTGGGTAAAGAGCTGTTCACCAGCTGCGCGTCAGACATAGTAGAGACCTTGCGCAACAAGGGGTTTGAGGTGTTTTTGGACTTGAAATTCCACGACATTCCTAACACCACGGCCATGGCGGTCAAGGCCGCTGCGGAGATGGGAGTGTGGATGGTCAATGTTCATTGTTCAGGCGGTTTACGCATGATGGAGGCGTGCCGTGAAGTGTTGGATCAGCGTAGCGGTCCGAAACCTTTACTGATTGGCGTTACCGTTCTGACCAGCATGACCCGTGCCGATTTGGCTGATATCGGCTTGGACGTTGAGCCGCAGGTTCAAGTGTTGCGTCTGGCCGCCCTGGCGCAAAAGGCCGGGCTGGATGGTCTAGTGTGTTCCGCATTGGAAGCCCAGGCATTGAAGGCCGCCTACCCGTCGCTGCAACTGGTGACCCCTGGTATTCGTCCGGCGGGCAGCGCGTTGGATGATCAACGCCGAATACTCACACCGCGCCAGGCACTCGACGCGGGCTCGGACTACCTCGTCATCGGTCGCCCGATCAGCTTGGCTGCCGATCCGGCCAAAACGCTGGCTGAAATAGTCGTGAGTTTGGTGTGAGTATTATCGAGAATAGGTTCACGGCTCTTGCGGCAGCCAAGCGTGTCTGCGAAGCGATTTATCTAACGGATCTGGTTTAAATCTCGCCAAAACGTCGGCTCTTGAAAAACAAGCGCCGACGCCTATCCATCAAACCTTTAACACTAATTTGCCGAAATTTTCCCCATTGAAAAGCTTCAGTAAGGTTTCGGGAAAGGTTTCCAGGCCCTCAACAATGTGTTCTTTGCTTTTCAATTGGCCCGATGCCAACCAACCCGCCATCTCTTGTCCGGCAGCGGCAAATTGGGTCGCGTAATCCATGACTACAAAACCTTCCATGCGCGCTCGGTTGACCAACAACGACAGATAGTTCGTCGGGCCTTTGATCGCTTCCTTGTTGTTGTACTGGCTGATAGCGCCGCAAATAATCACGCGGGCCTTGGGCGCCAGACGGGATAGCACGTCATCAAGGATGTCACCGCCAACATTATCGAAATAGACGTCAACGCCTTTAGGGCACTCGCGTTTCAAGCCCGCGATAACGTCTTCACTTTTGTAGTCGATAACTCCGTCGAATCCTAATTCATCAATCAAGGACTGACATTTTTCTTTGCCGCCCGCGATGCCGATTACCCTGCACCCCTTGATTTTGGCGATTTGTCCAGCAACGCTCCCTACCGCTCCTGCGGCGCCGGAGATCACCACGGTTTCGCCGCTTTTAGGCGCGCCGACGTCGAGCAGGGCAAAGTAAGCAGTCATGCCGGTCATGCCCAGTGCTGATAGATAGCGTGGCAGCGGCGCTAGTTTTGGGTCGATCTTGTAGAAACCTTTAGGCTCTCCAAGAAAGTAATCCTGCACACCCAACGCGCCTTGGACGTAATCACCGACGGCAAATCCCGGGTTCTGCGAGGCGAGAACTTTACCCACTCCCAGCGCGCGCATCACGTCGCCCAGGTTGACCGGTGCGATGTAGGACTTACCTTCGTTCATCCAGCCACGCATAGCGGGGTCCAACGACAAATATTCATTTTTTACCAAAACTTGACCGGCAGCGATGTCGCCCACAGGCACTTGTTGATAAATGAAATCCTCCCGCGTTACAGCACCGCTTGGGCGTTTAGCTAGCAAAAATTGACGATTAATCTGATCAGTCATGGCACGCGCTCTTGTGTAATGGGAGGTAGGTCAAGCAGCGTACGTGATAGTCGTTGGCCGGGATTCCGGCAAGGTTTGTGAGTCTGGCGAATGCGCTTCAATCCACCTCGGTGATGAAGTCACCACGGGCTTAATCACTTGGATGCATAAGTCTCTAACCGGGGCGGTAATAGTGCTGACATAGGTCATTCGGCGCTGGCTAGACTGATCCATCGAAATGAATCGAAGGAGACAGACATGACGATGAATTTTTCCGGTCAAGTGGCTTTGGTCACTGGGGCTGCCGCTGGCATCGGTCGCGCTACTGCGCTGGCGTTTGCTGCCGAGGGCTTAAAGGTAGTAGTGGCGGATCTGGACAGCGAGGGCGCGCTAGGCACCGTCGAGTTGATCCACGCAGCACATGGCGAGGCGCTATTTGTCCGTTGTAACGTGACTCAAGAAGCCGATGTAAAAAATATGATGGAGCAGGCTGTCAGTGCTTACGGTCGTGTGGATTATGCGTTCAATAACGCTGGTATCGAGATAGAAAAAGGTCGTTTGCCAGAGGGCAGCGAAGCTGAATTCGACGCGATCATGGGCGTTAACGTAAAAGGCGTATGGCTGTGCATGAAATATCAATTACCGCTGATGATGGCTCAAGGCGGTGGGTCGATTGTTAATACGGCTTCAGTAGCTGGCTTGGGAGCCGCGCCGAAAATGAGTATTTACAGCGCCTCCAAGCACGCTGTAATTGGCCTGACAAAGTCTGCCGCGATCGAATTCGCGAAAAAGAAAATCCGCGTCAATGCAGTCTGTCCGGCAGTGATCGATACCGACATGTATCGCCGTGCTCATGAGGCTGATCCGAAAAAAGCCGAGTTTGTTGCCGTTATGCATCCTGTTGGGCGCATTGGTACGGTCGATGAAATCGCAAGCGCGGTGCTTTACCTCTGCAGCGACGGTGCCAGTTTCATTACTGGGCACGCATTGGCCGTCGACGGTGGTGTGACGGCGATTTGATCTTCTACGCAAGGAGATTTTTTGCGGGCAAGTGTGCTCCACAGTATCTGTGTCCATCCGATATTTAATGTCGGATCGAGATGCTACCGGAGTCGGCTTGCCGACGATGGCAATGGCCCTACCGTACTGGGTGCCGCTCTGGACTGTGATCGGCTAAGCTCGCTGCTTAGGGCTGCCGATGTGTCTGGGGGTGTAGATGGATTCCTTGTGGTTCGCTTATCCGTTGGCGAGCGCTTCGCTGTTTTTAGTGATCGACTTAATCGTATGGCAATGGGTTGCGCCTCGTTTTATGCGCCGCAAAATGGTGGTGCGGCTGGCGCTTTTTCTCTTGTTCAGTGTGGCCTTGCTTAACGGCGGTTTGAGCCCGTTATTTCCAGTCCCCGATGGATTTACCCCGGCGCGAAACACGTTGGCGACCTTGCTGGCCATCACTTGGTGGTTGTTTGGCGCGCGGGCTCTGACCGCTTTGGCGGTGGTCATATTAGAGCCACGCATCGGGGGTAAGGGGCATCTACTTCAGGATCTGATGGGTGCCATCATTTTTTTGGTCGCGATCGTTGCCGCAGCGGCTTACGTCCTTGATCTACCGGTCAGGGGCTTGCTCGCCACGTCGGGGGCGGTGGCAATTATCTTAGGTCTGGCTGTGCAGAGTACGCTGGGTGATGTGTTCTCTGGCATTGTGCTCAACGCCACCAAACCGTTTCGCGTTGACGATGTGATCAGTGTCGACGGCGTCGAAGGTAAGGTCATCGAAATTGACTGGCGCTCGACCTACCTGCTGACCTCTGAAGGCAGCACGGTGGTTATTCCCAATGCCATGGCGGCCAAGATGCGCATCGCAAACCTCAGCCGCCCGGATCATTTTCATTCGGTAGTGCTGACCATCGAATTGCCGGTGCGCTTGCGCCCGAGTTTGGTGCTGGATTCTCTGGATAAAGCTATCCAGGGTTGCCGGGAGTTGCTGGTCAAGCCCAAAGGCAGTGCTGTGGTTAAAACGTCTGGTTTGCGTAGCGTTGAGTATGAGGTAACGGGCTACGTTAAATCCAGGGATCGCCGTGGTGCGGTGCGTAATCAGCTGTATGACTTGATATACCGTCAACTGAACGCATCTGAAACCATCCGTCAAAATAGAACACAGCTGCAGGCAGCAACTCGTCAATTGGCGGCACTCAACAGCGTCAGCGCACTGAGAGGACTCAGCGAAGAAGATCGTGCTGAGCTTGAACGACACATGCGTATAAGTTCGTTTCCAGCGGGGGCGATCATTCTCCCTCAAGGTGCGGTGCCCGAGTCGCTTTTGATCATCGAGTCAGGGGTGGTATCGGTGGACATCGAACGCACGGAAGGCTGGTGCGAGTTAGGCCGAATGGGACCGGGGGAGTTAATAGGCGAGAGCGGAATTATCGACCAATCTGCGTCGGTGGTGCGTTTCACTGCCCGTACCGATTGCTTGGTTTATCACCTTGACGCTAAAGACCTTGAACCCTGGTTAGATGAACATCCTGAGCTGCGAGGCGCGTTGGTTGGTCTGGCGCGTTTTCGCGCCCAGGCCAGGGCTGCGATGTTGCAGCAATACAAGCCCGTTGAAATGGCGCCAGGCGGTTTCTTGCATTGGTTGCGTAAAAGCGTGAACCGGACGCAGCCACCCCCTTAACAGACGGTCGGTTTGACGCGCCGATTAGGGGGCAGAAGTTTCAGTTGGCCGCTGCTGCCGTCACGCTGTCGCGAGACAAATAGCGTTCCAGTTCAGAAATACCGGTTGGCAGATCCAGTGATGCACCGGCATGGCGCATGCTTGAGCCCAAGGCGTGCAGCGTTCGAAACAGGTTATGCACCCGGCTTTGCTCTCCCATCTGGCCGATACGCACGATGTTCAAGCCAAACGATCCAGAAATTTCGACTCGGTGAACCGCAGTCATATGGTCTCTGACGACGTCCGCAGAAACCCCGTCCGGTACTTTGATTCCGATCACTGAATTAAGACGTACTTCTTCGGGCACCAAGAGTTCGAGTCCCATAGCTTGCATGCCCGCTTGCAGCGCTTTCGAACACAGCTCATGGCGACGGAACCGGCGCGGCAGGGTTTCTTCACAGACCAGGTGCAGTGCTTCGTGCAGCGCCAGAATCCCGGAAACCGGGGCGGTGTAGTGGTACGAACGCTTGTTCCAGAACTTATCAGCCAAGATCGCGTCCAGGCACCAATGAGCGATAGGTTGCTTGCGCGCTTCGATGCGTTCCCATGCGAAGTCGGAAAACGCCAGCAGCGAGACGCCGGGAATTGACGACAAGCCCTTTTGACCACCGGTGATCACTGCATCGACTTGCCATTCGTCCATGTCGAACGGCATCGTGCTCAGCGTACAGACCGCATCGACAATCACTGCGCAATCGTAGGAATGCGCCAGCCGGGAGATGGTTTCCAACTCGCGGTTATAAACCGTGTTTGAGGTTTCGCCCTGAACGATGGTCAGCGTGCGGAAATCGCCCTGTTTCAGATACTGCTCAACGATTTCAGGATTGGCCGCCTGGTTGTCCGGTACTTCCAGCACGGTCACAATGCCCCCGACGCGGGAGGACATCTCGGCCATGCGTCGGCTGAAGTAGCCATTGGTGATCGACAGCACCTTGCTGCCCGGCGTCACCAAATTACATATCGCCATCTCCATCGCTGCCGAGCCCGGTCCGGCTACGCCCAATACATGCTTGGACGCCGTTTGGAACACGTAGGCGCCCATGTCCTTGACCTGATCTACGACCCGGTTCATGACGTCGCCCAGGTGATTGATGACGATTGAGTTGGCGTACGCGACTTTGTGCGGCAGCGGCACAGGTCCGGCACCCATCATCAATAGGGGTTCCTGAGGCAGAATTTGGTCGAGCGCAATGATAGAAGACGGAATTTTAATGTTCATGACGTTCTTTATTGAGCGAAAAAATAGGGGCGCTACTCAGTCAGCGGAGCGCTGTTTCAGACGTGGCTGAGCATACTCCAACTGAGCCTTCCGTTCATGCCGCGCATGGCTTTGGAGGGGAACAGCCGGGCAATTTTGTGGTTAACTGCCTCATCGAAATCTGGGGGCAGTGAGAAATCATGGATTTTCATCACACTCGACTACGCACTGATCAACCGACACTTCACCCACAGCGGCTGCAGGTCGGCGACGCCGTTGCGCTGGTTTCGCCCGCAGGGCCTGTGGCCCAAGCCCGAGTGGAAGCGGCAGTCAACGTGTTGATGAGTTGGGGCCTGCAGCCCCGCGTTTACCCTCATGCGCTGGATAAGTATTCGTTTTACGCGGGCAGCGATGAGCAGCGTGCGGCAGACCTAAACGACGCGTTAGCCGATCCTGAGATTCGCGCGGTGATCTGTAACCGTGGTGGTTATGGCGTACAGCGCATTATCGAACACCTCGATTTTGACGCGGTTCGGCGTGACCCGAAACTGGTGCTGGGTTTTTCTGACATCACCGCGCTGCATGCAGCCCTTTGGTGTAACGCACGCTTGGCGACGATTCATGGTCCGGTAGGGGTTCAGCTTGAGCGGGGAGGTCTGACCAACAGCAGCGTCAAGCACACACTGATGACCACCGAACCGACGCTGATCCAGACCGACCCGAAGGAGTCCACGGCAGGGGTTCGCAGAGAAGGTAGCGTTAATGGACTATTGCTCGGTGGCAATTTGAGCTTGCTGAGCACGTCGGTGGGTACGCCGTTCATGCCTGATTTGAATGGCGCGATCCTGCTACTTGAGGACGTGGGTGAATCGGCCTACCGGGTTGATCGATTGCTCACCCATTTGCGCAATTGCGGCATCCTGCAACGGGTGGCGGGTATCGCGGTGGGACAGTTCAGTGAACCGCTGGGAATATCTGGCCAAGTCACCCTGGCGGATGTGCTGCGCGAGCGATTGTGTGATCTTGGAATTCCAGTACTGGGCGGGCTGTCCATCGGTCATGGTGATCCGAACATCGCGGTGCCGCTAGGTACTTACGCTACGCTGGATGCCGATGCAGGCACCCTGTGGGTTTCGCCTGCGTGCTACTGAGCACCATCACGCAATACTTCAATGCATGGCCGACACACAGCATTCTAAAAACGACGGACGGCTAGCTTTTTGCCATTATTCCGGCGCCAGAGGCTTGTGCTAGGACGATCCCATTGAGAATCTGCACATGCATAGAATGGCTTGATTCATAGCCTGAGCACCTTTGACATTCAAATGGGAATTGAGCGCTATGATTTCGGCCGTGCAAGCACGATTTGCTAATCTCGGAATGGCGAAGAAGCTGGGGATTGGTTTTACGCTAGTTCTGTTGTTGACCGCCTTGGTTGCTGCCATTGGTGTTTGGTCGCTGCAGACCATCAGCGTGCGTTTCGATGGCCTCAAGCAGATGTCCACCCTAAACAGCGGGCTGCTAAAAGTACGTTTGCAGGAACAGGATTATGCGCTGCACGGCGACCCAAAATTGGTCGAAAGCCTTCACGCAGGCATCGACGCTCTGAACGCATTGGCTGAGCAACTTAAAGCTCAGTCGGATGACAACAAAACCGTGATGGGCCAAGTACAGACCGCGCTTACGGCTTACCGTAAATCCTTTGATCAATTCGTCAGCATCAGCCAAAGCAAAGACTTGGCACTTGAAATGGCCAGCTGGTCGGTTTCCAGCGTGGCTAATAACCTCGATGTTCTGCAAAGTGGTTTGGCCGATGACGGCGCCTACGCGTTGAAACAGTCGCAAGGCAAGGATGGATCTGAATTCATTGAACAAGCCAATCAGGTCAGCCAGGTTTCGCGGCTAATGCTCCAAGCTATGGATGAGGCCCGAGTGCGCCTCAATCAAAGCCGCAAACAGGGCTCTGGCGAACCGCCTAAAGAAGGCAAGATCGAACAGGCAGACCAGGCATTGGTCTTGGCCGAGCAGTTAAAAGGCGTGGTCAAGGATTCGGGCTATTTGACCGTCCTCACTGAGTGCGCCACGCATATTGCGAACTTCACTGACAAATTAAACGAATACACTGGTTTGCTTGCCAATGAAGCACAAGTAAATGCGCAGTTGGCCGACAACGCCAAGCAGGTTGTACAGCGGGTGAACGAGGCTTATGCGGCCCAAGATCTGGCGATGCAAACCCAACTTAAAACCAACTCCATTCAGATCATTGGCTCGTCGGTACTGGCGTTATTGGTGGGATTCATTGCTGCGTGGATCATCACGCGGTTGATCGTGGCGCCGTTACGCAGCGTGATTCGTGCCGCTCAGCAGATTGCTTCGGGCGATCTGAGCGCGACAGTCGCGGTGAGTCGTCGTGATGAGATTGGCCAACTGATGCTAGCCATGCAGCAAATGGGCGCGAGTCTGAGCGGTATCGTCAGTGGCTTGCAGGCTGGGATCGAGCAACTGGCAACGTCCGCCCATTCGCTGTCTGCGGTGACCGAGCAAACCAACCTGGAGGTCAATAGCCAGCGCGAAGAGACCGAGCAAGTCGCCACCGCCATGAACCAAATGACCGCCACCGTTCACGATGTGGCGCGCAACGCCGAAGAAGCCGCGCTAGCCGCGCAAACCGCTGACGACAAGGTCGAAAGTGGTCAGAAAGTGGTTCGTCAAAGCATGCAGCGGATCGAGGCGCTTGCTGTTTCTTCTACCTCTGCCAGCCAAAGCATCGAGAACCTCAGTGCCGAGATTCATAACATTGGCAAAGTGCTTGGGGTGATCAAAAGTGTGGCCGAGCAAACCAATTTGCTGGCGCTTAACGCGGCCATCGAAGCTGCTCGCGCCGGAGAGCAGGGACGTGGTTTTGCCGTAGTCGCTGACGAGGTCCGAGCGCTGGCCAAGCGCACGCAGCAATCTACCGAAGAAATCGAACGCTTGGTCGTCAGTCTCCAGAGTGGAGCGCAGTCTTCTGTTGCACAGATTCAGAGCAGCGGTGAATTGGTGAAAATGGCGGTCAGCGACGCTCTAGAAACCGAGAGTGCTTTGGGCAGCATCGCCGCAGCGGTGTCATTGATACAGCAAATGAACCAGCAAATCGCCGCAGCGGCCGAGCAGCAAAGTTCAGTTGCCGAAGAGATTAATCGCAGCGTTACCAGTATCCGCGCCAGTGCTGATCAATCGGCTATGGCCATGCAGGGCAACGCAGCATCTAGCATTGAGCTGGCGCAGTTAGGTACCGAGCTTAAAGGAATGGTGGGTCACTTCCGGCTTTGAGGATCTGTCGGGATATGCCGCCCGGTTTCCAGCGCAGTCATTTTGCATTGGCGGCGCAAGATGTTTAGGCGCTGCCGAAGGCTAAATTTGGTCACCAAATCCTGAGCGGTATTGCGGCAGTGGCCGGCCTTAATTGAATCGCAGCTTTGGGCAGCCTCTACAGATTTCAGCCTTTACGGCTATTCAAAATCATCAAGGTCAGCACCCCAGCCACAATTCCCCAAAATGCCGAGCCAATGGAAAATAACGTCAAGCCTGACGCAGTGACCATAAAAGTGACCAGCGCGGCTTCACGTTCTTTAGGTTCGTTCATGGCGATGGTCAGGCCGTTGATGATTGAGCCAAACAACGCCAGCGCAGCAATCGACAGCACTAACTCTTTGGGCAGTGCAGCAAATAACGCGGCCAGTGTTGCGCCAAACACCCCAGCAATCCCGTAGAAAATTCCACACCAGACCGCAGCGGTGTATCGCTTGTCGCGGTCTTCGTGGGCGTGCGGACCGGTGCAGATCGCTGCGCTGATGGCCGCCAGGTTTATGCCATGAGAGCCAAATGGCGCCAACAACAACGAAGCCAGACCGGTCGCTGAAATTAGCGGTGAAGCCGGAACCATATAACCGTCGGCCCGCAATACCGCTATTCCCGGCATGTTTTGCGACGTCATTGCCACTACAAACAACGGGATGCCAATGCTAATAGTCGCCGCTAGCGAGAACGATGGCGTAGTCCAAATCGGCGTTGCCACTTCCAGTGAAAACCCGCTGAAATCCAGTAACCCGAGCACGCCAGACACGGCCGTGCCCACGACTAACGCGGCGAGTACCGCATAGCGCGGCGACCCACGCTTTATCAGTAAATAGCAGAAGAACATGCTCAGCACCAAGCCGGTTCGGTGTTGCGCCGCGATAAATATTTCACTGCCGATCTTAAACAGAATCCCTGCCAGCAACGCTGCTGCCAGCGAGGCAGGTATACGCTTTACCATGCGCTCGAAACTGCCGGTAATGCCGCACAATGTCACCAGCACGGCACAGGTGATGAACGCCCCGATCGCCTCGCCGTAGGACACTCCTCCAAGGCTGGTGATCAACAGCGCTGCACCCGGTGTCGACCATGCCACCGTGATCGGCGTGCGGTAACGCAACGACAGGCCGATGCTGCAAAGCGCCATACCAATGAACAATGCCCAGATCCAGGATGAAATTTGCGCACTGGTTAAACCGGCTGCTTGACCCGCTTGAAACATCAGCACCAATGAACTGGTGCAGCCGGTCATCATGGCGATGAACCCGGCGACTACCGCAGAGGGTGAGCTGTCGGCAAACGGCCGCAGGCGAACGGGGGTAGTGACATCGGTCATACGGGTATTCCTTAACATTGTTCGGCGTAGCGCAAGCCTAAACCTGGTCAGCAACGGATGCTGCGATACAGCGAGGCTCACAATGAGCCGTACAGTCAAAAAAAACCGACGATAACGACGTAGTTACAGCCATCTGCTTGAAAGCGAACCTGGCGCGATATACTCGCACCCTGTTTGAATCATGCAGCACGTTTTGGTTAAAGCGTGCGGTAGGGGTTATTAAAGGCGCATTGCGGGGAGTGGTGTATGTATACGGTTTATGGCGATTACAACTCAGGCAATTGCTACAAGATCAAATTAATGCTCAACCTTTTGCGGATCGAATACCGATGGGTGGCGGTGGATATCCTTGGCGGTGAAACCGAGACGCCGGCGTTTCTGGCGATGAACCCTAATGGCAAGATTCCAGTGCTGGAATTGGGAGACGGCACGTATTTGTGGGAATCCAACGCGATCCTGAATTTTCTTGCCGATGGCAGCCGCTACTTGCCCAGCGAGCCACGCTTGCGCACTCAGGTTTTGCAATGGCAGTTTTTTGAACAGTACAGCCATGAACCGTACATCGCGGTCGCCCGGTTTATTCAGTTCTACTTAGGGCTGCCGCAAGAGCGCATGGAGGAATACCGCACCCTGCAGAAAGCTGGCTATCGCGCCCTGGCGGTCATGGAGCAGCAACTTGCCCGTACGCTATTTTTAGTAGGCGATTCGTTCTCCATCGCTGACGTTGCACTTTATGCGTATACCCACGTTGCCAATCAAGGTGGCTTTGACCTTGAAGTGTATCCGGCAGTCCGGCACTGGCTCGCACGGGTAGCGCAGCAGCCGGGCTATGTTGGAATGTTGGACTGATGTTTATGCTGAAGGAGTAATTACCATGCGTTATCTGATGACGATTGTTATGACGTTGGGCATCGGCTTGGCGAACGTGCCAACCGCGCTGGCCGACGACTGTGAGGCCAATCAGACGGCCATGAATGCCTGTGCTGGCCGAGACTTGGCCAATGCTGATGCAGATTTGAATCGGCAGTACCAGGCGCAGATGGCTTATCTGAAAACCCCGGCACGCAAACTGGCGCTGAAAAACGCTCAGATAAAGTGGATTGCTTTTCGTGAGGCCGATTGTTTATACCAAGTCGGCAAGCCCGAGGACTCGGGCTCGATCTGGCCACTGCTGCATGCGCAGTGCATGGCTGCTCTGACCCTGCAGCGGGTGGAACAGTTGAAAGCGTATGGAGCCTGTCGACAGGCTGGATGCCCTGACTAACCGTCGGTGCCGCGTTGTCTGCACACGTAAGACCTGTAGTAGGGGCAGAAGGCTGCGGTAAGGGCGACACTGCTTAGCTTTCAGCGTTGTTCGAAGGCGACTGTCCTCTGTTGAACAGCAGCCTTCGGCTCCTGCGACGTTATTGCGCTGCTCAGTTAGACAGCCGCAAAGCGCTGTTGCAGGTAGTTGATGATCACTTTGGATTCGTACATCCAAACAATCTGACCGTTTTCTTCGATTCGCAGGCACGGCACTTTGATCTTGCCGCCTTCGGCGAGAAGCGTTTGACGGTCCATTTCGTTGTTCTTCGCATCACGCAATGCCACGGGCACATTCAGACTGCGCAGTGCGCGGCGTGTTTTTACACAGAAGGGGCAGGCGTGGAACTGATACAAGATCAGGTGTTGCGCGGATTGGTCGACAGAAGCTTGAGCAGCCGGAGTACGCTGTTTTTTGCTCGGACGAGTGACAAAATCGATTAACAGGACGAGCTGGCCCAAGCCAACCCTCAAAGCCTTCATGAACACGGTGAAGCCTCATATAGGGATAAAAACGGAAAGCAAGTCGTTCAGGTATGCAGGATTGTAGTCTTGCTATGTTTGAAGACAGTCATTTGATAAGACTAAGAAATTCGCTGCGAGTGGCCGCATTTTCACGAAACTCGCCCAGCATCACGGACGTTATCATTGATGAGTTTTGCTTTTCGACGCCGCGCATCATCATGCACATGTGCTTTGCTTCAATCACTACGGCTACACCCAGTGCCCCCGTGACCTGATAGATCGCTTCGGCCACCTGGCGGCTTAGATTCTCTTGGATTTGTAATCGGCGCGCATACATGTCAACGATACGGGCGACTTTAGACAAGCCGAGCACTTTGCCGTTGGGGATGTAGGCGACGTGAGCTTTGCCGATAAAAGGCAGCAAATGGTGTTCACACAATGAATACAACTCAATGTCTTTGACCAGGACCATTTCACTGGCGTCAGAGCTAAAAAGAGCACCATTGGTGACTTCTTCAAGGGTTTGTTCATATCCGCGGCACAGGTACTTCATGGCCTTGGCTGCACGCTTGGGTGTATCGATCAATCCTTCGCGAGAGACGTCCTCACCCAATTGACCCAAAATCGCGGTGTAATTCTGTTCCAATGTCACAGGGCGGTGTTTCCGTGTGGATTCAATGATGGCCGACATAGTAGCGTACGCAAGCGGGCAGGTGTATCGCTGCGGCTTGGAAGCCAAGCTTCGGCTCCACTGAAGTGGCATTAATCGCAGTTAATTCATAACTTTACCCAACCTTTACAGTCGTCGCCTCATCATATTCTCGAATTCGCTGTCTGAATTATCAGGTAACAAAAACCTGCCGTTAAGAGAGTGAATGAAATGAGTCGACTCGTAAAAGTTGCGATTTTGGTAGCCGTATTTTCATCGATGTCCGGCTGTTTCTTCGGGCCTTGGCATGATGGTCACTGGCATGATCACCGGTACGCCGACGGTCGCCGTTACTGATCTCCGGCCGGGCCAGAATGTTGAAGGTCAGATAGATACGATCCAGCCAGCACTTGGAAGGCCGTGACCAGAGGAGCTACTCGTCACGGCCTTCCATCATGGTGCGCTTGAGAACGACATAAACCGCCCCCGCGCCCCCATGCTTCGCCAAGCAAGAGCAGAAACCGAGCACCTGGGCGTGTTGACGTAACCACGTATTGACGTGGCTTTTGATCAGCGGCCTTTTACCATCGAGTCGAACCGATTTGCCGTGGGTTACCCGCACACAGCGGATTTCCAGTTTGGTGGCCTCTGCCAAGAATTCCCACAAGGTTTCGCGTGCGACCTCCACTGTCATGCCGTGCAAGTCCAAGCTGCCCTCGAAACTGATTTGGCCAAGCTTGAGCTTTCGCATTTGGCCTTCTTGGACCCCGTCTCGCGACCAGTTGAGTTCATCTTCGGGGCCTACATCGATCACAAACTGGTCTGACAAACCGTCAACTGTTACCGAGTCGGTACGAACGGTTGCAGCTTGGCGCAATTTGGCGAGGTGTTTGCGGTCCGCCTTGGGTTTGCCAATATCTGCATGGACTTGCTTTATCGGCTTTACGCCACGGATCTCATTCTTAAACAGGGAAAAGTCGTCGTCTTGCATGTGAGCCTCCGCGCGGGAGGACTAGTTTACCCAAGTCACGGCGCACCCTGCGTGACAAAAAAATTTTTACCGAGCCTCGCTTGTGCTGCAGGCTAAACGCTATGGGTTTAATCGTGCTTCTTCATCAAGTGCGGGGACATGTTCAGTGAACCGGTCCGGCGCAGACGGCGGCGGCAGCGGCGCCACAACCAAACAGCCACATACAACACAAATACGCCGGCGACAACGACCAATAAGGCGCCAAGCGGGCTGGCGTTAAGGTCTCCCAATGCGGGCGGGTGACCAATTAAACTCGCGATACCCGCCAAAATCAGCAATACCCCGCATGTTGCCAGCAGCGCAGCAAATACAGCGCCCAAGCGCATCAGCCAA
The DNA here is from genome assembly GCF_035019745.1 of Pseudomonas sp. 10S5. NCBI lineage: Bacteria > Pseudomonadati > Pseudomonadota > Gammaproteobacteria > Pseudomonadales > Pseudomonadaceae > Pseudomonas > Pseudomonas sp. 10S5. The sequence goes on from NZ_JASJVL010000003.1 coordinate 223,467, forward strand.
TTACCTGAACCTTTGGGGCGAAGGCGACGAGCATCGAAACCATCGGATATTTTCATTCCGACTTTTCCTCTCAGAGTATCGGCGCTCTGACCATTTTATGATCGCATGGTTCCCGATTAGGGGCGTTCAACGGCAAATGCAATTGATCAATGGATGAGCGGTTTATGGCGCGGCGGTGTTCGAGCTGGTGCTGGCCACGCCCATGCTGACGAATTAAGTTACGGCTTAGATCAACTCTGCGGTCAAAGCAAGCGTGGCAAAGTTATCGGCCATGATCGCCATTTCGGTTTGGTGGACGACCTCAGCGCTGATGACCCCCTGTTTGCTTGGCAGGTTGCGGGTAGCGCAGGCATCTTCAACCAGCGTGCAACGATAGCCGTAGTCTTTGGCGGCGCGCACCGTGGTGCTGATGCTTGAATGACTCATGAAGCCGCACACGATCAGGTCGAGGTGCCCAAGGCTTTGCAGCAAATCATCCAACCCTGTGCCATTGAAGGCATTAGGCAGGCGCTTTTCAACAAGATGTTCTTCACCTTGAGGCAAGAGTTGCGGGAGCATTTCGCCGCGTTCACCCTGCGGATCGAACAAGCCGCCTACCGTACCCAAATGGCGGATATGCACGATAGGCCGATTAGCGGCACGGGCAGCAACGACCAATTTACAGATATTGGCGACCGCTTCGTTCACGCCGGTCAGGGCCAGAGGGCCACTCATGTACTCTTTCTGTGCATCAATAATAATCAGCGTGGCATGACTCAGATTCGCCGGTGCATATCCACGGCCACTGAGTTGAAACATCGTTTTTGGATCGGACATCTGGGGCTCCTTCAGGTGGGGCTTTTGCGACATTCTCCTCTGGCTGAGCGGTTCTGTGAATGGCAATACTCACAAGTACCGTGGTTATTGGCCTGCGAGGCATTTTATGGTTGATGGAAGATGGCAAATTGCCAAGAAAATTAAGATGAATCGTAAAAGACCTACGCCAAACGAACGCGTGTTTTCGCTTGCCAACGCCGGTTGCAGGCATCGTTTGTTGTGCTCATGGCTGTTAGAATCCCCCGTCGTTTTTTAAGGAGTCTTGTCTGTGATTACGTCCCGCCTGCGCACCCTGCGCGACCACATCCGTTGGGCTGTCAGCCGTTTTCATGGAGAAAATCTATTTTTCGGTCATGGCACCGATAATGCCTGGGACGAAGCCCGTCAATTGGTATTGGGTGCGTTGCATCTGCCGTGGGAAATTGCGGACAGCTACCTGGATTGTCGGCTTGAAGACGATGAACTGGTCAATTTGCAACGCTTGCTCAAGCGCCGCATTACAGACCGAATTCCGACCGCCTATCTGTTGGGCGAAGCACTTTTTTGCGGGTTATCGTTCATTGTCGACGATCGGGTGCTGATTCCGCGTTCGCCGATTGGCGAGCAAATTGAAAAACGTTTCGAACCGTGGTTGGCAAATGCGCCGACGAGAATTCTCGACTTGTGTACGGGCTCGGGGTGTATCGGTATTGCCTGTGCGTTCGAGTTTCCTGACGCAGAGGTGGTGCTGGCTGACTTGTCCTACGAAGCATTGGAAGTGGCCAACCAGAATATTGAGCGTCATGGCGTCGATGATCGTGTCTACACCGTGCAGGGCGACGGGTTCGATGGCCTGCCGGGGCAGCGCTTTGATCTCATTGTTTCCAACCCACCCTATGTCGACGCTGAAGACTTCGCTGACATGCCTGACGAGTATCAACATGAGCCGGAGTTGGCACTGGCGTGTGGCGATGACGGTCTGAATCTGGTGCGACGCGTGCTGAGCCAGGCGGCAGAACACTTGACCGAAAAAGGCTTGTTAATCATTGAAGTGGGCAATAGCCAGATTCACGTCGAGTCGCTGTACCCGGAAGTTGATTTTGCGTGGCTGGATTTCGAGCGAGGTGGACATGGGGTATTCATGCTCACGGCCGAGCAATGCCGTGAGCACCAAGCGTTGTTCGCTTCTCGAGTGTGATGACGCAGCGTTGATACCACAGTGGAAAACTCTACCTGTAATTGGGTAGAGATCCTCGCTGTCGTTGGTTTCTGAACAGGCCACCTTGGCGCAGGGTCGCCTGGGCTTGGGCGAGTCCGTACAATTACATCCCGGGTCAGCGGTGTGTTGCAATCCAGATCAGCAACGCCGCCTGGAACACTGCAAAGGTTACCAGGCAGGCAATCGTGAACCGCAAACCGGTGTCTTCACGTTTGAACCGGGTCAAAGTCGCTTCCTGCTGACGCATTTTCAGGTCTTGCTCTTGCAGATTTATTTCTGCCTGTTCGAGCATGTTGGCGGCATCGATAATCTCTAATATCTGGAGTTTGTCGTTGTTCCAGGTGCTGTGCAATTGCCCCATCAGCACCTCTTTAATGGTGCCTTTCAGGTGCTGAGCATCAGCGTATGCGACTTCAAAGCCTAACGCTTTAAGAAAGCTGTCTCGGCGCAGGCGTGTATCGTCGTTAAGGGCATCTTTGCTGGCAAGCGCAATGCCATTGACGGTGTAATGCGACCATCTTTTTCGAGCCCAAGACGTGGCGTATGCCGCCATGTATCGACCGATTCCGCGGTTCCAGGGTTCGATCTGCAATCCTGACTCGGGGACGTACCGGATGCGGTGAGTGAGGTGATCGACCCACACGTCCAAGTGATTTTGTTCTTTGCGTACCCGTTGCCCGGGCAATTGAATATTCAGGCGAAGTAAGCTGATTTCCTTGCTGTGGCGTTCCACCCGTCCAAACTGCACAAAGCGCAGAGGACGTATGCCAGTAATGCGGTGAGTAGGGAGGGGCGCCAGACGCAGCATTTGAAACAGGTCTGGCTGGACCTCCGCCCAGGGTAAAAGGGCCGGTTCGGGCTCAGTGGCTGGCGTGTCGGTGTCGGTGTCGGTTGAGTCTTGAGTATCGGTCATATCAGCAATCCTGCGTTTCAGGCACCAGGCAGCAATCTCCGTGTCAGCCACCTGCTATCGGCTGCTTGGTCCAAGACTGTAGGGTGCTACCCATTTGATGGTTGGGCTGATGCAGACACTATCAAGTCGTTAGCCGGCGGGGAGCGAGCCAATAAAATGCAGAATACGCGCTGAAAGCTCGCTGGCGAGAGGTAGCTGTGGGTCTTTGTAGGAGGCCAGTTGTTGCTTAAGGTCATTGGGCACAATACGCATCACGTGATTCATGCCGTCAATAACTGCCAACTCGGCATCTGGTTTAGCTGTATGCAGCCGTTCAGCATCACCCACACCGACTTGAATGTCATGGCTACCTTGAATGATCAGCGCTGGCACTTGCAGCTTGCCGAACGCTTTGGCCGGGTCCTGATGAAACAATGAAATCAAATACGGCTGCACGCTGGGGCGGAACACCACCTCCAATGCTGGCGGCACGTTATCGTCGGTGCGCCCTGCTTTTAACGATTCAATGAGTTGGTTGCTGCGTAGCAGTAATGCGGGTGGCAACCGGTAATGCAACTGTTCTCGCACCACCTCATCCACCGGGCGTCCGGTACCGGCGATAGAAATCACGGCGGCGGCGCCAGCTTTTTGCGCGGCAAGGGAAGCGACCAGTGCCCCTTCGCTGTGCCCCATCAAGATCAACGGCCCCAGGCGCGAGTCAGCTTTGAGTTTTTGGCTCCAGGCTACGGCGTCGGCCACATAGGCTTCGATACTTAAATTACGCTCATCGGGCGTTGCTGCCTTGCTCGCCGCTACACCTCGTTTGTCGTAGCGCACGCTGGCAATGTTGTGCCTGGCGAGAATCTTTGCCAGCCGCTCCATGCTGTCGTTGCGCCCGCCATCGGTATTATTGCCGTCGCGATCAGTGGGTCCGGAGCCGGAAATCATCAACACTACCGGTACCGGCGCGTCCGACTTGGGCAGTACCAAGGTGCCAAACAGTTCGCCGGTCCCGGTATCGAGACTGATGGGGCGTTGCAATATAACGGTCGGTGCAACGGTCGGAGCGGGAGCGGCCTGAACAAATCCACTGAGCAATGGAATAATCAAGGTGATAAGACGGGTAACAGCGATGACTCGTAACATCTAGAGGGCCACGTTCAGTAAGAGTGCCGATTGGACGCGTCCTTATGTATAAGGTTCGGTGCCAGAAGGATGAACTACGCAGGCAGCCTGCGTATACTGGCGCACTTGTTATTTTGATGTTTTTCTGCGGAGCGTCCTGCATGTCCGGCAACACCTACGGCAAGCTGTTCACTGTCACCACTGCCGGCGAAAGCCATGGTCCAGCATTGGTTGCAATTGTTGACGGCTGCCCGCCGGGGCTAGAACTGTCGTCGCACGACCTTCAACGTGACCTTGACCGCCGCAAGCCTGGCACCAGTCGCCACACCACCCAGCGCCAGGAAGCCGATGAGGTCGAGATTCTGTCGGGGGTGTTCGAAGGCAAGACCACGGGCACCCCAATTGGCCTGTTGATTCGCAACACCGATCAGAAGTCCAAAGACTATTCGGCGATTCAGGACGTGTTCCGCCCCGCCCACGCCGACTACACCTACCACCACAAATATGGGGTACGTGATTATCGTGGAGGCGGACGTAGTTCTGCCCGCGAAACCGCCATGCGTGTGGCTGCCGGCGCCATTGCCAAGAAGTATCTGGCCACCCAAGGTATTCAAATTCGCGGTTACATGAGCCAGTTGGGGCCAATCGAAATCCCTTTCAAAACCTGGGAATCGGTGGAGCAAAACGCATTTTTCTGCCCTGACCCGGAGAAAGTGCGAGAACTTGAGACTTACATGGATCAATTGCGCCGAGATCAGGATTCAGTCGGAGCGAAAATCACTGTCGTGGCCGAGGGCATCAAGCCGGGCCTCGGCGAGCCGATTTTTGACCGTCTGGATGCTGAACTGGCTCATGCGCTAATGAGCATAAATGCGGTCAAGGGCGTTGAAATTGGCGCCGGTTTCGCCAGCGTTGCCCAGCGCGGCACCGAACACCGTGATGAACTGACACCCGATGGTTTCCTGTCGAACAATTCCGGCGGTATTTTAGGCGGTATTTCGTCTGGGCAGCCTATCGTTGCTCATCTTGCACTCAAGCCGACGTCCAGTATCACCACGCCAGGGCACTCCATCGACGTGAATGGCAATGCGGCGGACGTCATTACCAAAGGTCGCCATGATCCGTGCGTTGGCATTCGTGCCACGCCCATTGCCGAAGCAATGATGGCCCTCGTTTTGATGGATCACCTGTTGCGTAATCGAGGTCAGAACGCTGATGTGCGGGTCTCGACGCCCATTTTGGGTCAACTGTAATGCCTGATGACGGCGCAGGTGCCACGGCGCTTTAGTTGTGGTAGCGCTTCTAAAGGGCTCGGCAGCGCTGACTCCCGGTCCGATCCCTTATTGGCGGTTGTCCAGTTTCTATCTGTTCTACTTTGCGCTGCTTGGATCGACCGCCCCTTTTCTGGCGTTGTACTTCGACCATCTTGGTTTTTCCAGCGCGCGCATCGGTGAACTGGTGGCAATCCCCATGCTGATGCGCTGCATCGCCCCCAATATTTGGGGTTGGCTGGGGGATTACACCGGACGCCGTCTGGCCATCGTGCGGCTTGGGGCAATCTGCACTTTGCTGTCCTTTTCCTTGATTCTGTTCGACAAAAGTTATGCTTGGCTGGCGATGGTCATGGCGCTGCAAGCTTTCTTCTGGCACGCCGTGTTACCGCAGTTCGAAGTCATTACATTGGCGCATCTGCATGGGCAAACGTCGCGCTACAGCCAGGTTCGATTGTGGGGTTCTATAGGGTTCATTCTCACCGTCGTCGCTTTAGGCCGCTTGTTTGAGTGGTCGAGTCTGGATGCCTACCCGCAAGCACTGCTGTTAATCATGGCTGGAATTGTCGTTAGCAGCGCGTGGGTACCAAATGCGCAACCGCTGTTCTCGGCGCAGCGGCCAGAAGCTGGAGGGTTTTTGAAGCAGCTCGGTCGGCCCGGCGTGCTGGCTTTTTTTGGCTGCGTAGCGCTGATGCAGCTAAGCCATGGCCCTTACTACACTTTTTTGACGCTGCACCTCGAACACTTGGGCTACAGTCGCGGCGTCATTGGGTTGCTATGGGCCTTGGGTGTAGTCGCTGAGGTTTTGATGTTTTTGTCGATGAGCCGAATTTTGCGGCGGTTTTCGGTCCGGCAGGTGTTGCTTGCCAGTTTTCTCCTGGCTGCGTTGCGCTGGATATTGTTGGGCAGTTTCGCCGAATACTTGCCAATATTGATTGTTGCCCAGGCGCTTCACGCTGCGACCTTCGGCAGCTTTCACGCGGCGGCTATCCATTTTGTGCAGCGCAGTTTTGGCCCTCAACAACAAGGGCAAGGTCAGGCCCTGTATGCCGCGTTGTCTGGGACAGGCGGTGCATTGGGGGCTTTGTATTCCGGTTATAGCTGGACCGTGTTGGGGCCAAACTGGACCTTCAGTATTGCCAGCCTTGCAGCGTTGGCCGCTGCCGTCATGATTGCGACACGAATGAAAGAGGACAGGGCATGACTCGCGAACAACTCGCCCAACAGATTATCGAAGCCGGGCGCTTCCTATACAGCCGTGGTTGGTCTCCGGCCACCAGCAGTAATTACTCGACGCGCTTATCGGCGACCACCGCATTGTTGACGGCATCGGGAAAGCATAAAGGGCAGCTAATGCCTGACGACATATTGGTCACTGACTTGTCCGGCAACAGTCTTGAACCGGGGAAAAAACCTTCGGCCGAGACACTGCTTCACACCCAGCTCTACCGCTGTCGCCCACAGATAGGCGCGGTGTTGCACACCCATTCGGTCAATGCGACCGTGCTGTCGCGCCTGACGCCGGGTGATCATTTGATGTTTGAAAACTACGAACTGCAAAAAGCGTTTGCCGGAGTGGCGAGCCATGAATCCCAGGTTGTCGTGCCTATTTTCGACAATGATCAAGACATTGCCCGGCTAGCGGAGAAGGTGCAGCCTTGGCTGGACGCTCACATCAATTGTCCAGGCTATCTGATTCGCGGCCATGGCCTTTACACCTGGGGGGCGCAGATGAGTGATGCGTTGCGCCAGATCGAAGCGTTTGAATTTTTGTTCGAGTGCGAGCTAAAAATCCGCTCAGTACTCAATGTCAAGGAGTTGCCGCTGTGAGCAGCCTGTCCGTTTATCACGTTTCTAGTCCTTGTTTTCCGAACAAGGTGTTGACCCATGTAGAAGATATTGCCTCAACCTTGGCCGAGCACGGGGTCGGTTTTGATCGCTGGCAAGCGTCGGCTCCTATTACCCCAGGTGCCTCTCAGGAAGAGGTGATAGCGGCCTATCAAGTGCAAATCGATAGGCTCATGACTGAGCGCGGTTACGTCACCGTGGATGTAATCAGTCTTGATCGCGACCATCCACAAAAAGTTGAATTGCGTGCCAAATTTCTCGATGAACATCAGCACGGCGAAGACGAAGTGCGTTTCTTCGTTGCCGGTCGCGGATTATTCACACTGCACATAGAGGATTATGTGTACGCAGTGCTGTGCGAAAAAAATGACCTGATCACGGTGCCCGCGGGCACGCGGCATTGGTTCGACATGGGCGAACACCCGCATTTTGTTGCGATTCGCTTATTTAATAACCCAGAAGGTTGGGTCGCGAAGTTCACGGGCGATCAGATTGCCAGCCAATTTCCTCGTCTTGAAGATTGATAGAGCCGGAGTTCGAATGCCGATTAAAGTTGTCCTGACGGACATTGAGGGCACCACCAGCGCGGTCAGTTTCGTGTTTGATGTGTTGTTTCCTTATGCCGCCAAGCACCTTCCTGAATTTGTCCGTCAAGAAGCTACTCAGCCGGCCGTGGCGTTGCAATTGCAGGCGGTGCGTGATCAAAGCGCCAAGCCCGGCGCAGACGTTGAACAGGTGATCGAAATCCTCCTGGAGTGGATCGCTGACGACCGCAAAGCAACACCGCTCAAAGCTCTGCAAGGTATGGTTTGGGAGCGGGGCTATCGGGCGGGACAACTTAAGGGCCATGTTTATCCAGATGCTGTTGAAGCATTAAAGCGCTGGCATCAGGAAGGTTATGCGTTGTATGTCTATTCTTCAGGCTCAATTCAGGCTCAGCAGCTAATTTTTGGGTGTTCAGAGGCGGGTGACTTATCTCGATTGTTCAGTGGCTACTTCGATACGACATCAGGCCCCAAGCGCGAGCCTGAATCGTACCGAAACATCACCGCAGCGATTGGCAACCCAGCCGAGGAGATTCTGTTTCTTTCCGATATCGTCGAAGAGCTGGACGCTGCGCAGCAGGCGGGCATGGCCACCTGTGGCCTTGTGCGTGGCAGTGGTGAGTTGATCGGGCATGCAAATGTTGGCAGCTTTGCTGTGATTGATCTAAGCGGATTCTGAAGCCTATCGCCCTCCCTCCGGGTGGGCGGTAATTGTAGGTTGTGCGTTTTTATCTCGTAGGAAGTTTCTCTTTGTCAGGTAAGTAACACCTGTTTGTTATTTCGTGGATTTTTTAAAGTCTTTTACTGTGCAACTCTTGGTCAGCCGCTAAGTTAGGTCTTGGAGGGCACTAGAGCGACAAATGTCGGGGTAAGGGAGAATAAGAATGGAAAGTCTTGATTCATTGAATAACGATTTAAATCAGCTCATTCAACAGATGATTATCAGCATCACAGAGCTTAACGGTGACAAGGCAATCGAAAATGCCCTTGAATGGTTGCGGTGCCAATGTTGCTGTGAGCGCGCCCTGTTTTATCAATTCAAGGGGCCGGTATTGCTAACGTGTATCACGTCGAACGTAGACAGTATCTGGCGCGACCTCTACCGTCATGCACGATTGTCAGTTGATGATCCGGTTGTTCGCGGTTTGCGAGAGTCACCAGGGTTTTTAGAGTGGGACTTGGCCTTTGGCATGCACCCTCCGACGCATGCATTCAAAGAACTAATTGAAGACTATATGCTGATGCCAGGCGCTTCATATGCCTATTCCAATGAAGCTCATGCCAGTCAGGGCGTCATTACAGTTTGTTCACTCAATGCCATGAGCCGTCCCCTCACCGACAACGACCGGTATTTACTAAGCAGTCTCGTGCCTATTCTGCACATGGCCGGAAGAGGCCGGAAATTTCATACCAAAGCGCTAACCGAAAAAGAGCTTGAAGTGCTCAAGTGGGCGCGGGCAGGCAAAACAGCGTGGGAAATCGGGGTCATCCGAGAGATTTCCGAAGCTACAGTGAAGTACCACTTCAAAAGTATTTATTCCAAATTGGGCGTTTCAAATCGGGCGCAAGCGGTGGGGGAGGCGCTGTATCAAGGCATTCTCAAATGATTGGTTTCGGGGGCTGGCGCAGCAGCAACCCCTGGCATCAACAGGTCGATGTGGTAACCACGACGCCCATCACCCACAGCAACATGCATTCCCTCTATGCCTTCATTGAGTTGCGAGTTAATCCGGTAGTCGATGGTAGCAGCAATACTGGCGTTGACCCCGAACGCACATTCAGTCAGATGCAGGCCGCGTGGACCCGTGGCCTCGTTTAATAGCGTGCAGTAATCGCGACCAGCTACTGTGAATGATTGAACTAAATTGTCCTCTATGATTGCAGTGGCGTGGTGAAGTGCAACAAGATTTGAAAGTGCAGTCAGGGAGGTAATCAGCTGGGCTGGAATCGATGAGTCGTGGTAACCCCGCGCCAACAAAATACCGGCGACTCGGAACGTACCGTTCAGGTTAAAAGGTCGGGGCGCGTCAGGGTCCATATGGGTGTAATGAACTTCGAGGAGTTCCGCCAGCGGGAAGATGAAGCTGTCGTGTGCGGCCTGAACATCCTCTTCAATCATCGCGTAAGGTGCGACGTCTTTGGCAATGACTAGATAGCCGAGCGTGTTCGGCCCGGTAAGGATCAGCGGTTCGTTTTTATCGAGTAACAATAGCAGTTGTTCTTGCTGACGCATGGCCAGCTGGTAATCGGTGACGCACATTTGTTCGAGGGTATAAATCACGCTTTTAAGCGTGGGATCGAAAGCGTGAGCTTGAGTGTAAATGGCCCGTCCTGAATTCCCGGCCGCCGCGCATTTTAACAATGATTCGGTGCCTGCTCTGCTAAGCGTAATACACACACTGTTTATGGGCATTTTCTCCAATTCGCTTATCAATCGGGCATTAATACGATGTCGTTGTGCATGGGTAATCAATTCAATGGAATCGGTGAGCAACGTGATGTCGGTAGAATTAAAGAATTGTTCAAACTGTTCGGTTAGCTTCATGGTTAACTCCATCGCATTAAGAAAACTTGCCGCAGCAACAAGCTCCGGCAAGTTCTAACTTACTTTCGGTTGTTACCACTTGGTCAGTGGGTAGAAACCGAACGAATTTTGCTGCGATGGTTTAACTCGATTGAGGGTGGAATTATTCATGATGTCGTTCTCCATAATGATCAGGCGATAGGCCTGACGAGAGAAACGGTATGACGAATTTCTGTGGAATAAAACTACCCTGACAGGTAGGTGATAACCGCGGCAGGAAGGTATTAACTATTGCCTGAGGCCGTTCAATGCGATGGTCTGTGCGCCCGAGTGGGAAGTAGATGTCCAAAGCCCTAAGAGCTGGGTCTTAGGGCCTTTTATAATCAGTTCGCGGGTACCAAACTATTTGACTTAACGGGTGTGGTAAGTCGGCAGATCGAAACGGTGTTGGCTTTGCAGCATCGAAATCGCGGGAAGTTCGCTGGCTTGCGCGGCCAAGTCACGACGAATCGCACTGATCACCCAATCCAATTGAACGGGGGTGTGCAGTTGGGCATAGGTCACCGAGCGGCGAATTTGTTTACCTTCAGTGTTGCGTAGGGTGAGTAAGACGCCCCCGTCAGGGCGTAATTGAGTAGTCACCTCGAATTCAGAAAATACGGATGCAAATTTTTCTTGGATAAAAGTCATGTCTTGGCTCCGTTGCTCAATGGGTAACAAGCTTGGGAAAGCCGTTGCAGTGTCTGTGCCAGCATTCTGATATCTAACATAGCTATATAAATCAAACACTTAAAAAAATCTATGATTGTGAGTTTCGTGCAAATTGCATGAGTGGCCATCGGGCATCCTGCATTTTGCGGATAATACGCCGGGTTTTATCGTGTTGCTGAAGCCTGCTGGGCAAAATCAAATTGAGGCGATGCAACATTCAGAGAAAGGATGACTCAACATTATGTGACGTTTATTAAGTAGAGCGTTGATCCTATTGAGACTCTCTATCGCCTGTATACGTTGACCCTTAGCCAGCAGCTCAGGAGACTGCAGGTATCCGATCTCTACCACAGGCTTTTTATAGCGTGTATTCAAGGAGTAGCACCGTGACTGACGATTTCAAACCTACTGCTCAGCAAATGACCGATGATGAAGCCTTAGAATTTGCCGAGCAGGTTTTCGACCTGGCTCGAAAGGGCGATGCGAGGATGTTGGGCTTGTTATTGGAGAAGGATCTGACACCTAATTTGCGCAACCATAAAGGTGACACCTTGTTGATGCTTGCCAGTTATCACGGACATCTAGAGGCTGTCCAGGTGTTATTGGCCTTTAAGGCTGACCCGGAAATTCGAAACGACAACGGGCAAAGTCCTATTGCTGGTGCGGCCTTCAAGGGTGACTTGCCGGTAGTTAAAGTGCTGGTTGAAGGCGGTGCGAATGTCGAAGGCGCGTCTGCAGATGGGCGCACCGCCTTGATGATGGCTGCCATGTTCAACCGCACCGAAATCGTCGATTACCTGTTGTCTCAAGGCGCCAATCCCCACGCTCAGGATGCCAAGGGCGTCACACCGCTGGCAGCCGCACAAACCATGGGCGCGGTGGACACGGCTGAATTACTGAGCGGGCTTAGTCGCTAGCAGTTGAGTAAATGCATGGCCATTAGTCGCTATCCATAGAGCCGTGCGCCATTTCCGGCTATCCTGCGCGCCTAATTTTTTGGCTACTGTTGGCCACCTGTCAGGACTTCCATGAAAAACCAACTCATAGAATTAATCAGCAAAGTCAGTTCGGGTTGCATGGAAGCTAATGAAATCGCCCAAGTGGCTGACGAGTCCGAAAGAGCCTACGCGGATCCGCAAGCGTTTCTAGCTGCCAATCCTGACGTCAACTATGACGACAGCTTCCCGTTCCCGCTGGGTGAGTGGATGGTGATAGGAAGTCTGCCGGACACTGTACTGTTCCAGGCTGACAGTTACATGGACCTTTTTGCGCAGATAGTCGCTTCGTTTGGCGACGAGGTAACGTTTAACATCAAACCCAAGCAACTCGCCAAGGTCGAGCCCTTGATCGCGCTAAACCGAATTCAGATTCAGTTAAGCAGCATGAATAAAGATAAGGGTGGTTACGTACTGATGAACCTGAGCCAACCGTTGGACGATGAGCTGCAGGCAGTGCTGGTTTACGGCAACGATCTGGATCGCGTGTTGGAATTGTGCGCAGCGGTCGGGATCGCCGCGGCGCCGTCGTTGGAAGCGCTACGGATTGAGCTCTACGTTTGATAGGTCGGCACACAAGGGTTGTGCCCAAAATAAGAGCTTAGCGAACGGAACCCTCTGACCGCTCAAACATCCTAAGCAGGTAAGCACTTACTTAGGAGCAATAACCATGGGTTCCACTTTTAATGGTCTGATTGGGTTGATCATCCTGGTTCTGGATATCTGGGCGGTCATCAATGTATTGAAGAGTGGCGCCGAAGTCGGGATGAAAATCCTATGGGTGTTGCTGATTTTGTTGCTGCCGGTATTGGGCCTGATTATATGGGCGATTGCCGGACCCAGGGGCAACGTAAGAATCTGATCTGCCCTCGTCCGGTTCGATGCGGGACCTCAGGCGCCTAATGGCTGATGCTGTAAGGCGCATTTTTTTTGTCTGCGATCAGTATCGCCCGCAGACCAAAGGAGGTTCGACCTAACATCGTCCGCAACGTAGAATGCTCGCCTCCTTTCTTAGGGGCGGTGCTTCTTATGAAGCCGCCGCTGTCCGTTGCCACCAGCATTTACCGGGGACTTACCCATGAGCGATTACCAAGAAACATTGTACGAAGGCTATGGCCAGCGCTTTCGTATTGAAAAACTGCTGCACGAAGTTCGCACTGAGCATCAACACCTGGTTATTTTCGAAAACCCGCGCATGGGCCGGGTTATGGCGCTCGACGGTGTGATTCAGACCACCGAAGCCGATGAGTTTATCTATCACGAGATGCTCACCCATGTCCCGATCCTGGCCCACGGCTCGGCCAAGCGCGTGCTGATCATCGGCGGCGGCGACGGCGGAATGCTGCGTGAAGTGGCCAAGCATCGCAGCGTCGAACACATCACCATGGTCGAAATCGATGGTACCGTGGTCGAGATGTGCAAAGAGTTTTTGCCCAATCACTCCAAGGGTTCTTTCGAAGATCCGCGATTGAATCTAATCATCGACGACGGTATGCATTTCGTCTCAACCACCCAGGATAAGTTCGACATCATCATCTCCGACTCCACTGACCCGGTCGGTCCGGGGGAAGTGTTGTTCTCTGAAAATTTTTATCAAGCTTGCCGCCGCTGTCTGGAAGAAGGCGGCATTTTGGTCACCCAAAACGGCACGCCTTTTATGCAGTTGACTGAAGTGCAGACCACTGCGGGTCGCTTGCGTAGCCTGTTTCCGGACTGGCATTTCTACCAAGCAGCCATTCCGACCTATATCGGCGGCGCCATGACCTTTGCTTGGGGCGCGACTAATACCGCCTACCGTAAGCTAACGCTGGAGACCCTGCGTCAACGGTTTGCTGGCAGCGGTATTGTTACGCGTTATTACAATCCCGAGATTCATATTGGTGCATTTGCCTTGCCGCAATATGTTCTGCAGGCTGTAAATAAGCCAAGTAACGACTAAACGGGCTAGAACGTCAGGCTGAAAGGATTGCTTACATTTCAGCCATGGCGCTCTGTAGAAATTTCACAATATTTCGAAGAGTATCGTGCCGCCTATTCGCCCAAAAGGCTCGGGCGCACGCTTTCAATTTACTCCTCGAATCCAACGGATCTAAGAACACCATGGCCAAAACGGACTCCCGGAGTCATCAGCCCACCTCATCACGCCCGCTACAACCTACTGTCAAATCTCACTTGGCTTATACCCTGCTGAGCGGGATCGTGTTGATGGTGATGTACAGTCTGCTGCGCATTGCGCTGCTGGTCTATAACCGTCAAATGATAGGCACGACGCCGGCTTCGACGTTCATGGAGGCCATGGGCAATGGCCTGCGTTTCGATTTGCGCTTGACGGTTTATTTGTTGATCCCGTTACTGTTGGCATTGCTCAGCGCCAGGGTGATGAAATGGCGTGGACTGTTCCGTTTTTGGTTGACCTTGGGCGCCAGTATCACGCTGTTCCTGGGCTTGATGGAACTGGACTTCTACCGTGAGTTTCACCAGCGCCTCAATGGTTTGGTGTTCCAGTACGTCAAGGAAGACCCCAAAACCGTGCTGAGCATGCTGTGGTACGGTTTCCCGGTAGCACGGTATCTGCTGGTCTGGGCTGCCGTGACCTGGCTGCTGAGCCTTGTATTCAAAGGTATCGACCGTCTGACGCGACCGCAACGCACGATGAGCGTCAGCTCCGGAAACAACCGTTCGGTAGCTCCCTGGTATACGCGCATCGGCGTGTTTGTATTGTGCCTAGCGGTCGCGGTAATTGCTTCCCGTGGCACCTTGCGCCAAGGCCCGCCGCTGCGATGGGGTGATGCCTACACCACAAATTCGAACTTCGCCAACCAGTTGGGCCTCAATGGCACCTTGTCGCTGATTGAAGCCGCTAAAGCCTTGAGTTCGGACCAGCACGCCAACATCTGGAAGTCGACGATGCCTGATGCCCAAGCGCAGAAGGTCACCCGCGACATGTTGCTGACTGCCCATGACACGTTGGTCGACGCAGATCAGGCCGCTGTGCGCAGAGACACGGTTCCGCCCATTGAAAACACGCTGCCGATTCGCAACGTGGTGGTGATCCTGATGGAAAGCTTCGCCGGTCACTCGGTGGGCGCTTTGGGCAGCGATGCCAATATCACGCCAAACTTCGACAAGTTGTCGCAAGAAGGATTGTTGTTCGATCGCTTCTTCTCCAACGGCACTCATACCCACCAGGGTATGTTCGCGACCATGGCCTGCTTTCCTAACTTGCCAGGTTTTGAATACCTGATGCAGACCCCGGAAGGCAGTAACAAACTGTCCGGCTTGCCGCAGTTGCTCAGTGCCCGTGGTTACGACGACGTTTATGTCTACAACGGCGACTTTGCTTGGGATAACCAGTCGGGCTTCTTCAGTAATCAGGGAATGACCACGTTTATTGGTCGTAATGATTTTGTTAATCCAGTGTTCTCCGACCCAACATGGGGCGTGTCGGACCAGGACATGTTCGACCGTGGCGCTCAAGAGCTGAAGGCCCGAGAAGGCAAAAAGCCGTTTTATGCGCTGTTGCAAACCTTGTCGAACCACACGCCTTATGCGCTACCTGCAAACTTGCCTGTCGAGCGCGTGACCGGCCACGGTACGCTGGACGAACACCTGACTGCCATGCGTTATGCCGACTGGGCACTGGGGCAGTTTTTTGAGAAAGCCAAGAAAGAGTCCTACTTCAAGGACACCTTGTTCGTAATCGTGGGCGACCACGGCTTCGGCAACGACAAACAGATCACTGAGTTGGATCTGGGTCGTTTTAACGTGCCGCTGTTGCTGATCGGCCCGGGTATACAGGAGAAGTTCGGCAAGCGCAGCAGTACGGTGGGCACTCAGATCGACATCGTGCCAACCATCATGGGCCGGTTGGGCGGGGAATCGCGTAACCAGTGCTGGGGGCGCGACCTGTTGAACCTTCCGGAAGGCGACAAGGGTTTCGGTGTGATCAAGCCTTCTGGCGGCGAATTAACCGTGGGCTATGTCACTGGTGATCGCATTCTGGTCGAGCCCAAAGGCATGCCACCGCTGCTATATCAGTACCAGTTGGGCGCCAAACCCCACGCTGAAGTGATGACTGCTCAACCTGATCAGGCGCAGCTCAAGGAAAAGCTGGAAGCGTTCATACAAACGGCGACGAAAAGTTTGATGGACAACACGGCAGGTGTGAGCGCGGGAAAAATGCGCTGACAGGTCAATAATGAGAAGAGGCCTTGATTGGCCTCTTTTTTTGCCTGCGTCACGGTGGAACGAATGGAGAATCCTCAAGGTCCAGATTGAGTGAGCCGCTTTCGGCTTGGCCAAGGAGACATTGATGAAACAGTGGACCATTACGTATGTCGATAAGGACGGTGTACAGCAGAGCCTTGAGCTTGAGCGCGAGCAACGCCCGAGTAATGAAGACGCAGCTGATTACCTGCGTGAGGTTTTGTTTCCTGTTGCCGATAAGCTTGACTTGAATGACCTTGACGGTCGAGCGCCGGAGCCTACTGTAAAGTCTTTAAAAGCCATGCACAGTGTGCAGATACTCACTGTTACTGAGGCTTACTGAGCGCTCATTCGCTAACGCCTGTTTTGCCATTGGCACAGGCCGTCGATAGGATTACTCTGCAAATGAGGCCGGTGCAGCGTTGCTCCGGCCTCTAAATGTCGACGCCAGGTTTTTCGCTACTTGGCCTTGTCAGCTACATGCTTGATCCCCCGGTGGCAGAGTACCTGTCGCTGAGCGGCCACTGATCAGCGGTCGTGCCGGGAAAGTTGAAACTCTATCTATCGTTGCATAGGAGGACGTTTCATGAGCACAGCCTATCAAGAGGACATCAGCAGTAATGTACTGCGCCGCATGAAAGAGGGCGGTTTCGATTTCGCCAGTATCCATCCCATCGAGTTTTACGCCGTCTTTCCGGATGAGGAACGGGCACGGCAGGCTGCAGGGCAGTTTCGCGGAGAATCGCTCAACGCGCAGGTCAGCGCGCGTGATGACGGGGTTTGGCATCTTCAGTTGAGTAAATTGATGTACGCCACCTATGGCGGCATCGGTGATTTTGAACAGGACTTTCAGACGATGATCACGCCTCTGGATGGTGAGGTCGAGGGCTGGGGAGTCACTCAAGTGATTAAAGGTCTCCACTAACTACGTGTTTAGTATCCCCCTCTTCCGACTGACGCCTCGTCAGTCGGTTTTTTCAATCCAAGCCGCTCATCCGACGCCGTTTTCTGCAACGGAATTAAAAGTTGTGGAAAAAAAAGCCACTCATTGAGTGGCCCAAAGGGAAGTTCGGTTAATAGCTAGTAAAAAATCAAGCCTGGGCGGACACACCACACCTGATGTTCGCTTGAATGCGGGCGATTATCTGCAAACAGACCCTTACTGTGAAATCAACTCTGACTATGCGGGTGATAGCCATTGGCGATGAGACGCGTCCGAATGAAGCGTACTAGTTTTTTTGGGGCGGTTAGTGCGCTGGAATGGTGCGGACTGCATGAAGGGTTTAACCAACTGCTTGATAAGTCAGCGTTTATGTCGATGGCACGGGCTTTGCGAAGACCTTTGGTGTCCGTGGTGACAAGGAGTACGGCATGACTCGCACTTTTTATGATGAAATGTATGACGCTGGCGGCCTAGTGCGCCCGCATTATCGGGAGTTCGCCCGCTGGTTAGGTGAAACCCCGCCCGAGTTATTAGCGCAGCGCAGGCGTGAGGCCGATCTTCTGTTTCATCGTGCGGGTATCACATTCACTCTGTATGGCGATGATCAAGGCACTGAGCGGCTGATTCCTTTCGATACCATTCCACGCAGCATCCCAGCCAGCGAATGGCGCTTCGTCGAGCGCGGCTGTATTCAGCGGGTCAAGGCGTTGAATATGTTTCTCGCCGATCTCTACCACGATCAGCGAATTATCAAGGCCGGGATTATTCCCGCAGAACAGGTGCTGGCCAACGAGCAATACCAATTAGCGATGCAAGGCCTGAATCTGCACCGTGATATTTACTCGCACGTGTCAGGCGTCGATCTGGTGCGTGATGGCGATGGCACCTATTACGTGCTCGAAGACAATTTGCGTACGCCAAGCGGTGTGAGCTACATGCTCGAAGATCGCAAGATGATGATGCGCCTGTTTCCAGAGTTGTTTGCAGCGCAACGTATCGCGCCCATCGATCACTACCCGAACATGCTGCTCGACACCCTGAAAAGCTCCAGCCCTATTGATAATCCGAGCGTGGTGGTTTTGACGCCTGGCCGCTTTAACAGCGCCTTTTTCGAACACGCCTTTTTGGCGCGGGAGATGGGGGTTGAGTTGGTGGAGGGTGCTGACCTGTTCGTGCGCGATGATCGCGTGTTCATGCGCACCACCGATGGCCCTAAAGCGGTCGATGTAATTTACCGTCGCCTGGACGATGCCTTTCTCGACCCGTTGGCGTTTAACCCAGATTCGATGCTTGGCGTGCCAGGCCTTTTGTCGGCCTATCGCTCGGGTAACGTGGTGCTAGCTAACGCTATCGGCACAGGGGTTGCGGACGATAAGTCAATTTACCCCTATGTCACGGACATGATTCGTTTCTACTTAGACGAAGAACCTCTCCTGCAAAACGTTCCCACTTGGCAATGCCGCAAACCCGAAGAGTTGTCTCACGTTCTGGCTCATCTGCCAGAACTTGTGGTCAAGGAAACCCAGGGGTCAGGCGGTTACGGGATGTTGGTTGGTCCGGCGGCTACGGCGGCAGAGATCGAGTCGTTTCGGGCGCGGCTCAAGGCCAAGCCGCACGCGTATATCGCACAGCCCACTTTATGCTTGTCGACTTGCCCGACATTTGTCGAAAACGGCATCGCCCCGCGCCACATCGACTTACGCCCGTTTGTTCTTTCCGGCCGTGAAACCCGGGTCGTTCCTGGTGGCCTTACTCGAGTGGCGCTGCGTGAAGGCTCACTCGTCGTAAACTCGTCTCAGGGCGGTGGAACCAAGGACACTTGGGTGGTTGAGGATTAAGGAAGCCTGCCAATGCTAAGTAGAACTGCCTCGGATTTATATTGGATGTCGCGATACCTGGAGCGAGCGGAAAATCTTGCCCGGATGCTCGACGTCAGTTATTCGCTGTCGCTAATGCCGCAGGACGGGCAAGACGATGGTTTGCATGAAATTGCCATGCCGCTGCTAATTACCGGAACGCTTGACGATTACGTGGAGCGCCACGGTGAGTTGCACGCTGAACGTTTGTTGCACTTCTTTGCCCTTGATGCAACCAACCCGGCCAGCATCTATAGCTGCTTGGGCGCGGCGCGGGCCAGTGCCCATGCGGTACGTGGCCGAATCACGGCGGACATGTGGGAAAACATTAATGCTACTTGGCTGGAGATTCGCGGTATCGCTGATCAGGGCTTGAGCCGTTACGGCATTAGCCGGTTTTGCGAATGGGTCAAGGAGCGCTCCCATCTGTTTCGGGGTGCGACGTATGGCACCATCATGCGCCATGACGCATTCCGCTTTATTCGGCTAGGGACGTTCATCGAGCGCGCCGACAATACCTTGCGCCTGTTGGACGCCCGCTACGAGATGCTTGAATTACGCGGGCACGATACTGAAGAAGTGGCAGACACCACGGCCCATGGTTACTACCAATGGAGCGCGTTGTTGCGGGCGCTGTCGTCGTTTGAAGCCTATACCGAACTGTATCGGGATGCGCCGGGTGCGCGCCAAGTGGCCGAACTATTGCTGTTGCGTGCGGATATCCCTCGTTCGCTACGCGCTTGCATGGAGGAGATTGACGAGACGCTGGCCAGCTTGTCTGGGACCAACGGTCGTCCGGCCCAACGCTTGGCAGCTCAGTTGGAGGCGCGTCTGCGTTACACCGGCATTGATGAGATTCTCGGTGAGGGTTTGCATAAATGGTTGAACGAATTTATTCCGCTGGTAGCCCAATTGGGTAACGCTATCCACACTTCGTACCTGGAGGCTGCATGAGGCTCTCAATTAGCCACGAAACTACGTATCACTATGAAGACCAGGTCCGTGCCAGTATCCAATACCTGCGGCTAACGCCACACGACAGCGAACGCCAGCATGTACTCAGCTGGCAACTGACACTGCCACGCCCGGTGCGCGCGCAGGTAGATCCTTTCGGCAACATCCTCCATGTGCTGACGCTTGATGAGCCACACGAGGCAATTATTATCGGCGCCCGTGGTCAGGTTGAAATCGACGAGAAAACTGAATCCGAACACGAAAGTCAATCGGCGCTGCCGTTCTTGCGTTTTACCCGCCTGACCGAACCCGATGAAGCCATACGTGTCTTTGCCGCCATGCAATGCCAACAGCGTAAAGACCGCACAGCGCTGATCGATTTGATGCATGGCTTGAACCACTACATGACATACACGCCCGGTTCGACTGAAGTCGATACCAGTGCCGCGGAGGCATTCGCCGGCAAAGCAGGTGTGTGTCAGGACCATACCCATGCATTTCTCGCCGGTGTTCGCAGCCTGGGCATCCCAGCGCGGTATGTGTCGGGCTACTTGTATAGCGAAGACAGCGAACACCTCGCCAGTCATGCCTGGGCAGAAGCCTGGATTGATGACGCCTGGTACAGTTTTGACGTTACCAATCAGCTGTCGCGACCTGAGCGTCACTTGAAGTTGGCTGTGGGTTTGGACTATCTGGATGCCTGCCCGGTACGGGGCATGCGCCGCGGCGGGGGTTGCGAGCAAATGCACGCCAAAGTATCAGTTTCGCCGATCCGCGCTACCCAGACGCAACAGCAAAGTTGACGAAGCGGGGCGCCGTATCGGCGCTCCTGTAGTCAATTGGCTTTACAATGAATAACCCAAAAAAGATATGAAGACCTCTGAGCCGGACTAAAGCATCGTCTTGGCACAGCGGCGCATTAGCCGAACAGACGGGTCATGTTCGGCAAGATCAAAACTAAGGTAGTGACGACGACGATAATCCCTGCTTGACGAATTTTTGAATACTTAAACATAGCTGATGCCTTTTGTTGTTATTCCTGAGCGACAAAAGCTCACCGATTATTGAGCACTTTATTAATCGGATAGCTGGCAGAGGGGGTGCAGAACAGGTGTCCCGGAAAGTCCGGCCACTCAAACGCGTGTTATCTTTTTTTTGCGTTCACCTGTTATAAAGGTAACCTTAGAGCCCACGGTCCACTTGACTTAGATTCATTTGGTTTGAATTAGTTTAGTTTTATCCAAAAAAGTAATGAGGCGGATTGCCATCTTTCTTTTCGGCCCTTGCTAGACACGTTTATCATTTTTTCAGCCTACTAGATAGTTGACTACCGTTCGTCCGGGTAAACAATTAATGATTTTAAGCGCGCTTAGGTCGTCGACTCACTGAACACCCTTTTTAGGGGCCATTACACAAATAGCATCGGGGCTTGCCTTGAAGTGGTTATCCGAGGCAGGCTCTACGGCGCGCTATTGCCTTAATCGTTTGGGTATTTTATGTCGTTACGCATCTGCATTTTGGAAACTGATGTCCTGCGGCCGGAGCTGGTCGATCAATTTCAGGGTTATGGGCAAATGTTCGAACGGTTGTTTTCACAGCAGCCAGTTCCTGCAGCGTTCAGCACCTACAACGTCATGCAGGGTGTTTATCCTGCCGATGACGAACAGTTCGATGCGTACCTGGTGACGGGTAGCAAGGCTGATTCATTTGGCAGTGAGCCCTGGATTCAGACGCTGAAAATCTATCTGAGGCGGCGCTTCGAGCGCGGTGATAAGTTACTGGGTATCTGTTTTGGCCATCAATTATTAGCGTTGCTGCTGGGCGGTAAAAGTGAACGCGCAATCCAGGGCTGGGGCGTTGGCACTCATCGCTACGCGCTGGCTCCTGCCACACCGTGGATGACCCCTATTATTGATGACCTGACATTGTTGATCAGTCATCAGGATCAGGTAACTGCACTCCCGGACAATGCTACGGTGATAGCCTCAAGTGAGTTTTGCCCGTTTGCCGCCTACCACATCAATCATCAGGTGCTGTGTTTTCAAGGCCACCCTGAATTTATCCATGATTATTCCCGTGCCTTACTGGACATCCGCCAGCAAGCGCTTGGCGAAGTTCTTTACAGCGACGCAATTGCCAGCTTGGAATTTGAGCATCAGGGCACAACAGTGGCTGAATGGATGATGCGCTTTGTGGCGCATAAAGTTGAGGTCGAAGACGTCTGAAGCGTTTTAGTCATAATGGAAGGTGCGCCGGCGTAAAAATAACGTTGCAGGGATCGTCGAAGGCTGCGACGAATGCCTGGCACCCGGCAGACCAATGCAAGTGTTAATGCAGGCGATCCAGGTATTTCTGTCTGAATCAGTTGGGGGATTATAAGACACTGCACAGGCGGAACTGCTCCACAGGAGTTGCGTCTGTTTAGGTCCTACTGCGCTGAGTTATAACCACCCCGACCGTTTGAAGCTGGCGTATAACCCTACGCACCCTGCCACGATGAACCCGAGCACCGCGAAGTAGCCGTAGTGCCAGCTCAACTCGGGCATGTTCTGAAAATTCATTCCGTAGATCCCGGCGATTGCCGTCGGGAATGCCAAAATGGCTGCCCATGCTGCAAACTTGCGTTGCACGATGCTTTGTCGGGAGGATTCCAGCAAAAGACCAATTTCAATGGTTTGGCTAGCGATGTCTCGCAGGTTGGCCAGATCTTCCATCTGGCGCGTGACATGAATTTCAACATCGCGAAAGTACGGGCGCATATTTTTGTCGATAAACGGAAAGGCCAGTTTCTGAAGTTCTTCACCGATCTCCACCATTGGCGCTACGTAGCGCCTTAATCGCAAGACATCACGCCGCAGGCTATGAATGCTGAGAATATCGGCTTCGTTAAGCACACCACCCACTACGCCATTTTCAAGTACGTCCAGTTCAGCATGGATCGCCTCGGTCACTGGCTGATAGCACTCAGTGACAAAATCCAGCAGCGCATACAACACGAAGTCCTCGCCGTGCTCCAAAAGCAATGGCCTTGCTTCACAGCGCTGACGAACCAGTCCATAGGATTTGGAGTGACCGTTGCGCGACGTGATGACATAACCTTTACCGGCAAAGATATGAGTTTCGATAAATTCAAGTTTGCCGTTCTCGCGGATCGGCGAGTAGGTCACGATAAAGAGCGCGTCACCAAAAGTTTCCAACTTGGGGCGGCTATGTTTTTCGAGGGCGTCTTCGATTGCCAGTTCGTGTAAATGAAACTGACGTTGCAACTTACTCAGTTCCTCAACGTTAGGTTGTTCCAGGCCAATCCAAACAAAATGCCCCGGCTTTGCGGCCCATTCGGCGCCCTCGTCAAGGGAGATATTGGCAACCTTTTTTCCGGCGCTGTAAACCGCAGCAGCAACGACTCGGCCCATGGTGGTATCACTTCTTATTTATAAGTGGCGGTGTATGGACCCTTAGCTTCAGGTGGCCCTCCTGATCAGAGTCAGTAAAGGTTTGCGAGTTCAAGTGCGTTGAAAGCCTGGCGCACGCCAGGCTTTTTCAATCAGGGAGCTATCCGACCACCGAGTGTTGCTGGTCCAGTTTGATGGACTCGTCCAGAGCGTCCAGCAAGGCTTTGCGCACTTTTAATTTGGTTTGCTTGTGAGCGATCATGTTGATTTTCTTTAACTGCGATGCAGCGGCTCGTGCGGTACGTTGCAGATCTTCGGCGCTGACCACTTTATCGAGGAAGCCCGCATCCACTGCACTTTTCGGGTCGAACATTTCGCCATTGATTACTGAGCGATGAAGCGCGGATTTACTCAGACGGTCCCGCGCCAATTCAATGCCGGCATGGTGCATGGTCATGCCAATTTGTACTTCATTCAAACCAATGTTATAGGGGCCGTCGACCCCGATGCGGTAGTCCACCGACAACAGCAGAAACGCGCCTTTGGCTATAGCGTGGCCGGGACAAGCAATGATCACCGGGAATGGGTGCGCCAGCAGTCGTCGTGCCAAACTCGAACCAGCCGTGACCAAATTGATTGCGTTTACCGGGCCGGTCATCATGACCTTTAGGTCATACCCCCCCGAGAGAATGCCAGGTTGGCCGGTAATGATGACCACGGCGCGGTCTTGCTCGGCTTGATCCAGTGCCGCGTTAAAGGCGGTGATCACCTCCGGGGATATTGCATTGACCTTGCCGTTACTCAGGGTCAGGGTGGCGATGCCGTCTTCCAGGCTGTACGAAATCAACTCACTCATGATGCCAATCCTTGTGTTGAAGACGGCTGACGTTACCCACCCGCAGCGCCCAGGTAAAGCGCTATGACTGACTGGTGAGTCAGGGTTGAAGTCGATGTCGTTAAATGCAGACGACAGCCCTGATGACTCATTCCTGAATATCGTTCAACTCACAATATTCCGCCCAGTCCATTCCCAGCGTTTGGGCGACTTGGGTATGCGCTTCGAGACGCATGGCTTTCAACTGCTCAGGGTTTTCTGCGACCAACTGCAATGCCAGCTCCCAAGGTTCGATGCCTTGATCTTCGGCTTCGTCTTCGAACGCCCATTGAGTTTGCTGCTTTTGTTCCTCAGGGCTGAGGTCTTTTATCTCTTCCTGCAGGCCTGGGTTGGTGGTGATGTATTTCGCCAGTGCGGCTTCATTGAAGTCTAATGCGTCCATTTGTTTATCCCTTATGCACATTAACGTCGAGCCAAACGGCAACCGGGCGTAGATTACACCTCAAAGGGCACGGCCGAAATGCGAATGAAGGAAAGGGTGCGCGCATTTTTTGCTATCGAAAGTATTAATCCTATTTGGATATTTAAGCGGGATTCACGTCCCCATAAACTGGAAGCCAGAGTGGAAGACATGTGATGACAAATGAAAAATATGTCGCACTGTTTTCAGGCTTGGCAGTCATTTGGCTTACAACGGCGTGGGTAGTAACTGATATGGCTCGCGCCGTTTGACCCAGTGCAGGAGTTTACCCTGGAAGGTTGAAAACCCTGGTGCCTTCTTCGAAGCCCCAGGGTTTTTGCTATGGAGTTACGAAATATTTTAGCGATGAAGATTGTGCGCCGTGCGGTTTGATCTGCGGGTTCTTGAGGCCCTTTGTTGTCGCTCATCGGTTCCAACAATTCTGCATAAATTCAATGAAAACTCGCAGTTTGCGCGGTACGTGAATTCGGCTGGGGTAGTAGAGATAAAAGGCAGAGACGCTGGGCCACCAAGGTCCGAGCAAGGGCACTAGCTTGCCGCTGTCGATGTCCGGTTGAACCTGCGCTTCGAATGCGCAGCCAATTCCTGCACCGGCGCGTATGGCTTGCATCAGTGTGTCAACGTCATTGGTAATTAGGGGCCCACGGGGTTGGAATGCTACGGCCTGACCTTTGTGATTGTAGTCCCAGCGGTATATTGCGCCGGTTAAACGGATGTTGAGGCAGCGGTGCTGGTCAAGGTCTTCAGGTTTGCGTGGATGTTCACGGCCAAGTAAGTAGCTGGGGGCTGCGACAGTGGCAATGCGATGAGGGCCGCCTAGGGGGACAGCGACAACATCCTGGGCAAGGTTCTCGCCCACGCGTATACCCGCATCGAAGCCGCCTGCGACGACGTCCAATAGGGCGTTATCGCAATGGATCTCCAAGGTGATGTCCGGGTAGGTATCGATAAACGCCAGCAAATGAGGCATTAGCAAAATGTCGGCAGCGGTGCGCGAGAGATTGAGGCGCAGCAGCCCAGTGGGTTTGTCCCGCAACTCGTTGACATCTTCTATGGCTGAGGCCAATGCAGCTAGACCCGGTTGTGCTTGGTGAAGAAATCGCTGACCTATTTCGGTAACTCCGACCCGCCGCGTCGAGCGTTCCAACAGCCGAACGCCAAGGCGCGCTTCAAAGTTACGTAAGGTTTGAGAAAGGGCAGATGGTGATACCCCCATCTGCGCGGCCGCCTTAGTAAAACTCCCGTGTCTTGCTACTTGGGCAAATGCGGCGATACCCGGCAATAGCTCCGCAGGCAGGACGCCATTGTGAAGCAGTGCTTCATACTGCATGCCGTTGGCTCCGCTTATTCAATGATATGACCCAGCCTAACATGGCTGTTCAATTTCACAGGAGCAGTCCTTATGAGTCATTTATCTGGAAAAGTCGCTATTGTCACAGGCTCCTCGAAGGGTATAGGTGCGGCTATCGCTGAGCGCTTGGCCGCTGATGGCGCCAAAGTTGTCGTCAATTACTCACGCAGCGCCGAAGACGCGGATAAAGTTGTGCAACGCATCGTCTCGACAGGTGGCGAAGCCTTTGCGTGCAGGGCTGACATTTCCAATCCGTCGGATATTGCGCCGTTGATTGAGGCCGCAGTCGGGGCGTTCGGGCGCCTGGATATTCTGATCAATAATGCGGGTGTATATAAGCAGGACTCGCTTGAGGCGTTGAGTGCCGAAAGTTTCGATGAGCACTTCAACCTGAACGTACGCGGATTGCTGCTTACAACCCAAGCAGCCGCACGGGTAATGAAGGCCGGTTCGGTTATCGTCAATATCAGCTCGGGTCTGGCTCATAGCCCGTACCCAAGCGTACATGTGTATTGCGCCACCAAAGGCGCGGTAAACACATTGACCCGCTCTCTCGCTATGGAGTTGGGCCCCCGAGGCATACGCGTGGTTGGCATCGCGCCGGGGTTTGTGCACACGGAGGGTAATGCGGAATCGGCCAAAGGCATGGATGAATTCTTTACCGCCAAGACCCCCATGGGGCGTGTGGGTAAACCCAAGGATATTGCGGCATCGGTGGCTTATGTGGTGTCTGAGGATGCCGCCTGGGTGACGGGCAATACCATCGATGTAGCGGGAGGGATGATTTTCTAGCATCAAGCAGCCTTCGGCCTATTAACGGCGTCATCGACTCTAGCTAAGGTCGATTAGGTAATGTCTCTAGTGTGCGGTTTTCAAAATAGCCCGCGCTCAATTGGCCTTAATAAAGTCCACAAATGCTCTAAGGGGAGAGGGCACGTAGCGGCGCCCTGGGTAATACAAAAATGGTCCGGTAAAGTTCTGCCACCAGGGCTCAAGTACTGGTTCCAGTACCCCAACGTCCAAGTAAGGCCGCAGCCAGTCCTCGAATAAGTAAACGATGCCCAAGCCGTCAATCGCAGCCTGTACCGCCAAGTCCACGGCACCTCCCACCCTGACAATCAACGGACCCGTGGGGTCGACGCGGAGAGTTTCGCCGTCACGTTCGTATTCCCAGGGTGGCATCGAGCCGCTGGGAAACTTGCCTCGCAGGCAGGCGTGATCGAGCAGGTCGCGAGGATGTTGGGGCCGACCTCTGGCATTCAGATAGGCCGGCGATGCGGCAGTTGCGAAACGTTGAAAGCGTGGGCCGATAGGAACGGCGATCATGTCCTGTTCAAGTCGCTCATCGTAGCGAATGCCCGCGTCACAACCCGCCGCGAGCATGTCAACGAAGCTCTCTTCGACGATCACCTCCAAGCGGATATCGGGGTAGGCGTGCAGGAACGGCGTGATAATTCCTGGAAGTACCAGTCGTGCGGCGCTGACGGGGACGTTCAGCTTCAGGGTGCCCGACGGCCGTTCGCGAAACTCGTTGACCACATCAAGCGCCGATTCGACCTCGCCCAGTGCGGGGACGATGCGTTCCATCAATCGTGCGCCAGCCTCCGTTGGTGCCACGCTGCGGGTGGTGCGATTGAGCAAGCGCACGCCGAGCCGAGCTTCCATGCGTCGGACCCCGTCGCTGAGACTTGAGGCCGATTTCCCACTCGCACGGGCGCCCTCGCGAAATCCGCCGGCGTTCACCACGGCCACAAACGCCAGCAAGTCTTGAATATCTGTCGCCATTGTTCGCTACTCCGTACAGCCCGTGCCGATTGCACCTGATTATCAGTAGAGTGGTCAATGACTATAGTGGATCTACATACATTGGATGGGGCACACAAAATGAGCGACATCAGCACAGCAGGCACCTATTTACTCGGCGACCGGACAGTTAATCGGATGGGCTACGGTGCAATGCAGTTGGCGGGTCCGCAAGTATTCGGTCCGCCTAAAGACCCGAAAGCGGCAGTCGCCGTACTACGCGAAGCCTTGGCAGCCGGGGTAAACCACTTTGATACGGCCGACTTCTACGGACCGCATGTCACCAACCAGATCATCCGCGAAGCCTTGCACCCCTACGCTCAGGACTTGGTGATCGTGACCAAGGTCGGCGCCCAGCGTGGAGCTGACGCCTCATGGAACCCGGCACAAACCCCAGCCGAATTGACCCGCGCCGTGCATGACAACCTGAGCAACTTGGGTCTAGACGTACTGGAAGTGGTGAACTTTCGGGCGTGGGGCGATATTCACTCGCCCTCCGAAGAGTCCATCGAAGAACAGTTCACCGCCCTGGCCGAATTGCAACGCCAAGGCCTCATTCGCCATCTGGGACTGAGCAACGTCACGGCAACCCAAGTCAAGCAGGCGCAGGGTATCGCCGATATCGTCTGCGTCCAGAACCACTACAACCTTTCCCATCGAGATGACGAACAACTCATCGCCGATCTGGGCGCGCAGGGCATTGCTTACGTCCCGTTCTTTCCAATGGGCGGGTTTACACCGCTGCAATCGGACGTTCTTTCGAGCGTTGCTGTGAAGTTGGGTGCTTCACCGCTGTGTGTGGCGCTGGCCTGGTTGCTGCAGCGAGCGCCAAATATTTTGCTGATTCCGGGGACGTCGTCCGTGGCGCATTTGCGGGAGAATTTGTCTGCGAGTGAGTTGATGATTGGGGCGCAATTGTTGGGTGAGCTGGAGGGGGTGGTTTAGGGGTTGATACATCGTGGCCAGCGTTGCGGCTCGGCGGCAAAGGTCGCGTTTAACTTGGCTCGCTATCGCAGTCCTTGAAGCCTTTGCGGGCAAGCCTTGCTCCTGCCATCCTGAGTCGTAATAGTTTGCTTTCAACCCAAGCAGGCGGCTATCTCTTTGGGATTCCATGCGCTGCGGTTTTTGGGTCAGATGCTTCACTGCAGGCGTAGCCAGTCCTCATACGCAAACGCGTTGAGCAATTGCTGCCTCTCACACGGGAGCTTGGATCCAGCTATCAGGCATCACATTTCAATAAGGCATCCCATTCGCTCGTTGACGTCTCAAAGCCTGCGCATACCATTCAAACTCATCCAGAAATCTGTTCATTTGTTTAGTTGTGCGTTTTTCCTTGGGCTGTCCGTCATCAGCCAAGGCATCGCCGATGTTAGGTATGGAAAACAGGCTGGGTATGCTCGGCATGCCCAATTCTCCCAAGATCATGCGCAGTTGCATGGCGGCTCGCACGCCGCCA
The DNA here is from genome assembly GCF_035019745.1 of Pseudomonas sp. 10S5. NCBI lineage: Bacteria > Pseudomonadati > Pseudomonadota > Gammaproteobacteria > Pseudomonadales > Pseudomonadaceae > Pseudomonas > Pseudomonas sp. 10S5. The sequence continues at coordinate 252,669 of NZ_JASJVL010000003.1, forward strand.
AACCTTCCTGCGGAATAACAAGTGATTGCGGAAGGGCGCCACATGTACTCTTCGAGAAAGTGGTCAAGCAGATTTTTCAGCGCTGGCGGGACGCCGTGATTGTATTCCGCGCTCACCAACAGAAAACCATCGGCACGGCGGTAAAGAGTGGCAAGTTGCTCCAGCTCGGCCGGTGCCGAGCCTTTGGGGTATTCCTTATACATGCGGTCCAGCAGAGGCAGGCGAGTCACCATAGGGTCTACGAGAACCGCCTCGTGCCCACGCTTTTCAAGCGCTGCCAAGAGCAAGCGAGCGGCTTTGATGCCTTGACGATCGGAACGCACGGAGCCCAGTAATACAGCGATGGTCAGGGGCGAGGTGTCGGTCATTGTATGGGTTCCTGGATGAGTGAATCGTTCTACGCAATAGATCCAATATAGGCACCAATGGTGCGGCGCGGTAGCGAGCTCCGGCGGCGCCGTTTGATGGCGAGCCGGTAGAGGTGCGCCGTGTTGAGGCGATGCACGGCGGGCCATCCGGCTTTGCCGGGCTTTATTCAGGCGCGGTCAACCGTTGTTAGCGCTAAGAAGCGTTATGATAGACGCCGCCCGACGCTGGCATGATGAGGCCAGGGGCGCCTTGACCTTCGGAGCCCGATACTCGATGTCCATGATCACCCTTTTTCAAATGCCGCCGCCTGAACCCATTAAAGACCAGATATTGAAGATGGTTGTGGACTACCTAACTGACATCAGCATGGTGGCCATCGCGCCGAGTAATCCGCTTTACAGCCTTTATCAATACGGCATCGGCTTCGAGGTCCATCTTTACCTGAATGCAATGGACGGATCAAAAGGCATTCCCGTCGAATTAATCGTGGCGCTGGATGTTGAGGATACTTCTAAGGTCTTAGGTTTCTTGCTGTATTTACCGGTGACAGATGATCCCGATGCCTGCGCCGTGCCATACATGGCCGTGTGTGCGACTCATAGACGTCAAGGCATTGCCCGCTCGATGCTCCAGGAATTGCTCGGTCGGTACCCACACGCTGAACTGGCCTGCACCGCTGCCAAAGTGCCGTATTTCGAGTCTATGGGCTTTCAGGTATTGACCGCCCGCGGCCCACAGATTGTCATGAACACCCGTGATCACGGTACGAGCGGGTTGCTGGCGGTGCTGGACGTCGCACCGATTTATAGCTCGCTGGAAGTTCGGCAGATTCATTTGTATTTGCTGAAACAACACGGAAAAAAAGCGATGGAAGAGGCTGAAAAAAAACGCGACCGACACCTTGATCAGATGACGCGCCAAGCGACGGCGCTTGTGATTGAACGGCGCGCTGCCGTCTTATGATGTGCTACACGCCCGCTGCGCTGCGGATGCTTGATTGCCTAGGTATATCGCTACACTTCGTTATTGATCGCAATCTGCAAGAGTTCATTGAGGTGAAGGCCTTGGAGCTTGCCGAAGTTGATGCTAACGCAAGAAAGCACCTGTTACTGCCCATCGCTGCAGAGGCGTGGCGACAGTTGAAGTTTTCCGCCGGTAGTTGTGGTGTGGATATTCACATTATTTCGGCGTTCAGAAGCGTTGAGCGGCAGGCGGAAATAATAAAAAGGAAACTAGACTCGGGTTTGAGTATTGAAACCATTCTTGCGGTTTCGGCTCCTCCCTTCTTCAGCGAGCACCACACGGGTTGCGCTGTTGATATAGGAACTTGCGGAAGCGTTGCACTAGAGCGTGAATTCGAAGAGACGTTGGCTTTTAAATGGTTAGAAAAAAACGCGGGATCATTCGGCTTTCAGATGTCTTACCCGATCAACAATGCTGCCGGCTATGGGTACGAGCCTTGGCATTGGAGATTTAGACAAGGTTGACGTCATTTTAGTGTAGGTGGATGCCCAACAAGCTTGCGCGGTTAAGTCCTAAAAAGCGTCAGAAGTGCGCGAACATGCTCATACCGCAGGACGCGAGTTTGACCACGCGATGTCCAGTCCAGTTGATCAAAAAAACGAGCGTACTACTTTGAGCGTAACCGTGGTTTCGCACTCGGAGTTATGACCGCTGTACGCACTGCAATTGGCGCCAGTGAGGCTTGAGCCGCTATACACCAGGTTCATGTTCATGCCCATCAACGGGCGCGAAACGTTGAACGACCAGTCTTTGTATGTGCTCACCATGCCTCCGTCTTCAATCAAGGTTGGCGTGTCGAGTTGGTGATTGCCGTATTGCATGCGCAAATCGACTCCCAGAGGTGCAATGCCACCCAGGTCGAGAAACAGCGTACTGTCTTGGCGTCCGGCGTCGTTACTGAACGCGGTACCTATACGGGAATCGAAAACCTGGAAGCCAGCATAAAGCTCATGGCTATCAATCTGGTCGGTGTTGGGATAGCTGTACCGAATGACCCCCAATTCATAGCCCAATGTTTTGTCGAACGGCTTTTTAAAGCCCATGTAGGAATCTACTTCGAGTGAACTTTGCGGGGCGATGCCTGCGTGGGGTGACCACTGACCAACGTAAAAGCCACTGTCATGCGTCAGGTCTAGACCGCCGTGGAATGTTGAGCCACCACTCGTAGGCGTGACGAGACCTTGAGCCATACTACGGCTGGGCGTGGTTCCGAGTTTAAGGCTAAAGTCGCCGAGGTCTCGGACAATGACCTGCGCCGCGACCGTCTGGCAAACGAGCAAAGTGCTGACAATCAGCGCGTAACAGCGAGCATGAGGCATACCTCACTCCTTGGATGGTGAGGAGTGGAGTCGATGGTGTCTAATCGATGTAGCCTAAGCCTGATGAGAACCGCGAGCTAGAGCTCCCAAGGATACCGGGGAATAAGCGGATGACTCGACCACTGGTCGAATCAGTACAAAAAATGTTACATCGAGAATGACCACTCTTGATAACCAATGGAAGGGTTTTCCCAATCTAGCGTTTACTTAAAGTGAGCGTCGAGTACGGCGGCAGTGACCTTGGGTGCCGTTTGTTCACGTTGAGAGGATTGCAGAAAGCCAAGTGCCAGTTGCTGATATAACTCAGGTCCGAATCGCGAGCTGACGGCTCTCGAGATAAGCGCGATGCCCATCAGGCTGATAACCATGCCGTGACTGTCGATCATTTCCATCACAATGATCGCCGAGGTGATGGGCGATTGAGTGACGGCGGCAAGGAATCCAGCCATGCACAACGCAATGATGGGTTGCGGGGCCAAATTGAAAAGCTCGGCGACGTTTGCTCCTAACGAAGCCCCTACTGCGAGAGACGGTGCAAAGATGCCGCCAGGAATACCGGAAAAATAGGTCGCCAGGGTGGCCAAAAACCGAGTAGCGGCGGCGTACCAAGGAATGCTTTGTCCATGGTTAATGATCTGAGTAGCGACGCCGTAACCGCTGCCGAAAGAAATACCTCCACTGGCCCATCCCAATGACGCAACCACTAGGCCGCAGATGCCTGCGAACCAGACGGGGTGCATGTCTCTCCATTTCCAAACCACGTTTTTCCGATATCGCTGGGGCAGCAGCAATAAGCGACTGAAGAGTCCTCCCAATAAACCGCAGAACACGCCCAAGGCAAGCACTGGCACAATGATCTGTCGCGTTACGGCGTCGACATCCAATCGGCCGAAGTAGTTGTAGTTCCCCTGCAAGCCAATGGCAATCATCCCGGACAGGATAATTGTGCTTAAAAGCACCCCACTGGTACGTGTTTCTAGTTTGCGACCCAGCTCTTCCACCGCAAAAGCGATGCCTGCCAAAGGAGTGTTGAATGCCGCAGCAATGCCTGCTGCACCTCCGGCAAGAATCAAGTCTTGAACCCTGACAACCCGAGTGTGAGGTAAAAAGCGGTGCGCCGCGTGCATGATGGACGCGGCCACCTGCACCGAGGGGCCTTCTCGGCCGGCTGAAAATCCGCCCGTCAGCGCCAACGTACCAAGACCAATCTTGCCTAGAGCGATACGCAACGAAATCAGTTTGGTTATCGGTTTTCCGTTGGCTACCAACCGCGTTGCCGCGATCACCTGAGGAATACCGCTGCCTTGGCTGCCCGGGAAAAAGCGTTGAGTGAGAAATACCACCAACATGCCGAGCAGAGGTGTAAGCAGAAAGGGAAGCCAGCTGCGACCGGTTGTAACGGTGGCAAAGAGAGCCAACGCCTGATCAGCAAGCTTGGCGAAGAGAACCACCGATAAACCGGCTATCGTGGCTGCGGTCCAAAGCGTCAAGCGAGTTCGCCAACGGGCAGACGTAAAACGTCCGCGCAACGGTGCAAATATGTATCTCATTGATGCACCTACTGGCTTAATTGCGGTCAGGCTAACACACCGCTTGAATCAAATCGGCGATAGGGTACTAAAGAGGGGGACACCACCGTTAGATGGCATAAATTGTCCCCACGCTCAAGCTAACGCGACCCTGTTTCCCCCAAGCCATGTTCCTGCCTGGAAGAATGGCGGCATCAGCCTAAATCTTCAGCCTGATGCCGCTCCGGCACTTGGCTTGCTTCATCGCCCCATGGCCGGTTGACTCGACAGCCACGGATGACCGCAGGCCGGTTGGCGATTTCTTCTGCCCAGCGTTGCAGATGGGTGTACTCCTGCACAGACAGAAACTCGGCAGCCGAATACAGGTTGCCCCGCACCAATTGGCCGTACCAGGCCCAGACTGCGATGTCAGCGATGGTATAGCCATTCCCCGCCAAATAGGCACTTTCACCAAGGCGGCGGTCAAGGACATCCAATTGACGCTTAGTCTCCATGCTGAAGCGATTGATTGGGTATTCAAGCTTTTCCGGTGCATAAGCGTAGAAATGCCCAAAGCCCCCACCCAGGTACGGCGCTGCACCCATCTGCCAGAAAAGCCAATTCAGAGTTTCCGTGCGCCCGGCCACATCGGTGGGCAGGAAGGCACCGAATTTTTCCGCCAGGTAAAGCAAAATCGACCCAGACTCAAAGACTCGAATCGCCGGCTCCACGCTGTGATCCAGCAAGGCCGGGATTTTTGAGTTGGGGTTGATGGCGACAAAACCGCTGGAGAACTGGTCGCCGTCGTTAATACGGATCAGCCACGCATCGTACTCGGCGTCGGTATGCCCAAGCGCCAGTAGCTCTTCGAGCAGGATAGTTACCTTCACGCCATTGGGCGTGGCCAATGAGTAGAGCTGCAGCGGGTGTTTTCCAATGGGCAACACCTTATCGTGGGTTGGTCCCGCAACCGGGCGGTTGATGCTGGCGAACTGGCCGCCAGATGGCGCGTTGTTTTTCCAGACCTTCGGTGGAACATAGGACGCTTTGCTCATGAGACGAACCTCGTGGTTTCTTTTGGCGATTAGAGAGCCTACCCGGTTTGATCGTCAACTATGGCTCTGAAATCCATTCCCGAATAAATTCGGTCCCACTGGACTCCCAACTCCCTACAAAAATCTGTGCAGCGCCAAAAACGGTGGGACCGAATTTATTCGCGAAGGCTTGCGTCCTCACGCTGCAAATCTTAAACAGCACAATGTGCCACCCAGTTTGCTGCGCGACAGCGCGGCGTCGAAGCCGTGGCGGCCCCTTCTACAGATTTACAAAATGCCGGGTATCGCTGGCGAGGGTGGCGGCCAGAAAGTCAGCAAACGCGCGCTGCCAGGCGCGTGGTCGACCCATCGGAAAGTACGCGTGGACGGGCAGTTCGGCCATTTTCCATTCTGGAAATAGGTGCACCAAGGCTCCGCTTTCTAACTCCAATGCGCAGGCCCACGACGTGGTGGATGTAATCCCCAAGCCTCCTGTTGCTGCCGCTAGCGCCCCTGCGGTGTCATTGATCGAGACCTGGGGGTTGAGCGTGATGGATGAAACCTTGCCGTCGCGCTCAAATTGCCACGAAGAGATTTGTGCACCGGCCGAGCCGCCGATGATTCGATGGTGCTCGATGTCGGCTGGGGTGTCCGGTGTGCCGTGGCGCGCGAGGTAGCCGGGAGAGGCCACGATCACACGGCGCATCGTTCCAATCTGCCGGGCGGTACCGGCAAGTCCGGCAAGTTGCCCACGCGGATGCCGACGTCGACAGCTTCTTTGACCATGTCCTGCCACTGATCTTCATGCAGCAGCTCGATGTGCAGCAGCGGATGACGTTCAGTAAACGCAGACAACTTGGGCAGCACGACGCGGATACCCATCGTTGACGGCATCCCGATGCGGAGCAGGCCACGTAGCTCTCCGGTTTCCCGCACGCTGTTCTGCGCGTCATCGACGGCCGCGAGAATCGGTTCCATGCGCGTCAGAAATTCGATGCCCGCTTCGGTCGGAACCACGGTTCGGGTGGTGCGTGAAAGCAGCCGCGCACCAGCTCCGCAATCATCCGGGAGACCTGAGGCTGCGCAAGCCCGCTCTCGCGAGCGGCTGCCGAGAAACTCCCAAGGCGGGCACGCGGGTGTAAAGCCGCAACGTGAGGATATCTCAGCCCAGTTGAAGTGGTCACTGACGCGCTGGACGCCCTTGAAGCGGGCACCAACGATGAAGTTATCGCCGGCGCCCAGTCGCGTGGCATTCACGATGCATTCACTGCCGACCCGAAAAAGGTGCAGGCAATGATGTCGACCAAACTTCCCCAGCGCGTTTGATTCCCTAACTGACTTAACGACAAGGCCATCATGGACTTTCTTCAGACTTTGACCCAACGCAATACTGAATTCGCAGAGACCGGTTTCTCTGCTGCCCTCAAGATTATTCCTTCACGCAAAAAACCATGATCATCGGCTGCGTCGACCCTCGGGTCGACCCCATGGACGTGCTCAAACTCGCGCCCGGCGAGGCCGCCGTTATCCGCAACGTGGGCGGCCGCGGGAACCCGGCGCTGTTCGGAATGATGGCCATTCTTGGCACCGTCTCGCGGGTTGCTGGCGCGCAGGTGGGTCATGGCTGGAACCTGATCGTCTTGCACCACACCGACTGCGGCATATCCGGTTGCTATCACCACGCCCCTGAGTTGTTGGCGAAATACATGGGCGTCGAAGAACACCAGCTTGAGGCGCTGCAGATCGACGATCCGTATAAAGCGGTCGAGATAGACGTCGCCGCACTGAAAGCCAACCCGAATTTGCCGGGTGGAATTACCGTGACAGGGCTTGTTTACGACGTGGCTATCGGGCGAATTGATACGGTAGTACCGGCAGGGTTGCTTCGGGGGAGTAGGGTTGTTGTCTCGATGTGGAACTGCGCTCGATGTTTAGGGCGGAGTCACGACCGAGCCCGCGCTCAATCAGGTTTCACGTACAAGGGAGCCATCAATGCAAAACCCAACCATGCCCAAATCCATCCTCCTCATCGGCGCATCCCGTGGCCTTGAAATCCCCATATCCTCGAGAGTTTGAACACCCTGTTGAAACAACAGGTGCTCCAACTGTTGGCGACGATAAAACAATGAGCCCACGATAAATGCCGTTAGTGCTAGAGAGACAGATCAGCTCTCAGCGGCAATGATTGGCTCAAGACTGGATTCAGCCGCCAATTTCAATCGGTCGGCTTTACTGACGTAGGTAGACCGATTTGACGGTGCCAATTTGGAACTGGCCTTTTTAGCTTTGGCCTTGAATAACTGCTGTAGTTTTTTTTGACGATTCATAGTTCTGCTCAGCATGTAATTGCTTGAAGGGTATCAGCTTAACTATTGCCCCGATGCTTGTCAGGCTGCGACGCGGTTAGTGCCTGGTCTGATCACCGCTCGGCACCGTTCAACACGCCAGCAGTTCGGTTATCCACCGGGCCTGTTGGGCGACGTCCTGCACCTTGTCCTCGGACAAGGCCTGCCGCGCCTTGGCGAAATGAGTCAAGGTCTTCTGCTTCTGACGCAGTATGCGCTGCCACTTGAGCAAAAACGCCGGGCTACGCGCCTGCATCTGCAGCGGGCCGAAGTACAACTCCTCGGCGGTGTACATCACCGGGCAGGCGCGCTCAGCCACGATGATTTCATAGTCGAAGCGGTTTTCTCGCAGCACCTCCTCGCAGAGAATTCGGTAGCCATTGTCCATCAGCCATTGGCGCAAAGGCTGCTCGCCGCCGTTGGGCTGCAGAATCAGCCGCTCCTGGCCGCTCAAGCGCGCCTTACCGCTGTCAAGAATGTCGCGAATCGTCTCGCCGCCCATGCCGCAAATGCTGATTGCCGTGATCCCGTCTCTGGCATCAATCGCTGCCAGGCCGTTGGCCAGACGCAAAGTGATTCGCTGGTCCAGGCCATTCTCGCGTACCGTGCGTTGGGCCGAGCGGAACGGCGTCAAGGCCACTTCACCGAGCACCGCTGTCGCGATGAGACCCCGGTGCATCAACGCTACCGGCAGGTAGCCGTGATCCGAGCCAATATCGGCCAGTCTTGCACCTGCTGGCACATTTGCCGCCACGCGCTCCAAACGCATGGACAAAGTGTGTTCGTTCAACTGCGGTCCTTTTTTTCGACTTCCAGTGCGGCCCTCAAACCTGCCGTTGCGCTGGTGAGTGGGGGTGGGCCAGCGGTCACAAGCGAAGCGGCGCCACTCATGGATGCTTGTGCCAGTGCAACTACTGACGCGCCGTCGATATAGGCAGCGTCTACCGCTTTCGCAATGGCCGCTAAGTATCCCTCAAGGTCGCCAGACTTGAACAATGCCCAAGCGCCGGAAACAAGCTGCACCTCGACCAATGCGTTTGATCCCTGCGCAGCATGAAGGAACAGACGAGAGGTGGGGTCGATTGTGGTTTCGACCGCGCACAACACTACGACTTTGCCCCCCGCAGAACCTGCATGAACGGCAGCCGAGGCCAGTGCTTCATCGACTCTCAAAATCGGCGACTGAGCATTTGCAATGCCCTCGATAGCGGGGCCCAAGGTCGAACAGGTAAGCGCAACGGCGTCAGCGTGCTGAGCGAGTGAAAACAGCGCTAGTTGCGTTGCATTCAATAGGTCAGCCGTCAGTCCACCGGCACGCTCGGCCGCAGCCAAGAGGTCCGCTCGAACTTCATGCCGCAAAATTTCGGGCCCAATACCCAGCTCCTTTGCGGCCAAGTCAAAGACCGCTATGTTGCTCTCAGCCGTGTGTAGGCAGGTGATACGCATCACTCAATCTCTTTCTCTCAGGTTTATGAATGCTGTTGTCAGGTCGCACTTCACCCTAACAGCTTCCTGGACTCCACAGGGTATGGGAGACCATTCAACCCGCCGGCTTGGATTACACTGCGGATGGAATTAACGGCGATATTTATGAAACACCCTAGGCCACCGACAGGTACAGCGTGAGTAAAACTAACCTCCTTTCCCCAATCATCGTGTGTGCAGTGCTCTTGGCAGGTGCAAGCACTGCGAGCGCCGGTGCTGTCTACACATGCACCAATCCAGACGGCAAAAGCATTTTTCAGCAGACACCGTGTAGCGTTGACTCGCTGAATGCATCAACGTCATATATGTCTCAACGGCAAGAAGCCGTCCTCAAAGCCGCAGCGGCTGACTACGCCGAGCGGATTAAAGAGGTGGAAGTGTTGATGGAGAATGACGAGAAATTAAATGAGGTGTTGGAGCGGAAACGGTAGAGAGGTTTGTTGGGATCTGGTCTCAGAGCGGTGCATTGTGGTCGCTGGTGACGGGCTAATTCGACCCCCAGGAGCCGGTTAGCAATGGCAGGATTCGGCCAAAAGCGGACTGTTATAGAAAAATAAATCTGTCCCCTTTTCGATGATGCGCAACTTGAAGATGCAGAGTGGCTAGCTGTAGTCGAGGTGCGTAGGACGCGCGACCACTCCCCCAGAGCGACCAAAAAACAGAAGTGCATCTAAAACCGGGTTCGCGGTGGTAGTTTTCGATTGCTACCCCTTCAAAAGCTGGTGTATTGGTCTACGCTGAGGGGGCAAAAGGCCACCTCTTGCTCTGGATTCGAGGATGACGTGCGCCTAAGGCCGCCTTGGCTTGTTCCCGAACTTCCCCTCTCCACGGATGCGAGACATGATTGAATCGATCACCCTTTCCAACATAGCAACCTACAGCCCCGTAACCCCCGAAACGATTCAAAACCTTAAGGCTGTGAACTACTTCTACGGTGCAAACGGAGCAGGCAAGACAACGATCAGCAGGCTGATAAACAACCCCGCACTTTCAACGACCTCCAGGGTCACGTGGGCGAAGGGCAATCCGATTCCGGCAATGGTCTACAACAACGATTTCATCGCTGCGAATTTCACTGATTCGAAGCAGTTCAAAGGTGTGTTCACGCTGGGGCAGGCCGAGCAGGCGCAACTTGATCACCTGGAAGAGCTCAATAAGGAAAGAAACCGCCACGCGCTGTTCAAAACCAAAGCGCAAGAAAACCTACACGGCCTAGACGGTAAGAGCGGGAAGGTCGCCGAAAACAATACCCTGGAAGAAAAACTAGTAGGACGGTGTTGGGAACAAAAGCAGAAGCACGACGATGAGTTTCAGGGGGCTTTTAAAGGCCTAAGAAATAACCGGGAGGCCTTCAAGAATAGGGTCTTACAGGAGAGCAAAAATAATACTTCCCAGTTGGTTGATATCGAAGACCTGCGCAAACGCGCAGACGTACTTTATGGTGACGTACCATTACCCATGAATGCCATCTCCATTCTTGACCTGTCTCGCTTGGTCGCGCTTGAGCAAAACCTTGTCATGAGCAAGAAAGTGGTCGGCAAAGAGGACGTCAATGTATCTGCGATGATCCAGCACTTGGGGAACAGTGACTGGATTAGGCAAGGTATGAAGTACTTGGGCCATACCGACGACGACTGTCCTTTCTGTCAACAGAAATTGCCGCATGAATTCCAAGAAAGCCTTGAGGATTACTTCGACGAAACGTTCGAAGCTGGTACTAGAGCTCTTTCGCAGTTTCGGGATACTTATAACGCAGTAGCAGATGGACTGTTAGCCCAGGCTCAAATAGTCCTAGCCACGGATTGTTCGCATCTAGATAAAGAGAAACTTGATCTTCAATTGCAGGCCCTGAATGCAATCCTGTTGGTGAACAGGCAACGCATTGACCACAAGGTGGCTAGCCCCAGCATTGACGTGGCGTTGGAAAGTCTTGCAGATATTCCGCTTAGAATTTCTGAGCTGATAAATTTAGCCAACCTCAAGGTTTCTGAACATAATCGTCTTGTTTCGGGATTCTCCGTTGAGCAGAAGAAGTTAACAGATGCGGTGTGGCGGTATCTTCTTGATGTTGAGCTTAAAGACACTCTTGCTGATTACACCAAAGATGTTGATCGTATCGGCAAAGCAATTGATGGCATCACTGTAAGCCTAGATAGGGCAACGTTAGATATATCCACAGCTGACGCAGAAATTGCGAAGATTGAAACTTCGCTGACAAGCGTGAAACCTACTGTCATTGCGATCAATAAAATCCTGAAAAACTTTGGATTCCGAAGTTTCTCCCTAGATCCTGCGTGTGCCGATAATTCATATCGCCTGATCAGAAGCGATGGAACTGATGCTAAAGCTACGCTCAGTGAAGGCGAAAAGACCTTCGTTACCTTCCTTTACTTCTATCATTTGCTTAGGGGAAGTATCTCGAACTCAGGTATCAGCACTGATCGAATAGTCGTCATTGATGACCCGGTTTCAAGCTTGGATAGCGATGTGCTGTTCATCGTAAGTAGTTTGATCAAAAAGCTCTTTCACGAGGTTCGCCAGAAGGGGAATAACCTAAAACAGGCCTTTATCCTGACCCATAACGTGCACTTTCATAAAGAAATCACCTTTAATCCCCAGAGGACTGGAGATGTTTCAGTTAAGGATGAGACGTTTTGGGTAATACGCAAGCCCGATCATTTCTCGAAGATCGAAGGCTTTGAGAGCAATCCTATTAAAACATCCTATCAGCTGCTGTGGGCAGAGTTGACAAAAAAACCACTGCCGGTGCTTACAATCCAAAACACCATGCGTAGGATCTTGGAGAACTACTTCAAAATCCTAGGGAATATAGATACGCATGTTATCATTGACAAGTTTGAAGGGCAGGAAAAGGTTCAATGTCAGTCATTAATCAGTTGGGTTAACGACGGATCGCACTATTCGCCAGATGAGCTGTACGTGGCAATAAGCGATGGTATGGCACAAAGCTATATAAAAATCTTCTTCAAGGTCTTTAAGACTATGGAACATATGCCTCATTATAAAATGATGATGGGGCGAGACTTTGTCGATTTAGATCCTGTTGAGGAAAAGCCAGAAGATGAGGATCTGTTCGGAGATGCTGGCGGCACTGAAGCTGGGGCAGATGAAATTATCGTTTTTTCAGGAGCGCTTGGTGATGTAGTTGCTGTCGAGCCATTGCGCACTGCTGCGTCCTTGGTAATCCCCATTTTAGCGCAGTCTCCTAAGCCATTCTCAGCCGGCGCGGATGGTTCGGACCCTGATATCCCATTCTGAGTCGCTTGAGCCGGCGTGCTTGGTGGTGCGCCGTTTCAAAAGCTTCTCCCTCTCTGATACTCGCCATATCTATATGAATTATCCCGGCTCTGTAGGCGCCTCCAAATCTCAAAATAGAGCCTTGTTGAACGTCCGCTTCTGGCCGAAAACTGCCCTATCCCGAAAGGCAACCCTTGCCCGCCGTTCCATCATCCGGCCTACTTCATCGCTGATACTTCAGCCCCATACAGAGCATCCCAACAGTGCTTTCCTCCACACTATTAAACGGTAAGCCGCTGGAGTCTGATCAATCCGAGGTCATCGTCCCTTGGTGGAGCTTTACCAAAACAGTGCTTGCCGTAGCGGCGCTTTCATTGGTTCGAGACGGTTTGATTGAGCTGGATGCGTCTTTGCCGGAGGGTCAATTTGCTCTGCGGCAACTGCTCAAGCACCAAGCGGGGCTGGCTGACTATGGAGAGCTGAAGGAATACCACGCGGCGGTTGCCGACGGCGACGTCCCATGGTCAGCGAAAGATATGATGCAGCGTCTCGACGCCTCCAAGTTGCGCTACGCGCCAGGCGCTGGCTGGCGGTATTCCAACGTGGGTTATATGTTCGTGGGAAGACTCATTGAGCGAGTGACGGGGCTTAGCCTTGGCGATGCCTTAGTTGAACGCGTGTTTTCGCCCTTCGGTTTGTCCAACGTACGACTGGCAAAAACGCCAGAGGATTTGCTGGGTGCCTATCTCGGCTCTGCGTCGACTTATCACCCCGGTTGGGTCTATCACGGTCTGTTGGTCGGCCCACTTAATCAAACGACTGTTCTGCTGGACCAACTGCTGAATGGGTCATTCCTCTCATCTTTTTTGCAGAACGAGATGCTAGATGCAATCGTGCTCGGCGGACCGATGCCAGGACGGCCCTGGATTACTCCAGGCTATGGTCTCGGTCTTATGATTGGCGGCGTGAATACTGGCCAGACTCTTATCGGGCATACCGGCGCGGGGCCGGGCGGGGTTATTGCGGTATATCACTGTTCAAATGGAACAAGCACAGCCACCTGTTCAGTGTTCAGTGAAGGCAATGACGAAGGGAGAGTCGAAGCTGAGGCATCGAGGCGGCTTTTGGCTGCTGTCCGGACAATGTGCTAGCGGCGATGCAGATCACTTCAAGTGAAAGCTAGGTTCGTCGATAACAATGCGCATTTATAACGCGAAACAACAACAGCCCACTCAAACATTCCCACCCCCCAAGCGCGAAAACGAATACCGATCAATATCAGTCCTTAACTGCCAACCCTGACTGTTCCAATAATCCGCCGCTGTCGTATTGGTCTTGATCACGTCGAGATGGCATTTAAGTATTCCGTGTTCCTCAAGCGTGGAAAGGCAGCGGTCCACCAATGCATTGGCGATTCCTTGTCGCCGATATTCGGGCGAGACGACCAAGTGCTGTAAGTACCCTCGGCGGCCATCGTGGCCGGACATGATGCAGCCGCAGAGGACCGTCCCGTCTTCGGCGATGAAGCTCATTCCGGGGTTTCGTTCTAGATAGCGTGAGGTCGATTCATGGGAGTCGGCATCGCGGAAGGTGACGCCCGGAGTGGCGCGCATGAGGTCAATGACCGAGTCGTAATCGTCTAGGGTCATGACGCGCAACGTGAACATGGTTTGAGCCTGGCTTTGTCGGCGGTCGGGCTCGGCAGCCTAGCAGATCCATTGAGTGCGCCGCAGGTCAGCGGGAATAATCGTTGTTACCCACTAGCTGCGCTTCGATAGCCGCTTTGTCGATGACCGACCAGACCTGTTCGATCTTTTCGCCGTTGAATCGGTAGAAGACGTTTTCGGTGAAGAACACTTTCTTTCCGTTCACCGGCAGGCCGAGAAATAGAGCTTTTGGGGTACACACGAAGTTTAGGCGAGCGGCTATGTAGTCCGATTCGGCAATCAGCAGCTGGATGTTGAAATGCAGGTCCGGGATTTGATCGAAGTCTCTTTCCAGCATTTCGCGGTAGCCGGTGAGTTCGATACGGCGATCGTTGTAGTACACGTCCTCATGCACAAAGGTTTCCAGCGCTGACCAGTTTTGCTCGTTCAGGCAGGCGATATAGCCTCGGTACACGTTGGGGAGGTCGATTTTAGTCATGGTCGTCACTTTTTGTTTTACAGGGCATGTCTGAAAAATAGTTGGTCCAATGGTTGGAGGGAGCAAATTTATTCGCAAAGGCGCTGATTCAGTCAGTATCGGTGGCGCATGGCAGTCCGTAACAGAGAATCCCTATCGAGAGACTTTGCTTTTTCTATTAGAACTATCCCAGAAGGCGACTAGTCTAGGCCTAGCGTCGGCGTAAGCTAGACCGCTGAAACCTCATAGGAAGATGCTCAACGCTTCGTAAGCCTATGAAAACGACAAAGGTAAATCAGACATGTCCACTGAATCGAAATGCCCATTTAATCAAGCCGCCGGTGGTGGCACCACGAACAGGGACTGGTGGCCTAATCAACTCAATTTAAAGATCCTGCACCAACACTCGCCCTTGTCTGACCCCATGGGAGAGGGCTTCAACTACGCCGAAGAATTCAAGAGCCTCGACCTAGCGGCCGTGAAGAATGACTTGAGAGTCTTGATGACTGACTCTCAAGACTGGTGGCCTGCTGACTTTGGTCACTACGGACCTTTATTTATTCGTATGGCTTGGCACAGCGCCGGTACTTACCGCACCGCTGACGGCCGCGGCGGCGCCGGTGCCGGCCAGCAGCGCTTCGCTCCACTCAACAGCTGGCCAGATAACGTCAGTCTCGACAAAGCGCGTCGGCTGATTTGGCCGATCAAACAGAAATATGGCCGCAAAATTTCCTGGGCTGACCTGATCATCCTTACGGGGAACGTGGCATTGGAGTCGATGGACTTCAAAACCTTTGGTTATTCCGGTGGCCGTGATGACGTCTGGGAGCCAGAGGAAGATGTCTACTGGGGCTCGGAAACCACATGGTTGGGCGGCGACAGTCGTTATGGCAATACCACGCAGATGCAAGAGCCAGGTGAAGGGGTACTGGTTGCCGAACCGGAGAAGCATGGCATTGAGGAGAGCCGTACCGACAGCCAAGGACGTAACCTTGAAAATCCGCTCGCAGCGGTGCAGATGGGGTTGATTTACGTGAACCCGGAAGGTCCGGAAGGTAACCCTGACCCGGTCGCTTCAGCGAAGGATATCCGCGAGACCTTCGGTCGCATGGCAATGAATGACGAAGAGACGGTGGCGCTAATCGCAGGCGGCCACGCCTTTGGCAAAACCCACGGTGCAGGGCCTGCAACCAACGTCGGCGCCGAGCCTGAAGCTGCTGACATTGAAGCGCAGGGCTTTGGCTGGAAGAACAGCTTCGGCACCGGCAAAGGCGTTGACACGATTACCAGTGGCCTGGAAGTGACTTGGACGTCAACGCCCACCAAGTGGAGCAATCAGTACCTTGAGAACCTGTTCGGCTTTGAATGGGAATTGACCAAGAGCCCTGCTGGTGCGCATCAATGGACGCCGAAAAACGGCGGGGGCGCCGGTACCGTTCCAGATGCCCACGATCCATCCAAGCGTCATGCTCCATCCATGCTGACCTCTGATTTGGCCCTGCGATTCGACCCGGTCTACGAGAAAATTTCACGGCGCTTCCTTGAGAATCCAGAGCAGTTGACTGATGCCTTTGCCCGCGCGTGGTTCAAGCTGACACACCGCGACATGGGTCCGCTCGCACGATACCTTGGCCCGGAAATGCCGGCTGAAGCGTTGCTTTGGCAAGACCCTATCCCGGCAGTTGATCATGCGTTGGTGGCTGAAGCCGAGATCGCATCGCTCAAAGGCAAGATTCTGGCTTCAGGCCTTTCTGTCTCGCAACTGGTGTCGACTGCATGGGCAGCTGCGTCGACCTTTCGCGGTTCTGACAAGCGTGGTGGTGCCAATGGGGGGCGTTTGCGTCTCGTCCCGCAGAAGTATTGGCAGGCCAACCAACCGGAGCAATTAAGCAGCGTGCTGAACACCCTTGAAAGTATCCAGGGCGAGTTCAACAGCGCGCAGTCTGGGGGTAAGAAGATCTCGCTGGCTGACCTGATTGTGTTGGCCGGTGGTGTTGGGGTCGAACAAGCCGCGAAGAATGCCGGTCACACGCTGACAGTGCCTTTTGCGCCAGGTCGCATGGACGCCTCGCAGGAGCAGACGGACGTGGAGTCTTGCGCTTATCTTGAGCCTATCGCTGATGGTTTCCGTAACTATACCAAGGGTAAATACAGCGTCTCGGCTGAAGCATTGTTGGTTGATAAGGCACAACTGCTGACCCTGACCGCACCCGAAATGACGGTGCTCGTTGGCGGCATGCGTGTCTTGAACACCAACGTCGGACAGACTCGGCACGGTGTCTTCACTCAGCGGCCGGAAGCATTGACCAACGACTTCTTCGTCAACTTGCTCGACATGGGCGTTGCGTGGAACGCTGTCTCGGATGCCAAGGATACGTTCGAAGGACGTGACCGCAAAACCGGCGCAGTCAGGTGGACCGGCACCCGTGTCGATCTGGTTTTCGGTTCACATGCCCAACTGCGGGCCTTGGCTGAGGTCTATGCCAGCGCGGACGCACAAGAGAAGTTTGTTAAGGACTTCGTAGCCGCCTGGACCAAAGTGATGAACCTGGACCGCTTCGATTTAGCGTGAAACCTGCGTTGAACTGTTGTCTCTGAAAACCTGCAACGCCTCCCGTGTGGAGGCGTTGTAGTTTTAGAGGTAATTCACACTCCGAAATCAGTATCAACCGTCGCCGCGCGAACCAGGTCAATCATCGAGTAGACGGAGTTAACGACGTAAAGCGTCATGGCGCTGAGAAGCACGACATTGATGGCGTGGAAGATCATGATCATAGCCCCAGTCAGGTTTGAATGGCGCCATTGTTACTGGTGAGGCGTCAAACCAGAAAGTGTCTGTGTCCATGGTGTTCATCAATGGGAATGATGATGGCGTACGGCAGAAAAGGAAGGACGCGGCATGGTCCCCGTATTTACTGCACCCCAAGCATCGCCGTCCAGTAAATCCCCGCATCGCTCTTCGGATCAACCGCATACGCTGCGCCCAACTCGCGAAACTGTGGGTTCATCACGTTAGCGCAGTGGCCCGGACTGGAAAGCCAGCCATCCACCACTTTGCGTCCGGTGTCTTGCCCAGCTGCGATGTTTTCTCCGATTTCACTGCCCATGTAACCCGCCAGCTCGGCTCGGTCACCCGGCGTGTGGTCATCGCGGTCTTTGTGATCGAAATAATTGCCGTTTGCCATGTCTCGGGAATGGGTATCTGACGCTGTCGCCAGCACTGCGTTCCAGGTCAACGGCGCCGTGGCGGCAAATGATTGGGCACCGCAATGACGCGGCTGGGCGCGGGCAGCATTGAGCAGGATGAGTAATTTCCGGCCTTCCGCTTGCGATGTGCCAAGGCGGGCAGTCAGCAGTGGACGTGCCAGCACAATGCGCCAATCACGTCCTTCTCGACTGACACCGATATCAACGTATTGTGGGTCCAACACCACTTTGCAGAAACTCTCTTGCACCATCTGCAGAGCAGCCTGTGCGTCGCGCGGCCCGGACAACGTGATGGCCTGTACGTGGACCATGGGGTACGCCGCACTTGCCATCGCTTGTTTGAGGTCCGCCGTTCCAGCGGCCGGAAGGATCAACCGCGGATCAGCCGTCAGCGCTGGCAGTTCGTGGGAAACGCCATCAGCGCAGCGCTGTAATTGACTGCGGTAGGCGTTGATGGAATCGACCAACTGGGATTCTTCGGTCGCCATCGCTGTGGCAGCGAACAACATGCCTAGCGACAACACAACAAGATGCATAACGGACGGTACAGCGCGCATGAAACTCTCCCTTGGACTGACTGCGGCCATCATGCGCGATATCACCCAAGCGCTGCCAGAGCCAAGGCAGTATAAGCAGTGGGATAGCTGTTTTGTTCGATCAGCCAAGGCCGTTCCGGGCGCCTGCGTCTGAATGATCCGCTGATTTCAGCGAGAGAAAAACCCCGTTTTCAAGCCCGCGATCGATCCAGCCGTTCCGCCAGTGTGCGCCACGCGCAGATGCCCAGGAAATAGGCCGACATTAACAGCCAGAGGCCCATCACCATTGGGCTAATGGCGGGATGGTTTACCACCAGCGACAGGCTGCACAGTAGCCAGACGGCCGTGACGGCAATGTTGATCGGCATGAACTGGCGGACGCGGAACGGGTGCAGAAATTTAATCCGGGTCACAGTCAACAGTGAAAGTCCGATAACCGTGATCAGGGTTAACCAAGGCGGTGGGGAGATGATGTAAATACATAGAGCAACGACATTCCATGCGGCGGGGAAGCCTTGGAAATAATTGTCCTTACTCTTCATGTTTACGTTGCAGAAGCAGAACAGTGACGAGATCAGGATCATCGACACAGCAAGCAGCAGGGTGTAGGCAGGCAGCGGAATGTAGCGATAGATGAACAATGCCGGGATGAAGACATAGGTCAGGTAGTCGATAACCAGATCTAGAATAGATCCATCGAAATTCGGCAAGACCGATTGAACATTGACCTTTCGCGCGAGCGCACCGTCCAGGCCATCCACTATCAGCGCGACCCCCAACCACAGCAGGCAAGCTTTCGGTTGGCTGTCAAATAATGCGATCGTCGCTAAAAAGGCAGTGACCACGCCGGTTGCGGTAAAACCGTGGGCGCCCCACGCCTTGAGCCTAGCAATGCTTAAAGTAGATATCACCGCGATGTTCTCCAGAAATCGAAGCATGCAAGTTACCACCGTAGCGTCTACGGAGTTACCGGCAAAACCAGCAAGTTGCAACTATCGACTGGGTATCCAGCAATAAGGTTCATCCATTGCGCGCTACGGGGGACACCTGACAGTAAACGTGGTTCGGTAAGATGCCCGATCCACGTAGCTCCTTACATTTTCAGGCCATCAGGGCTTGTAAAATCTCTTCGACGTGTTGAAGATCCCGGCTCTTATCTGAGTAACGAGAAGTCCATGAGTACAGAACTGAGTGAGGAAGAGATGCGCGAAGCGCTATTCGGCCCTTCGAGCCCTGCCGAACCCGAGCCGGTGATGGTGCCCGAGCCGGAGGTTGTCGTAAAGCCAACGCCCAGACCAAAACCGCTTCCTAAGTCCCGTGCGGTTTCTAAACCACTCTCGCCAAAGCTTAGGGTCACGCTACACGTCACCAGCGAATTCGAAGGGGAGGAAGAGGTTTTTATTTATGACGCGAACACATTGAGTACTTTCGTCGCGGAGCAAGAGGCGAAGAATGAAGCTAAAAAGAAGAAGTTCAAATATTTTGAAGTGATATCGGTCACACCTATTTCATAGCCGTACAGAACTTCCCGCGCTCAGTATGCGCAACCTCAAAGACAGTGGAATGATTTGAGTAGTTTACGTGTCTGTCTCGGACCCTCTACTGGGAAGCCAAAGGCGGGACGTCGTCGGACATGGAAGACGTCGCCAATGTGATCCTGAACCGAATAGGCCACGAGGGCTTTGCGGGCCGGGTGTAGGCAAAAACTTGAGCCAGGCGTGTAACTATCCGCGGGTGAGTGGTCGATTAAACATTTAACCCGACCGAACTCCATGCCGCTTCGGCAAGCTGTTCCCGGTAGGCCACGGGACCATGTTTTACGCGCCCGGACAGCCATGCCCGGCAATAATTTTCTGCCTGACCAATAATTAACGACGGCACCAATTCCATGGGTAGTACTTTAAGTTCACGGCTGTGAAGTGGATCTTTTAACCAATCGGACAGTTTTGAGTTGCGCGATTTGTTGGCCAGCATAAGTTGCTCATTGAACGGACCCTTGGTCACCGCATGACGCGCGTGATATTGAAATCTTGCCCAGTCTGGCTGGCGTTCAACCCAGTCGACGTAGCTGTAGACCAGCGCGTATACCCACTCTCTGGAGGTTTTTGCTTCGGCCAGAAAGCTGTCACGCAGGCGGGTCTGGTCCTCTATAGCGGTCAGAAACAGCGCGGCGATCACCCCTTCTTTGTTGCCAAAGTGATGATAGATCGCACCGACGCTCGTCTCGCACGCGGCCCGAAGGTTGTCGATGGTCGTGGCTTCTATCCCGTGTTCATTGAAGAGCGACAGGGCTGTTTTGAGAATCGAGCGTTTTAGCTCAGCTCTTCTACCGGGATAACAGCGGTCAAGCAGTTCAACGGTTTCCATTTTGTTTGCCAATTCAAAGGTTGCGATAGTAAGGCAGATCACCGCCGTGGGGGAATGCAGCCGATTGACAGGCAGCAGCTTTGGAGAATATTGTTCTTTTGCAGAATAATATTCTGTTTTTTTTCAATCCCACGTCGAGGTGCGATATGAGTCAAACCCTTAGTCTTTACAACAGCGTTGGCCCTGCTGCATTTAGCAACATGGCTTGCACAATGGCCCCTTATTTCAGCTCTATTACGCCTGAGATCATCGAGCTTCGGCCTGGTCATTCGGTAGTAACGGCACCCTTTCGAAAGGAGATCACCAACCATTTGGGCACGGTGCATGCTATTGCGCTGTGCAACGCAGCTGAACTCGCTGGCGGGACGATGACTGACGTATCAATTCCGGACGGAGCCCGTTGGATACCCAAGGGCATGACCGTCGAATACCTGGCGAAAGCGAAGACCGATATTCGCGCGGTGGCGGACGGCAGCGCTATCGATTGGTCGACGGCAGGGGACAAGGTTGTACCGGTGGACATATTCGATGAAGGCGGCATCAAGGTGTTTACGGCGAAGATAACCATGAACGTGAAAATCGGGTAAGCAGCGTTTGGTGGCCTCGCGCAATGTTCAGAACGGCGAGTGCTACCAACTACCCCTATCAAAGCTGACACTTGTGCGTCGCAAACAGATAAGCGGAATGCGGTTTTGCTCTCACTGAATACTTACCGGTCGGTATAGTTTCGGCGGAGGTGAATTTATGCAAGCTAAGTCCGGGTCAAGCGCTACTCGTCAACGGTTATTAACGACAGCGTCTGAGCTCTTTTTAAGAGACGGCATCAATGCGACGGGTATAGCAGCCATCGCAGCGCATGCGGGTGTGACCAAAATGACCCTTTATGCATATTTCTCTTCCAAGGATGAATTGATTGTCGCGTTCCTTGAGCAGCGCAATGAGCGTTGGAACACGGCTGTAGGTAGCACTTTAGCGGGCATTGCACACCCTGCTGAAAAATTGCTTAGTCTGTTTGACCTTTATCGCGACTGGCTGGTAAAGGGCGGCTTACGCGGCTGCGCATACGTCAATTGCTCAGCCGAGTTTCCTGACCGAAGTCATCCCGTGCGACTTGCAGTCGCCAGGCACAAGCAAAGTGTGAGGAGCCACTTGAAGATGCTCGCTGAAAGCGCCGGGCTCATTAATGCCGAAGTGATTGCGCAGCGGCTGTTTCTTCTACTTGAAGGGGCATTTTTAACAGGTGCCCTGGAAAATGATGACCGCGTGTTTTTCATAGCCCGGGAGTTGGCGGATGAGTTGATTAACGCCGCGCTCGTCGGTCGCCTTTCGCTTAACTAAACGAAGCTGCCTACACAAAAAATCTATCTCCCATACGGATGGCCGCCATGCGCTCCAACGCTGTAATCGTGGTGTTGCTTACAAGTCTCGTAGCGGCCAGCTATGGATTCGGAATTTACCTGTTTGCTCAGCTTGTACCTGATATGCAGGCGACGCTCGGGTTCGATTTTTCATACGTGGGGGCGATTACTGCATCAGGGCAGTTCGGGTTTTTAATCAGCGCAGTTTTGGCTGCCTGGCTGACACCTAAAGTGGGTGGTGGCTTGATGATATTGGGCTCCGGCATTATTTGCGCAATAGCCCTTTTGCTGGTTCCGCTCTCAAGCAATATTTTGGTTATTGGCGCCTTGTTGACGGTACTTGCGGGCACAGCCGCCACTGTCTTTGTGCCGATGGTCGATGTCATATCGAGGGTGGTCGACTATCGCTTCCGTGGGATGGCAATGGGGCTTGTATCGAGTGGCACCAGTTATGGCGTTTTCGTCAATAGTTTGCTTGTGCCTATCTACTCCCCTCGAGGGGAATGGCGGACTGTATGGTTATTGGTCGGTATTATCAGTTTGTTTATTGCGCTAGTGGTGTATCGAAAATTTAGGGACGCAGGCTTGTTCAGGAGAGAACAATTATCGACCGATAGTCTAAAGGCGGACTCTGTAGCGCTTTCCTCTGTCCAGCTATTCAGCCGAGGAAGTGAGTTGATGCAGCCATGGGTTCTGACTATTTGGTCAATGAACTTCTTGATCGGCTTTTCCACTTTTCCCTTTCAAAATTACCTCTCGTCTTACCTGCGTACCGAGTTGGGCTTTGGGGTGGAATACACGGCGCAAATTTGGGCAACCATTGGGTTGGTCGGCATGTTCGCTGGCTTGGCTGTTGGCTGGCTCTCGGACAAGGCGGGACTTCGAACCGCGATGTTGCTGGTGTATGTTTGCGTCGTGCTAGCGGCGCTGATCTTTGTCGTCTATCCGCATGGACACTGGCCTCTCGTTGCGGGTGTGCTATTTGCTACCGCTTTCTACCCAATTTTTGGGCTGATTCCTGCGTATGTTTCGAAGCTGGCAACTTCTACCGCTACTGCCGTCGCTATTTTTGGCATCGCAAACGTTATGCAAGGCACAGGCGGCATGCTCGGAAACTACGGCGCAGGGCTGTTGGCGAGCCACAGCGGGACGTTTTCTGAGGTTTACGCCCTTATCGGGGTGGTCGGCGTGATCTTAATGGTATTGACGGCGAGATTGCCGTCGGTCTCGAACAGCCGCGTCAGCGCCTTGCCTATTGCCTGAGAGCGTTGACTGACGCGGTAGGCTCCAAATAAACGATCGTAAATGAAACTCCTGGGACTTTCCTGTTGGGTTCACAACGAGTCGCCATTCTTGATTATCGAGATTCTTCAGGAAAAAGATGCGTCTTCACGAAGTCTATGAATACGCGCAGCTTGAGTGCAGGGTGCTTGCCCGAGGGCCACATGATCTTGAATGTGCCTGAGTCAGAACAGCCGTGAAGTATTCGGACTAACTTGCCGCAATCCAACCATTTACGAATGGCAAAATCAGGCAAACAGGCGATGCCGATGCCTTGGACCGCAAAGCTAAGTCGGGCTTCGAGGTTATTGCAGACCATTGAGATTGGCAGCTGTAGGTCAATCTCCTGTTGATCTATACGCAAAGGCCAGACCTGTAGCTTCCCTGTGTTTGGGAAGCGAAATTGGATGCAGGCATGCTGCAGCAAATCGTTGACGTGCTGCGGGGCACCGTGTTGCAGAAAATAGTCGGGCGAGCCGACCAGGATCATTTTGTACTCCCCCAGATGACGTGAGGTCAGGCCTGAATCGGGAACCTCACCACTGCGCAGCACTGCGTCGTAACCCTCCTCGATTATGTCGACTCGCCGATCATCGAATGTCAGATCCAGATCTACAGCAGGATAGGTTTTTTTGAAATTGGCCAGCACTTGCAAAAAGGGTTCGCCGATGAGAGGCAGGCTTATTTTCAAACGCCCGCTGGGGGCGGTATTAGCGTTTAAAAACTCGGCTTCGGCAGCGGCTATTTCGGCCAAAATGCGCCGGCTACGTTCCAGGAAACGTCTGCCGTCTTCGGTTAACGTGACGCTTCTGGTGCTGCGGTTAAACAGCCGCACTCCAAAGCGCTCTTCCAGGCGCACGATGCTTTTGCCGACAGCGGATGCTGATACACCCAGCACGCGTCCGGTCGCGACGAAACTGCGTGTTTCAGCAACACAAACGAAAACGTTGAGAGTACTGAGGTTATCCATTTTCACTCGATTGCGGACACGGCGTTCAAGAGGAAGCTAGCCGACGGGAACAGAGGCAATGTATTACGGAACACAATCTCCGTATAGCGCGGAGGTGGCACCCACTTAATTTACACGTTCACGACTCTTATCATCGGTGCTACTGAACCTAACCGAGGTAATCGTCATGATTGATTCAATGAAACGCTGGGAAATTTCCTCATTTGGTCTCGATAATCTGGCCCAGGTTTCGGTACCACAACCGGAGCCTAAAGCCGGGGAAATAGTGGTAAAAATCGAAGCTGTTTCCCTTAACTATCGCGATACTGAAGTGATCGAAAACGGCATGACCGCGGAGCTGGTGTTCCCGTTTACCCCCGCGTCGGACATGTCAGGGACCGTCGTTGCGGTGGGTGACGGGGTGACTCGCTTTCGTGTCGGCGAGCGGGTCATATCCACTTATATTACCCAGTGGATCGATGGTCCACCCCAGACGTGGGACAAGATGCCAACCCAGGGCGGCCCGATCCAAGGCATGCTCGCGCACTACGTCGCCACTCCAGCCGAGTGGTGCGTTCGGGCGCCAAATAGCCTTACCTCAACCGAGGCCAGTACAATGCCCATCGCCGCCCTGACCGCCTGGATGGCGCTCATCGAGTTAGGCCATTTGCGCGCTGGGCAGACGGTGTTAGTCCAAGGCACCGGTGGTGTTTCGTTATTCGCTATACAGCTGGCAGCGGCCAGTGGCGCAACAGTGATTGTCACCAGTAGCAGCGACGAAAAGATCTCTCGGGCAATCAAACTCGGAGCCAGCCACGGTATTAATCGCATGGCTAGGCCTGATTGGCAGAACGCTGTACTTGAATTGACTGCTGGCCGAGGCGCTGATCACATTCTGGAAATGGCCGGGGGCGACAACCTTGGCCGATCGTTGCAAGCGGTAGTTCCCGGGGGTCGGGTTTCAATTATTGGTCTGCTCGAATCCGCAGAGTTGCGCACCTCGGTCATGGCTTTTCTGAGCCGTAGGGCTTGCATCGTCGCTGTTGCAGTGGGACCACGCCGTGCGTTGGAAGACTTGGTGCGAATGGTCGACAGTCACGGCCTCAAGCCGGTAATTGATGGGACTTATTCCTTCGACCAACTGCCGCAAGCGTTAGCTCACTTAAAACGGGGCGCGTTCGGCAAAGTCGTGATTGATTTCTCAATTGACGCTCAGATAGCCAAGTAAATGCATAACTTATTATTCTTAAATTATATTTTGTTGCTTGAAACACTGCGGTGGGAGTCAATTTGTTCGCGAATACAGGTGTTCATGCGCACAGGAGGCTGAATACACCGACGCTTTCACGAATAAGTTCGCTCTCAAGGGGGTTGGTGGCAGACCCTACACCTAAAAGCGCGATGCCGCAGATACTAGGAAATTGCCTACATTAGTAGGGTGTTTGCTATGCGGTCAGCCGACCGTGGTACAGCTTGCAGAAGAGGAGACCGCCCGTGTCTATTATTGAAAAAGCATTGACGTTTCAACGTTGTCATCGCCGAGGGCAGCCGTTGATTGTTCCCAATCCTTGGGATGCCGGTAGCGCTAAGGTATTGGCAGCGCTTGGATTCGAGGCGTTGGCCACAACAAGCGCTGGCTTAGCCTTTAGCTTGGGAAAAAGAGATGCTGAAGGGGCTCTGTCGCGTGACGAGGTGCTTGAGAATGCCCGGCGTATAGTCGAAGCAACGAGCCTGCCGGTAACTGCAGATCTGGAAAATGGGTTTGGAGACTCCCCCGAAGAGGTGGCATACACCATTCATGCCGCTGCGAAAGTAGGGCTTGTTGGGGGTTCAATCGAAGATGCAACCGGCAACTTGAAGCATCGTATCTATGATTTCAATCATGCCGTAGAGCGCGTGGCTGCTGGTGTTGAGGCCGCACGAAGTCTGCCGTTCCCTTTTGTATTTGTGGCGCGTGCTGAAAATTTCATCTGTGGTCGGCCTGACCTGGACGATACGCTTCGCCGATTAATTGCGTTTCAAGAAGCTGGCGCCGATGTTTTGTTCGCTCCCGGCTTACCTGATCTGGAAACGATTCGGCTCGTGTGCGCTGCATTGGAGAAACCAGTAAACGTGCTGATGAGTTTGGGCGGTAGTGCATTAACTGTCGATGAACTCGCTCAAGCGGGCGTTCAGAGAATAAGCCTTGGTAGCTCCCTTGCACGGGCCGCCATGGGGGCGTTTATTCGCGCCGCCGAAGAGGTGAAAAACAGCGGTACCTTTAGTTTTTCAGGTAGCGCTACAAGCTTTGCTGACGCCAACCGGTTCATGACGTCCACGGGTGATGAATCAGTGGTTTAGGTAACCCCCGAAGTTCAACACGCCTGTGTGTTCAAGAGCTGTGTGTGTTGGCGAACATCACCAATAAGCACTTGCTGTGAACCTGCAAGCACTCACCGGGTCGGAAAAATAAGCACGCCTCGCGCAATCGTCTTAGCGGTAAATCGACGTTTTGGTGGGCGCCATTTTCGCTTATTGAATCGGAGAGTTATTCATGAAATCTTACCCACGCCCACCTTTTGCCGATCAACATCAAAATGTCCCAGGTGATCAACATCGCATGAATCCAGTGCCTGATTGTGGTGAAGAGAGCTACATAGGTGCAGGACGACTGACCAACAAAGTTGCGTTAATTACCGGTGCCGACAGTGGCATTGGCCGAGCGGTGGCGATTGCGTTTGCCCGCGAAGGCGCTGACGTTGCCCTTTCTTATCTGGATGAACATGAAGACGCCAAGGCGACTGCGCAGCTGATTGAACAGGCGGGTCGGCAGTGCTTACTAATGCCCGGAGACCTCGCTCAACGCTCGCATTGCCTGAGCATCGTGGATCAGACGGTGGAGCGCTTCGGACGCATCGATATTTTGGTCAACAACGCGGCCTTTCAAATGACCCACCAAAGCCTGGAGGAAATTCCTGACGAGGAGTGGGTGCGTACGTTTGATGTGAATATCACCGCCATGTTTCGCATCACTCAGGCCGCGCTCAAACACATGGCCGAGGGCAGCTCGATCATAAATACCAGCTCGGTCAATTCCGACATGCCTAAGCCGACGTTACTGGCCTATGCTGCCACCAAAGGCGCCATCGCCAACTTTAGCGCTGGGCTTGCCGAGCTATTGGGCGAGAAAGGCATTCGAGTCAACAGTGTGGCCCCCGGCCCAATCTGGACCCCGCTGATTGTCTCGACCATGACCTCCGAGGACATTACCTCATTCGGATCGCAGACGCCGTTGGGCCGTCCTGGCCAACCGGCAGAGCTGGCGCCTCTGTATGTGTTGCTGGCCTCTAACGAGTCCAGTTACATTTCCGGGTCGAGAATTGGCGTCACTGGTGGCAAACCCATTCTTTGACAGGGGGCTGATCATGGGGCGCCATGGCCCCTTGATCGTCTGTCACAATGATGGGCATCATTGGCTGTAATTATGTTTCTGAATTGCCCGGCGCGTACGCGGTCCAAGAGGCTTGCAGGATTCCTGTTGGTTAATGGGAAGTCGTTGGAAGGGCCTATCGCTTTCTATCAGGAGTTAAAGCACATGGCGGCATTGCAACAGCGCACCACCGACGCGATGAAAAAGTCCCAATCGCAATTGTCTGCTACCTGGCTCGCCGGGCTTGAAGCGAGCGGCGCTACACGCAATTTGAAAGAGGACGATCTCAAGCAGCAGGTGGCGGAGTTTTTGCGTTTGATTGTCGCGGTATGGGAGAAAGGCAGCACGCAGAGTCTTGCTGGCGGCGACTGGGATGAAACCCGTCAGTTTCTCGAAAAGTTGTCTCATAGTCGGGCGCTGCTCGGACAGGACTCTCAACAAACAGCGAGTTTCATCTTTTCATTGAAAGGTGCGCTATTCGCTGTTCTGCAAAGTGAGTACAAAGACGATCCCGCCATGTTGGCTGATCAGCTCTGGCAGATATCTGAATTGCTGGACGCATTAGGCATGCACACTATTCGCACGTTTCAGAAGTCTCGCGAAGCGGTGATCAAGCGTCAGCAAGAAGAGCTGCTGGAGCTTTCTACGCCAGTGGTGAAATTGTGGGACGGCGTGCTCGCCCTTCCGATGATTGGCACACTGGATTCCCAGCGCACACAGGTAGTAATGGAGTCACTGCTACAACGCATCGTTGATACCGGTTCAGAAATCGCCATCATCGACATCACCGGTGTACCCACGGTTGATACCTTGGTTGCTCAGCATTTGCTGAAAACCGTGACCGCGATTCGATTGATGGGCGCCGATTGCATCATCAGCGGCGTACGTCCGCAAATTGCCCAAACCATCGTCCATTTGGGTCTGGACCTACAGGGCGTGGTTACTAAAGCTAACCTGGCTGATGCATTGGCACTGGCGCTGCGACGTCTGGGCGTGACTGTTACCAAGGCGGTATAACGATGGAGCGAATTCCGATCCTTCAAATGGGTGACTTCTTACTGGTCACCATCCAGGTCGACATGCATGACCAGCTCGCGCTGACGCTGCAAGATGACCTGTCCGAACGAATCAGCCGAACATCGGCGCGTGGCGTGCTGATCGATATTTCTGCGCTGGATATGGTGGACTCGTTCATCGGCCGAATGATCGGCACTATTTCCGGATTGTCTCGGATCATGGATGCAGAAACGGTTCTGGTTGGCATGCAGCCGGCAGTGGCTATTACATTAGTCGAACTGGGCATGACGCTGCCGGGTGTCAGCACAGCGCTTAACGTTGAGCGTGGCATGAAGTTGCTGCGCGAGCGGGTGCTTGCGCAATGATCGTACGCAACAGCGGCACTCAGCCGGTTGTTATCGAACAGGACGTAGTGCTTGCGCGGCAGCTGGTGCGTAAGTTGGCGCAAGATTGCGCAATGCGTTTGATCGACTTGACCAAAATGGTCACGGCGGTGAGTGAGTTGGCACGAAACACCATGGTGCATGGCGGCGGTGGGGACATGGAATGGCAGATTTTGGAGGACGGCTTGCGTACCGGCCTTCGTATAACATTCCGTGACGAAGGGCCGGGAATCCCCGACCTCAAGCTGGCTATGACCGATGGCTGGACTTCCGGCAACGGATTGGGCTTGGGGTTGACCGGGGCAAAGCGCTTGGTTGACGAGTTCGAGCTGGACACTACGCCGGGTGCAGGCACCCGGGTAACGATTACCCGATGGACCTAAACCTGCGCAGTTGTTTGACCGAGGTTCTGCTGGTGGAAGACAGCAGCCAGGTAGGTTTTGCCCGACGTACCGCACAGAAACTCGCTGAGCAGATTGGCTTTGATGCCACTGAGGCCGGGCGGGTTGCCCTGGTAGTTACGGAGTTGGCTAGCAATCTGCTCAAACATGCTGGCCGGGGCGAGCTACACCTGCGGATCTTACCCAGAGATCCTCATCAAGGGTTAGAGGTGCTGGCTATTGATCGCGGTCCCGGCTTCGATCTGCAAGCATGTCTGGCTGATGGATATTCCACCGGTGGCACTCAAGGCATTGGCCTTGGCGCTGTTTCCCGTCAGGCAGATGTGTTCGACGTTTATTCGGACTCCCGTGGCGCGGTCTTGTTAGCGCGTTTTTTCCGGCGTCTGGACAAGGCTGCAGATTATCGTATTGGCGTCAGTCAGCATTCATTACATAACGATTCTGCGTGTGGGGATGTGTGGGCGTTATCGTTTAAAGGGCCACGCATCAGCGCGTTGATTATTGACGGACTGGGTCACGGTGAGGACGCTCAAGTCGCAGGTTTTGCAGGTGCGTCTTCTTTTGCCCAGAATCCATTGGCTGACCCATTATTCTCGCTTGAAGATATGCACCACGCCATGCAAGGCACACGGGGTGGCGCCGTGGCCGTCGCCCAGTTCGATCAGGCCGACCAGAGGTTGCGGTTTGTGGGCATCGGTAATATCAGCGCCAGTATTGTCAGTGCGGAAAAATCCCGTGGGATGGCATCGCATCCCGGCATCGTTGGCCTGCGATACCGCAAAGCGCAGGTGTTTGAGTTTTCTGATGTCAGCGGGCATCTGTTGATCATGCACAGCGATGGCTTGCAGTCGCGCTGGAATCTCAGGGATTATCCCGGCTTGATGCTTCGTCATCCTGCGATTATTGCGGCTTTGCTACACCGCGATTACTGCCGCGGCCGAGACGACATCACGGTTTTGGTAGTTGCATTGGAGAACCCTCATGTCTGAAACCACGCCTATAGACAACAATGAAGCGATTCTGGAACTTCAACGATTACGCATTGAAGTGACGGCATTGCGTTCCGAACTGAATGAAACCAATCAGGGAGTGCTCGCCCTTTATGCTGAGCTGGACACTCAGGCGCAAGACTTGCGTCAGGCGTCGGATCTAAAGAGTCGTTTCCTCTCTTACATGAGCCATGAATTCAGAACCCCGTTAGGCTCGATTCTTAGCATTGCCAGCCTGCTGGCAGACGAGCTTGATGGCCCGCTTAGTCCCGAGCAACACAAGCAGGTCGGGTTTGTCAGCGCTTCGGCACGAGAGCTGAGTGACATGGTCGACGACTTGCTGGACTTGGCCAAAATTGAGGCCGGGCGCATTACTATTTCCCCGGCCTGGTTCGACATGCTCGATCTCTTTGCAGCCTTGAGAGGCATGTTTCGGCCCATCGTAGATAGAACTTCTGTAGACCTCGTTTTTGAGGAGCCGGTGGGCATGCCTCGGCTCTATACCGATGACAAAAAGCTTGCGCAGATCCTGCGTAACTTCATTTCCAATTCCCTCAAATTCACTGAGCGTGGTGAGGTGCGGGTGTCGACGCGGATGGAAAGCGAGACGCAGGTCCGATTTGCGGTCACCGATACCGGGATTGGCATTCCTGCTGAACTTCACAGTGCACTGTTCGAAGACTTCTCCCAACTCGACTCGCCGTTGCAAAAGCGTTTGCGTGGCACTGGCCTGGGGCTTTCTCTATGCAAGCGGTTTGCCGCGCTGCTTGGTGGCCATGTAGGTGTGGAAAGCCAGCCGGGCATAGGTTCTACATTCTTTGTGATCATCCCATTGGCGGTTGCCTTGGAGTCAAGCGATGGCACGTGAAATCAAGCTGCTCATCGTCGATGACAACGCGGCCACCCGCTACGCGTTGCGTCGGCGCATGGAACGCCATGGTTTTGTGGTGCTTGAGGCTGGGACCGGTACTGAAGGCCTTGCGCTAATTGCTTCTGAGGCGCCGGATGCATTGATACTCGACGTCAATCTGCCGGACATGAGTGGATTCGATATCGTCCGCCAGCTGCGCTCTGAGCCGCGCACGGCGCTATTGCCAGTGGTGCACGTGTCGGCCGCATCTGTGCAGACCGGCGACATCATTACGGGGCTCGAAGCGGGCGCGGATGCCTATCTGATTCATCCCATTGATCCCGATGTGCTGCTAGCGACGGTACGGACTTTACTGCGGGTGCGCGACACCGAGTATGCGCTACGGGAAAGCGAGGCGCGGTTCCGAGAGATTTTTGTCAACGTCTCAGCGCCGATTGCGGTGCTCGACGCCCAATTGCACATCTACGAATGCAACCATGCGTTCGCCCAGATCATTCAGCAGAACGCACCCGAGACGAGCATTCTTGACTGCTTTGCCGACGATCAAATAGCAATTGTTCAGGAGCTTTGTGAAGGCTTGGCCGCAGGTGAGCGTTGGAAAGGCACGTTAGGCATGCGTGTGAAAGGCGAAGTGCGGGAGACAGAATGGCAAATTTCACCCTATCGTGCCCCGGGCCTTAGCCTGGTATTTGTCGAAGACGTCACTGAGCATCGCCAGCGCGAGCGGTCGCACCTTGCCCAATTAAACACTGTCAACACGCAATTGGCTTACGAAGTCGCCGAACGTGTGCGTACCGAAGCACAATTGCTGCAAGTGCAGAAAATGGATGCCATTGGCAAATTGACCGGGGGTATCGCTCACGATTTCAACAATTTGCTCACGGGTATTATCACCGGCTTGGAACTGATCATAAGTCGAACTGAGCAAGCTAATCCAGCCAAGGTGATGCGCTATGCCGATGCCGCGCTGACCTCTGCGATGAGTGCCGCTGCACTGACTCATCGCCTGCTCGCTTTTGCCCGGCAACAACCGCTGGACACGCGTCCAATTGATATTAACGAGCATGTTCGCTCGCTTGAGGATCTGCTTCGACGCACCATTGGCAAGCGGATCACGTTGACCTTGGCGCTGACAGCGAAGTCGGCGGTGGCGTTAGCCGATGCCAGCCAATTGGAAAGCGCGTTGCTGAACCTGGTCATCAATGCCCGGGATGCGTTGCCGGACGGCGGCAACATCAGTATCACGACGTTTGCCGCACATGCTCAGGGTGATCCGAAGTTGGCGGACGGTGCTTACGTAGCGCTGACGGTTAAAGATGATGGTGTCGGTATTGATCACAGTGTGATCGACAAAGTGTTTGATCCGTTTTTCACGACCAAACCGATTGGCGAAGGCACAGGGCTAGGACTGTCTACAATTTATGGTTTCGCCCGGCAATCGGGCGGCGATGCCAATATTCGCAGTATTGCCGGCCGTGGCACTGAGGTGACGTTGATGATTCCGGCGGGAATCAACATAAGCGTGATGCCGGTGGAGCCCTCGACCGCAGGCGCGCGAGGCGCCGGTGAACATATTCTTATCGTCGAAGATACTGCCTCAGTTCGAATGTTTGTTAATGAGGTACTGGTTGACACCGGTTACCGTTGTACTCAGGTCGGTGATATTGAAAGCGCGCTGACATTGCTCATGAATGACAGTTCGATCGAGTTGCTATTGACCGACGTAGGATTGCCGCACATGAACGGGCGAGAGTTGGCCAACATTGCCCGTGGCTGGCGCCCCTCATTGCCGGTAGTCTTCATGACCGGCTACGCCGAAAACGCAGTCAACCGGCAGAGTTTTCTTGGCGAGAAGATGGACATGATCATCAAACCGTTTCAGCTCAGCGAGCTGCTCAATAAAGTTCGTAAAATGCTCGACGCTTGAAGTTGTAATGCGTCGCTAGGATTGCCGCGGGATGCACTTATCGATTGCCAGGGAAATTATTTTCCCGGGTTTGGAGGCGATATTAGTGGCTTGCCCATCCCTTTGCTTGCCGTTACGAGCCTCGCTGATTAGCGCAGGTATTAAGTGACCTTCAGGCAGATTTTTCCAGAAGCGCACAGGCAGATGCCCCTGCAAGACTTTAGGATTCAAGCGCGCCGGGTTGAAGATATGGCTGTAATACGTCAGCCATAAGTCGCCGCTGGGATCGTCGATGTTTTGCGCCAAATGCTGCCACCCAAGCGGGCAGCATCGGTGGCGAATCAACTGCTGGCCATCGAAATAAACTCCGTCCTGTGGCGTTGCAATCATCCAGCGCTGTTGTCCCATTCGACCGACAAAATGCGTACTGGCGCTGTGCAAGATGTCATGTGCCGGTTCGTGCCAAGCAACGTACTCAGGTAGTTCAAAGGGTTCAATGGATAACGGACTTACGGGATTGTCGTCCCTATCAACCTGATACGGCACGGCGACAAAACGCAAAAATGCATGCAGGTGGTGCGCTTCTCGCTCAACTGTTTTAATCCGACGATGTAATTCGCTGCCCAATTTATCGCCCGCTAACATTGCCGTTCGATCCCCGTGACTGACCCGCCATAAAACTTCATACAGCAAGCTCCAGCGCTGCTCGCCACGGTAGCGCGCGGCGTTTTCCAAGAGCCCGATCAACGCCAAGGGGATACGCGCCAGAAAGGGGCCTTGATGCTCAGGAATCGGTTCATCGGTGGCAAAAAGATCGGCTGCGCTGTGCAGCGCCCAACTGACGCGGGCGGGATCGATTTGATGGCTGAGCAACCAGCGGGCTTGCCGTCGCCATGTGCTGAACACATCGTCGCAATCGAGGCTGATCATCCCCACAAGCCCATTTGTTGAGGTTGTGGCCGATCCTGCAATTGCTGACGCAACGACTGGCTGCTGCTATCGGCCTGGCGGGGATGGTAATCGCAGGTGATAAAAAAGGGCTTGGCTTTGGCCAGCACACAGCGCAGGCGGGCGAGGTCTTCGTAACGAATGCGACGCTGGCGACGAAGCTCTACCAGGCGTTTGGTGGTGCGAATCCCGATGCCTGGGATGCGCGCGATCATCGCGGGCTCAGCCCGGTTCAAGTCCAGTGGAAAGACCTCACGGTTAGCCAACGCCCATGCCAACTTTGGGTCGATGTCCAACGCTAGATCGCCGGGCCCTTGAAAAAGTTCGCCGGCGGTGAAACCGTAAGCACGTAGCAAAAAGTCAGCCTGATACAAACGGTGTTCGCGCATCAGCGGTGGGGCGGCCAACGGCACGCTCTTAGGGCTGTTGGGTATTGGACTGAATGCTGAGTAATAAACGCGACGCAGGCGGAAGTTGCCGTAAAGCGACTCAGCACTGTGCAGGATTGTTCTGTCGTCCGTGTCATCGGCTCCGACAATCATCTGCGTGCTTTGCCCGGCAGGAGCGAAACGTGGTGCGCGCGGTTCATTGCGCACCGTTTGTTCGCCGGTATAGATCGTCTGCATGGCGCGCTTAATCGACTCAACGTCTTTTTCCGGTGCCAAGGCCTTAAGGCCCAGATCGGTGGGTAATTCAATGTTGACGCTTAACCGATCCGCATACCGCCCGGCTTCTTCGATCAATAATGGATCGGCGTCGGGGATAGTCTTCAGGTGAATGTATCCACGAAACTCGTGCTCTTCGCGCAGCAACTTGGCGACCCGAATCAACTGTTCCATGGTGTAGTCCGCTGAGCGAATTATTCCGGAACTCAAGAATAAACCGCTCACGCAGTTGCGTCGGTAAAAGTCCAGGGTCAACGTCACCACTTCCTCGGGGGTGAAACGAGCACGGGGTACATCACTGGAACGGCGGTTGACGCAGTATTGACAGTCGTACAAGCAGAAATTGGTTAGCAGGATTTTCAGCAGCGAGACACAACGGCCATCTGGCGTATAGCTGTGGCAGATGCCCATGCCATTGGTGGCTCCGAGCCCGGACTTGCCCTGCGAACTGCGCTTGGGCGCGCCGCTGCTGGCACAAGAAGCATCGTACTTGGCAGCGTCAGCAAGGATGCTCAACTTTTCGATGAGATGCATGATGGGCTCTTATACTGGTTTTATATACAGTACAAGGTCGCGACATATCCCTCAAGGGGCGCAAGGGGAGGGATAGATACCGATCGTCTGATGCGTCGCGTTCCAGGACCTGCTTGCCTGCGGCCTTAGCAGTCACTGGGAGTCAAAAGTTCGGCGCCTTCTCGGGCAGATCACAACACGACGGGAGGCTTCCGTTCAGGGCGCTTTCATTAAAGCCGAACAAGCGGTTTTGTAGGATTCATGCTGGTATTTGTTCAACGACGCAGCGAGCTTGAAGTCGTGTTTCTTATGCTGCGAACTGACCGTCTGCGGTGATACCAAGGTCACGGTGCACTGATCTAGCAACTGCAAAATGCCTTCGATTTTGAACGTGGTGGGACCACCCGCGAATTCGCCTTTTTTGCTGCGCTTCTTGATTGCCAGGTGCTCAATGCCATTGTCACGAATGAACGCTTTGACCAGCCCTGCAAATGCTTTCACGTTCGATGACTCTTCATCGTCCTCAAGGGCAATTTTTTTGGTAGACAGAGGCAGGTGTTCGAGGGTGTTGTCGCGCAATATAGCGACAGCGAAAATCGCTTCGCTGCCTTTGATTTCAATGCCGCAAATTTTCATGAGGGGACTGCTCGAAGAGAAGGTCGCTATTTTCTTCTCTTTCTCCCGCAATGGCTAACTGATAAAAATCCCACGTGCCATGCCGGACGCGGCGACGAGGATAACAATGATCAGCCCCACTTGGATGTGGCTGATCCTCGAGTAGAGCATCGCTCGGTGGGTATCGATGTGCGCGCCCACTTTAAACGCGTTACGCCATTTGATCAGCGCCACCATCGGTGCGATTTCCAGCAAGATTATCGCCACAAAGGCAGCCATTTTCAGATGAAATAACGGTTGGTGAAGATAGTAGAACGTGCCTTTTTCAAATCCCCCGAAAGCACGTAAAGCTCCCGTCACAAGGAGCGTTGCAGCAGCGATACCCCAGAAATTATCCGCCACAAATACGTCCCGAAGCTTAGACGGGTTGGTCCTGCTCAAGCGCCGTAGAGAACGCCCGCGACTCAGTACTGCCCCGAGTGCAACCCCATATGCCAAGAGATGCAATGTTGCCAGGAACCATTTGAAGAGCATGGTTTTTCAACTCCATTCATTAACAAAAAGTACATCACCCCTCGAAGAGTGGGTAACTGAGTAGTAGCTCACCGTGTAAGTTTTTGCCCGATCCAAGTCCCACCAAGCGTAGATTTTCCGACGCTGTTGGATGACAAATCAAACCGTTTGAAAGTTCATCCTTTGCTTGATCCGTGTAACCACTGTTCAAAGATAGATGCCCGACGTCTGTATGCAGGACCGCCCTGAAGGCCAGACGGGTGCGCAGTACGTAGCGCCCCACCTTCAGAGGCAGCGCTAGTCAGGTGGTAAGACAACTATTCTTTGGCCTGAATTCCGATCTGTTGCATGCTGAGGTTTTTTTCGTCTTTGTACAGTACCGCAACCTGAGGGGCCGGACCGCTTTTGCCCGTTTCCATCCACCTGCGCATACGGCCCGCGTCGGCGAAATGAGTGTATTTGCCGAAGGCGTCCAAAATCACGACGGATACCTGACGATTGGCCATGGTTGTCAGCAACACTAAGCAGTGGCCGGCTTGATTGGTGAACCCGGTTTTGGTGAGTTTAATGTCCCAATTGGATTTTTTAATCAGATGATCGGTGTTGTTGAACACCAGGCTGTAAGTCGGTTTGTGGAACGTGACGGTTTTATCGGGAGTAGTGCTCAGTTCACTCAACATCGGATATTGACGCGCGGCGAGTGCTAACTTGCTGAGGTCGCGCGCAGTGGAAACGTTATAGACCGATAACCCGGTAGGCTCTACATAGACCGTGTGCTTCATGCCCAAGGATTTGGCTTTGGCGTTCATCGCGATGATAAAGGCGTTGTAGCCACCTGGATAGCTGTGGGCCAAGCTCGCTGCGGCACGATTTTCCGATGACATCAACGCGATTAACAGCATGTTTTTGCGGTCAAGCTCGCTGCCAAGTTTGACGCGAGAAAACACACCTTTCATTTCCTTGGTATCGACAATGGACACCGGAATCATTTCATTCATGGGCAGCTTGGCATCAAGCACTACCATTGCCGTCATCAATTTGGTGACTGAAGCGATAGGTACGACCACATCAGGATTGTTGGCAAACAGCACTTTGTTGGTTTTCAAGTCGACCACCATGGCGCTTCCGGAAGCCAGATGAAGTTGTGATGGATCGCGTTCAAATGGAGCGGGTTCGTTTGCTGAAGCACTGTGGCAGAGTGCGGCGCCTGTACATACAAATAATAGGCTCAGAATAGAATGACGAATTTTCACGAGCAAGGCTCACTAATAATGGATATGCCGTTTAGCACGGGGTTTTCAATAAAATCCGTTGCAGTTTATGAGCAGCTCCTTGCGCTGTCGATATGTGTTGTGAGTTCAACAGTACTTAAAAGCAGCTATGCGCTTTTATAGACGAAAAATCTACAATTGCCGAACGGATTAGCAATATCCGTGGTGTCTGAAGAGCGCAGCGATTAGCATCCTTCGCCATTGGTACCAACGTGATCTCAACGATTCAGGAGTCAGGCTATGCCCAAGGGGCTTATCAGCAAGGATTACGTAGTACTGGTGACAGTCGCGGCGGTGGTTGCGGTACTTTTGCTCGGGATTGGCGCTTTTCAAAAAACCACTGACTGGGCTGGCTGGATTCAGGCCATTGGCCTCATTGTTGGTTTAATGATGGCCATCACTGTCCCGGCGATTCAGAAAAAGCAGCACGCGGGCACGGAGCACATACAAATGCGTGAGCGCGAAATAGGCTTTTCACGTCGGATGCAATACCTGTGCGCCGAATTAACCGAGTTATTAATAAAGATCAACGTCAATTTGGTTCACTTGCGGGCAACGGATCGGCATCGGCTGCAACACACCCTTCAGGACTACTTGCATCGCTTGTTTGAGTCTCACAAGCAAGATTTAAACGATGACCGCGTGGTGATTGCTCACGAACTGCGGCAAGTGGTCAACGAATTGGTTGATGAGCTTGAAAGTGGTCGGGCGGATCGTGGGGTGTTGATGAACCTGGACAAGCGTTTGCAGAAGTTGGTGCATAAGACTCAAGTTAACGCAACGATGGCGGAGCGGCTCTGATAAGGGTGCTTTTTTACGCAAAAAAAACCCGCATCAGGGATGCGGGTAAGGGATGTGCGGAGCAACGCACGATACAGGGGGCAACGTAATCGTTGAAAACCGGTTTGGAACGACAAACCTCTCAGGCGCTCAGTCGGTGTGCTTCAAACTTGGCTGACAACGCTTGCGCTGCTGTCAGTGATTTAAAAGGACCGTAGATGGGCTCACCGTTCTGCACCAAGTACCAGCAGACTAGCAAACCAAGCTCTCTCAGCGAGGCGGGTACTGCGCTGCCAATGACTGACATAATTTGGACCTGGTTCATAAGTGCCTCCATCAATCTATGGGGCTACTCTACGGCGCCATCGCTGGGAGCGATAATCACCGCTCTTGATAGTCAACATTGACGGTAAAGACATCTTTCATTTAAACCAACAGACGTCGCAAGGTCGATCAATCGACCACTTGATCGAGCATGTTCATGACTTCGTGTTCGCTGATGATCCCTTTTTCCACCAGATTTTGTGCAAGCAATGACAAGAATTTTGCGTTGCGGTGACCTTCGAGGCTCTTAAGTTCGGTGAGTGCGCAATACACTTTGTTCGATGTGCACAAACCCGCCGCGCGGTAGGGGTGCTGGGTAGGCATATGGGAAGTCCTTATTGTTATTGAAGGTGAAAGATCATTGGTCTTAATGAACCACTGACTTGAACCGTAATGTGTGACTTTTTTGACCGGTTCAGAATTCACTGCACGATTAGAATAATGACTGACTCCTGTCTACGCGCTGTCTTGGCAACGACCTCCATCAAGTAAATTTGGACGCAAAAAAAGCCCCGCCCTTTGAGGGGCGGGGTCAGAAACAGAGCCGTTAGTCGCGGTCGTAGCCACGGCCGTAATAACCATGCGGATGACCATAATACCCGCGGGGTGGACTGTAATATTCAGGGCGATAATAACCAGGGCCACGCTCTATAACGACCGGTTGGTAGTAGACCCGAGGCGGTGGAGCTTCGTAATAAACCGGCTGCGGCGCATAAACCGGTTGTGGTTGGACATAGACAGTCCGCGGTTGAGAGGCGACGACGCTACCCACTACAGCACCAACAACTGCGCCTACCGCAAGACCCGGACCCCAACCACCACCACCATGGGCTGACGCCTGGGTAGCGATAGCGAGGGCACCTATTAACAGGGCAACCTTGGGGATTTGACGAATCATGACTATTCCTCGACTTTCAATCCCGTTGTCGCGAGCTTGCATTACTCTCAAGCACTGCCACGGGATACTTCTAAGACAGTGGTTTCGTAGTAATCTGCGAAACGCGTGAGTAAATATTGTGTAAGTGTGCCTGACGGCTATTATCGCGCTCCCACAGAGGTTAGCAATCGGAAGTCGACAAGCCGCTTAGTTATTCCAGTTTCGACAAGCGCTCTTCCAAGGCGGCTATCCGCGCTTCCAATTCATCAAACCGTTCTGCGAAAGCAGGAATGTTTCCACCTCCCGACCGTTCAGGCTGGTTGCTTCGCGCTGCAAGAATTGTGTCGATATCATCAGGGTCACCCAGCGTATGCACGTAACGATCTTCTCGCTGGCCGGATTGACGCGGCAGCAGCACGGCCAATCCACGGGCGATCAAGCGTTCCAGCTGATGGACGACTTGTTCCACGTCTTCGAATTCATGCATGCGGTTGCTGCGTGTCATCAGTTCATTGACGGTTTGCGGACCCCGCAAGAACAATAATCCGCTAAGCGTTACTTGAGCCGGTACCAGTTCCAAGGCTCTGTCGACCCGGTGCTCCCAGCGGTCGGCTCGGCTGCCCATCACTAACCGAGTCAGCCCTTGACCTTCAAGGGCTCGAAGGCTTTGGCCGACTTGGCCCGGGGTCAGATTCATTACCGGTTCACGGCTGGTTTTCTGGTTACAAGCGGTTACCACAGCGTTGAGCGTGAGGGGATAGGTCTCGGGGTTAGTGGCCTTCTTTTCAATGAGGCAGCCTAGGATGCGGATCTCCGCACTGTTTAGTTGCAGCTTATCGGCAGAGTCGGTGGATACAGGCTCAGTAGACATGGTGCGTTCCCTAGGCGTTCAAAGGCCACTAGCCTAGGGGCTCGGCGATACAAAAGACAAGCCGCTTCGCGGCCCTCCATGACTATAATCACTTACCTTAAACCCAGGACCTGCCATGACTATCTCCCTGTACGCAACTTCCATCCCGGTTTTCAAGCAAATGCTTTCCGCGTTGAGCGACGTTCTGGCCAAGGCTGACGCGCATGTCACCACCAAATCCATCGAGCCTGACGCGCTGCTGCAAGCGCGCTTGTTTCCGGATATGTTCCAGCTGGTTCGCCAAGTGCAAATCGCTGTGGATTTCGCCAAAGGCGTCTCGTCTCGTCTGGCTGGCATTGACGCACCGAAGTTTGACGACTCGGAAAAAACCTTTGCCGAGCTGCATGCCTTGATTGCAAAGACCCTCGCGTTCATTGCCACTATAGAACCTGAGCAAATTAACGGTCAGGAAGATCGCGAAATCATCACTCGCCCCGGAACGCCAAAAGAAAAGCGCTTCGACGCCCAAACCTACCTGTTGGGTTATGGCCTGCCGCAGTTCTTTTTCCACATCACCACGGCCTACGCGATCCTTCGCCACAACGGCGTTGAAGTCGGCAAGCGCGACTATATGGGTTCGTATTGATTGGTTTTGTACTGATTCGTTGAACAGGCTGCATCGCTAGCGCCAAACCGCTGCCTGAGCCATTCATGCAGCGGTTTTTTATTGCACGGTTTTAGCCGCGCGACACTCTGTTACTATTCGTTTTCCCCTGCGTACCCTACAGATCTTCGCTGCTGAATGATCCGTGTCGCCGTTCTGGAGTGTTCATGTTGTTCCCTATTCTGCTGTTGTCTGCTGCCGGTTTTACCGTGCTGACCACAGAGTTCATCATTGTTGGCCTATTGCCTGCCATCGCGCGTGATTTGGATGTCAGTGTCTCGCAAGCGGGCCTGTTGGTAACGTTGTTTGCGTTCACTGTGGCCGCTTTCGGGCCTTTTCTGACCGCTTACTTTTCGCGTTTTGAGCGCAAGCGGCTGTTCGTCATCATTCTGATCATGTTCAGCCTTTCGAACGTGCTGGCGGCGCTGGCGCCCAACATTGGGGTTATGGCCTGTGCTCGGTTGATTCCCGCGTTGGGGTTACCGGTATTCTGGGCGCTAGCGAGCGAAACGGCTGTCGATATTGTTGGCCCGGAATACGCCGGACGCGCCATCGCCAAGATCGGGTTCGGTATCGTCTGTGCGACGGTGTTTGGCATTCCGGTAGGCACTTTGATCTCCGATGCATTTGGCTGGCGCAGCGCATTCGCGATCTTGGCGGTGGTGGCGTTTGCCAAGGCGCTTCTGCTGTTGATTTACCTACCCGTCACCCATAAACACGTCGCGCCAGCGTCCTTGTGGACTCAGTTCAAGATTCTGCGCAGTCCATTGATGCTCGGGCATGTGTTGTTGTCGGTGCTGGTGTTCAGCGGCATGTTCACGGCGTACACCTACTTGGCGGACATGCTCGAACGGTTGGCCGGTTTCAACGGCACAGTGGTGGGTTGGTGCCTGATGGGCTTCGGCGCTGTGGGCCTGCTAGGCAATTCCCTGGGCGGGCGCATGGTGGATCATCACCCGTTGATTGCCAGTCTGGTGTTTAGCGTATTCATGGTCACTGGCATGGTGGCCGTTGTGCCGAGCATGCATTCAATCCTGGGCCTGGCCTTGGCCTTGGGGGTTTGGGGCATTACTCAAGCAGCGTTGTTTTTGGTCAGCCATGTACGGCTGATGAAGGCCGCGCCCCAGGCGCCAGCCTTTGCAGCGTCGTTAAATATTGCCGGGGCCAATTTGGGTATCGGCTTAGGGGCGATCATCGGCGGTCGTGTGATTGACCATCTCGGGCTTGGCAGTCTGGGGTTCGCTGCCGCCGGGATTATCGTGGTGTCGATCCTATTGGCGTCGTGGATGATGTTCTTCAAACCGGTGCCGGTCTGTGCTTAGCCGGGCGCAGTAAATAGCTCGCGTCGAGCACTTTCGGTTATGGCGACAATGCCGGGGTGTTTCACTTTGCGCTCAACGGAAATCGCATAAAAAGACTCGGTCACCGCGTCGGTGTGGCCAATCAACTCCACGCCGTATTGAGACTTAACCTCGTCTGCGATCACGCTCGGTGCGATGAAAATGCCGCTGCCGGATTTGCCGAAGGCTTTCATCAGGGCGCTGTCATCGAACTCACCCACAATGCGCGGGCGAATGTTTTGCTCGGCGAACCAGCGCATCAGGCGACTGCGAACCACCGTCTCTTGTCCTGGCACCAATAGCGGTGCGCCTTGCAAGCATGTGGGAAAGTCGGTGCCATAGTGCTCGGCTAGCGCTTTAGTTGCGAAAAAACTGATGCCGCACTCGCCCAGTTTTTGGCTGTAGCCTTTAATGTCCAGGTGCGAAGGCATTGGGCTGTCGGAAATGACCAAGTCGAGGCGCTGAATAGCCAAGTCAGCCAGCAAACGATCAAGCGTGTCTTCGCGGCAAGTAATGCGAATGGGCTCTGTCAACTCCATCGTGGGTGCAATCAGCCGGTACACGATTGATTTGGGCACCACGTCTGCAACACCTATACGAAACAGTATCTGTTGCTCATCCGGCTGAGCGCGAAGTAGGGCTTCCAGTTCCCCGCCGAGCTGAAACATTTGTTCGGCGTAGGGCAGGGCGAGGCGCCCGGCCTCGGTTAACTCTAACTGCCGACCCACCCTTCGAAACAAATCCATGCCATAGGTCTGTTCGAGCAAGCTAATCTGCCCGCTGATCGTCTGGGCAGTCAGATTCAGTTGCTCTGAAGCGCGCACTACGCTGCCAGTTTTCGCCACTACCCAAAAGTAATGCAATTGTCGGTAATTGAGCATGAGATAGCCGATTCGTAAAAACCGAAGTATACGCGGTGAAAATACGAATTTTACTGATGTGTCACTTTTCCTAGAATGCGCGCTGTTGTTACGCCTTGAGTCGAGGCATCCGGGCACCTCAATCAATGTTTTAGGCTGAATCAGGGTTCTCATACATGGAATATCTTTTACAACTGGCTTCTAGTCCCACCGCTTGGATTGCGCTGGCAACATTGGTGGTGATGGAAATCGTATTAGGTATCGATAACCTGATTTTTATCTCGATTCTGACCAACAAATTACCCGAACATCAACGCGCCAGAACACGGCGCATCGGGATCAGTATGGCGTTGATTCTGCGCTTGGCATTGCTCAGTACTGCCGCGTACATCGTGCGGCTAACTGCGCCGGTGATTGAGGTGTTCGGCCAGGTTTTTTCTTGGAAAGACATGATCCTGATTGCGGGCGGCTTGTTTTTGCTATGGAAAGCTACAACTGAAATCCACCACAGCGTCGCTCACAAAACCGACGATGAAGCAG
Organism: Pseudomonas sp. 10S5; assembly: GCF_035019745.1. Classification (NCBI taxonomy): domain Bacteria; kingdom Pseudomonadati; phylum Pseudomonadota; class Gammaproteobacteria; order Pseudomonadales; family Pseudomonadaceae; genus Pseudomonas; species Pseudomonas sp. 10S5. The sequence continues at coordinate 296,568 of NZ_JASJVL010000003.1, forward strand.
TCAGCAGTCCGGGAGTAACGCTTGGCTTCGCTGCCGCTATTGGGCAAATATTGTTACTGGATATGGTTTTTTCCATCGACAGCATCATCACCGCTGTGGGCATGACCGAGCATTTACCGATCATGATGATTGCTGTAATCGCTGCGGTGGTTGTGATGCTGGTTGCTTCCGAACCGCTGGCAAAATTCATCAACGACAACCCGACCATTGTGATGCTGGCTTTAGGCTTCTTGATCATGATTGGTATGACGTTGATTGCCGACGGCTTTGGCATGCACATACCCAAAGGCTACATTTATGCCGCCATGATGTTCTCGGCGGTGATCGAGGGTCTGAACATGCTGTCGCGTAAAGCAAAGAAGTGAACTGAACAGGGCCGCGAACTAATGCGAGGTAATGGGATGACTAGTCGCGGTGGAGGATTTTTTCACGGACGCGGGTTTGGCGCGAGGATGATGGTGGCGAGAAACTCGCATCAACCCCCATAGCATGGCAGATGCGATAGCTAACCATGCTGCAACCAGCATTACGATTGTCATTCCCAGGCTCATACATCCCCCGATGTGGTGACGGTCTGCGTCTAACTAATCGACAGTCTAGAACAAGCAATGTTTCTGTCTGTTGACCAATGGTCTTAGGCGTATGACTGATTTGGTCTATCCAAGGAGAAAATGGGCGCAAATCGAGCTATACCCCAGACAGTGAGCATCCTATGATCAGTGTCCAAGCGGGGTCGCGAGTTGCCCGGCGCTAGTTTTTAAGCGAGTGAACATTTTGCCGGTTTTACCTCAATTTCATGCCAATCCCTCCCGTCGCGTTAGTCTGGTATTGGTTTTTATGCTGTCCTTGACAGCCTGCGCCAGCGGCGTGACACCGGCGATGAAGCGGTTGCCCGATAGGGTCGAGCTTAACTCGGTGCCTTTCTTCAAGGGCAATGTCTATCAAAGCGGGCCGGGAACTCTGGCCGCCATGTTGTCGCAGCAAGGTGTAATTATTACCCCTGGGCTGTTGGATAAACCGCTGCAGTTACCGGGAGGTGAGGCCAACCTTGAGCGCAACATGCAAAACCTGGCGCGGGAATATGGTTTTGTTGTGTATCCGCTGGACGGCGAATTAGACGCGCTACTGGCTCAAGTGTCCGCCGGATTCCCGGTCATGCTACGTATAACTGAAGGTTCCGCCTGGTGGTCTAAACCTCGATACGCCTTGTTAATTGGCTACAACCGCAATAAGCAGACGGTATTGCTGCACGCGGGCATGGACCGTCGACTGTTGATGAGTTTCAGCAGCTTCACATCGGCCTGGAACGACGCCGGTCACTGGGCGGTGCTGATCCAAGGGCCACGGCAACTCCCGGCACAGGTCGATCAGCAACGTTGGTTGAACGCGGCAAAAGCGTTATCGCAGGCTGGGCAAGAACAAGCAGCGGGCGAAGCGACCAAGGCGTTAAAGGCTCAATAGTCATTTCCCGCTTTTAGAAAGCGGCGCACTGAGCGCCGTTTTTTGTGCGGTTTAAACTCCCAACTTGTCTCGCAGCGAGTAATACAACGCGCCTAAGGCTGTAAGGGGAGTGCGTAATAATTGCCCGCCTGGAAACGGATAGTGAGGCAATCCAGCAAAGGCATCGAACCTTTCCGCTTGACCGCGCAACGCTTCAGCCAACACCTTGCCGGCAAGGTGGGTGTATGTCACCCCGTGGCCGCTACAACCCTGGGAATAGTAAATGTTGTCGCCGATTCGCCCGACTTGGGGCAAGCGCGATAGGGTCAGCAGGAAGTTTCCGGTCCATGTGTAATCAATCTTAACGTCCTTGAGCTGCGCAAAAGCTTTCAACATCTTGGGCCGGATAATCGCTTCAATGTTCCTCGGGTCCCGAGCGCCATACGAGACACCACCGCCGAAAATCAGGCGTTTATCGGCGGAGAGGCGGTAATAGTCCAACAAATAATTACAGTCTTCAACGCAGTAGTCCTGCGGCAATAAACTCTCGGCCAGCTCGGCGCTTAGGGGCTCGGTGGTAATCACCTGACTTGCGCAAGGCATCGATTTGGCTGCCAACTCTGGCACCAGGTTGCCCAAATAGGCGTTACCCGCGACGATGATAAAACGTGCCCGGACCCTACCTTGCTCAGTATGAACGGCAGGTTGCGGACCGCGTTCGATTCGAATTGCCGCTGATTGTTCGTGAATGACACCCCCCAAGGATTCAACTGCCGCCGCCTCGCCCAAGGCCAAATTGAGGGGGTGGATATGCCCGCCGCTCATATCAAGCAGGCCACCGACGTACAGCTCACTACCGATAACTTGACCGATGCGGCGTTTGTCCATCAACTCCAGCTGAGTATGCCCGTAGCGCTCCCAGAGTTTTTGCTGCCCCTTCAGATGCGCCATTTGCTTATCAGTGACTGCCGCAAATACGCTGCCGTCTTTTAGATCGCAATCTATCTGGTACTGGGCCACCCGCTCGCGAATTATCGCACCGCCCTCAAACGCCATCTGCCCGAGTAACTGAGCCTGCTTGGGCCCCACCGTGCGTTCGATCACATCGATGTCACGGCTGTAGCTGTTAACAATTTGGCCGCCGTTGCGCCCTGACGCACCGAAGCCAACTTTGGCAGCCTCCAAAACGGTAACCTGGAAACCATGCTCCAGAAGAAACAGCGCACTGGAAAGCCCGGTGTACCCGGCGCCAATGATGCAGATATCGGTCTCTACATCTCCCTCCAGGCGAGGACGCACAGGCGCGGCGTTTGCCGATGCGGCGTAATAAGACTGTGGATAAGGAGTGTTCGTCATCCTGCAACCTCTGTTTTATATTTTTTACGGGTGCCCAGATCGTACCTCAGAAGAAAAACTGTCACCAGCCAGCGATGAAATCAGCTTCTTTGAGGCGGTTAAAAAAAATACGCGTATTCAGGGAGTTAGCGTGCAAAAAGAGGTTGACACACATTGATATTTCCGTAAAATGCCGACCCACAGCAGGCACGTAGCTCAGTTGGTTAGAGCACCACCTTGACATGGTGGGGGTCGTTGGTTCGAGTCCAATCGCGCCTACCAAACAAAATCCGCTCTGCTGGGCGGTCTATAAAGGGGTTCACCGAAAGGTGAGCCCCTTTTTGTTGTGCGCCTGGCATGACGCCGTGCACGGAAGGGTAATCAGCTTGACTCCGATGGACACACTGGAGCTTGACACATCCTGCACGAGAAAGTGTTAGCCAGAGGCAAGGTGTCGCGGGTGATCGCGAATCTGGAGAAAGTCCAAGGCAAATGCTCGCATTATTTGAGAGGAAGAACGCGGACAGCTACCGCAGCAAGGCCATCTTCCGACCAGTCGCTTGACCAAATAGCCTCTCAAGCTCATCAAGATGTTGAGGACTTATCGCCTTCAAGCAAGCAAGCCCTAGCACAAAGCCTTCCGCGATACCCCCAGCCATTGTTGCATCAAGCATTCCTGTGGCTTGTTCAATACCTTCGATAATATCGGCGGCGGCGCGTTTTATTTCCGCTGGGATGTTCATTTCTTCGAGGGTCACGGCAGCCACCTGATCATCAATCACGGTCTAATATTTGAAATAATTTTGGGGTCACGGACGCGGTGATCTATGCATCAGTCAGATTTGAACAGCGTAGTTATCAACTGCTTTATATCCATCTGAACATCCTTGGGCAAGCCGTCCAGTTCATGCAAAACTTTGGTTTCTATGGCCGATATCCCATCAGCGGCTTGTACTTTTTTCACGCCAGTGACGACATACAGTATGTCGACTCCGGAATCAGCAATTGACGAAAGGTAAGTGGCATTGGGGAAGCGTTGGCCTCGTTCATACATGCCTTGAGAATTGGGCTCAATCCCGCCGATTACGCCCAGCTCTGTCTGGGAAAGACCGAGCCGTTTGCGTTCTTCTTTTAAACGAGTACCGATACCATTCATTTGAGCTCCGAAGGAGTTTTTCTATATCCATTCGAGGTTAAAGCTACACCTCGTGGTGGGCGATTAGTATTTTATCTGACAGTTACCGTTGGAATAATTCATAAGAGAGCGGTTAAGCACCAATCGTCCACGATACCGAACGGCCAGATCTTGTGGCCTCTCCAATGACTAGTGCTTGGCTCCCAGGCCTGATGGAGGACCGCTATGAATAATGAAATTAGAGTCATCAGACGACGAAACCGCGGAATACACGTTGTCGTCACCTACCAATCGTTCAAACCTCACAACTCGCGCACGCTTGGTGGTCTGTGCCACGATGAAAGCGTTCGGTGGGGAAGGAGATAGGTTTTGAGCAAATTCCAGCACTGTGAAAGGAATATCGATGGCCGAGACTTTGCTGTCGGTGATATTCATGGGCATTTCAGTCGGCTGCGCGATGCATTGCACTTTATTGGTTTTGATTCGACGGTGGATCGTTTGTTTAGCGTCGGTGATCTTGTCGATAGGGGACCAGAAAGTAAGGAGTCGCTTGAATGGCTGGCAAAGCCATGGTTTTTTGCAGTGCAGGGCAACCATGAGGCACTGGCCATTCAGCATGTGCGGCAGCAAAGTATCGACTATCAAATGTATCGCGCTAGCGGAGGCGCTTGGTTTCTTAAGCTTTCTCCCAGTCTTCAACGGCAGTTTGCGGCTTGTTTTGCGGACATGCCGATTGCCATTGAGGTTGAAACTTCGACTGGGCTTGTTGGAATCGTCCACGCGGATTGTCCACTGCCTACATGGGAACGACTCCGAAAAATATTGCCCGAACAGGGCGCGGATCAACAGCAGATCGAAGATCATTGCCAATGGTCCCGTGAACGTCTTCAGAATATGAATACTGCGGGTATTCCAGATATTCGTGCCTTACTGGTTGGACACAGTCCTTTACGCAAGGCGCAGTGGCTGGGTAATGTCTTTTATATCGACACCGGCGGCTGGCGTTCGGATGGTAGTGGGCATTTCACGTTGGTAGACCTTGCGACGCTGGAGCCCGTTGCGGTCAAAGCGTCGGAGCTTGATGGGAGGTCGCTTTGAAGGCTGACCACATTCAGTCAATACAGACTACAGTTCAGGTGTCATAAATTAAGGATTGGCGATGAATTGCTTGATTTGTAATGTCGTAGCACAGCGCATTAAAACCTGGGGCGATTGGGTTGAGCTTGATTGCCCTGAGTGCGGTCATTTTCGTATTAGTGGTGCACTTTTTGCCGAGATGAAGACCAAAGGGCAGACGTTTGATGTTAATAGGGCGCGCCTTTTGCTCAGCCAGCAACGCGCTGAGGTTGTTGACGATCAGGCTCCTCTGATTGATTGTTTGGATAGCCAATTGGTGATCGTGTAATTTGCTTTTTCCAGCCCTCGCCCCGGCGCTGCCCTCATATAGAGGCGATCACCGCGCCTCTGCGAGTAGCTCGTGGTAATCCGCGCGCCCGCCCTCGCTTTCAATGGCGACGTGGCTCAGATCCTCACTGGCTGGATTGAGAACACGCCCACGTTGCCTTTTTTTGGTTCGTTGTTTTTTACAAGAGGACGAACCAAATAGTCCCTTTGGTCAGACCGTCCAATTAATTTAACTTTGAAATAAATGCGCCAATTAACGGCATAAGGCCCCTTCCATGAGGCCTGTGGAGCTGTTTGCCACGCGCTATTCAGGGATTTGAGAACTTAGATCTCCAACTTAGTCAGACACTCGTTTTATTGTTCAACTCCGTAAGCAAAGTGCGCGTATGGTTATGAGTGATATTCCTCTTTAGGTAAACCCAAATGAATCATCTCGGTTCGCGGTTGAAAGAAGAGCGCAAGACGCTAGGGCTCTCTCAACATGATTTCGCCGCAATCGGCGGCGTTGAAGCCAACGCGCAAGGTAAATACGAAAGTGGTCAGCGTACACCGCGATCCGATTACCTGGCGGCTTTGAGTTTCAAAGGCGTTGACGTACTTTACTTATTGTCTGGGCGCCGAACGCCGCTGCGTATCGAAAGCCTGACTGAGGCTGAACGGGTCGTTATCCTGCATTACCGCGCGCTCACGGGCGTCGACCAAGACGCGATTAGTCAGCTGGCTTTGTCGTTGTCAGAGTGCCTTACAGATTGATGGCGTAAACCTGATGTGATGTCGTCACCGATCACCTGCTCAACCCAATTTTCTCCCTCCTTGTTGATTATTTATAAATGAACCATATATGCTTCGTATATTGATTGCGAGGTGTAGAAATGGGGCTGGTAAAAATCTCAGAACAAATGCATGCCAATGCGCGAGCTGCTAGTGCAGCGTTGAGTCGTTCTATTAATGCACAAGCCGAACATTGGATGAAGGTCGGGATGATGGCGGAACTGCATCCTGGATTGAATTACAGCGATATTTGCCAACTGCTCATTCGTGCCGGACACGCGGGTGGCAGCGTATTATCGACGACTCCATTCGACCTGGCTGCTCAGAGCGGCCAATCTCAGGAAGCGCTGCGATGAGCCCTAGCATCAGCATCAAGACTGAGGCAGATCTGGTTCAGCTGCGAATCGCCGGTAGATTGGCCGCAGACGTACTTGCAATGATTGGTCGCCACGTGAAAGCCGGCGTCAGCACCGAAGCGCTGGATGATATTTGCAACGACTTCATCATTAACGAGCTAAAAGTCATTCCGGCCAATGTCGGCTACCACGGCTTTACAAAAACCACCTGTATTTCTCCAAATACGGTGGTGTGCCATGGCATTCCGTCCTCTTCAGACATCCTCAAGGATGGCGACATCATTAACATCGATGTAGCGGTAATCAAGGATGGCTGGTTTGGCGATACCAGCCGTATGTATTTCGTGGGCGAAGTCAGCTCGTTGGCACGGCGTCTGGTAGAAACCACCTATGAAGCGACCCGCGCCGGTATTCTCGCCGTTCGTCCCGGAGCAACACTGGGCGATATCGGTTATGCCATTCAAAGTGTTGCGCACCGCGAAGGTTTTAGCGTAGTTCGCGACTATTGCGGGCACGGCATCGGTCGTAACTATCATGAGGACCCGCAGGTGCTGCATTACGGCAGTGCCGGGCAGGGAATGAAACTGAAGACCGGGATGGTGTTCACCATTGAGCCGATGATCAATGCAGGAAAACCCGGAACTAAAATATTGCCTGATGGCTGGACAGTACTGACCCGCGATCAATCCCTGTCTGCTCAGTGGGAACACATGGTCGCGGTGACAGATACCGGCTTTGAAATTTTGACCCCGTGGCCAGAAGGAACTGGCGAATATGCGGCCATTTAGTACGTTGTTAGCATGAGCGCTTCCATTGCACTTCAGTAACACCTAATCCTTCGGCTTGCTGGAGTGCCAAGCGAAGGGGGCCTGCGGCGATTTGGCTGCAGGCGCTTACGATCCCCGCGTGAAGCGTCGCGATGTGCAACGCTTCGCTTTCACATAAATGGGCGGCGTTATGAGTAAAGTGCCTCTGCTCTGCGTTGAACACATAATAAATTTCAAATTCCTTTTGCTGGTCCATCAATGTGCCTCCGTCAGTTAACGTCCACAATGTGGCATGTCGATAACTTCAAGCAGCTAAGGCGCAGTTGCTGTCGCTCGAAAAAACGTTTCTACAGGGCCTTTTTATCCGACTTCTTGGTCGTAGAGAAATTGCACTAATTTGAACGATATTGAATGAACTTCCGATGAGTGGAAATACCGAGAGGTGCGGGTGGCATTCTCAAGATTTGATCTGCTTTTTTGGAGCTGACTTACAACGTCTCCCAGCGTCCGGTGTTACAGTGCCGTCTCAATTTATACGAGGAAGTCGCATGTCACTGCTTGATGATGAACAAGACATTTGGGATATGTTTGCAGCCTCGGCCTTGACCGGTTTGATCAGCCGTGGCGTCGTCGAGCCAGTTGACGCAGCAGAATTGGCCGCTGACTACGCATCGGAGCTGATGATCCAGCGCTCTCTGCGCATCCAGGCTGAAGAGGATGCAGCCGACGCATCGTAAGGTGTCATCCGGCTCCTTCAAAAGTCCGCACTTTATTTATAAGTGCGGACTTTTTGCGTCGATCGAGCGCTCCGGCGGTCAGCCGCAGGATTTCAGATTCACCGGCCCGACAAATTCATTACCTCGTCCCATCACACAAGCCACTCGCTGATTGCGCTGACTTTCCCAAGCCTCCACCGGATACGTTTTGTTCCAGGCTTCGTATAGTTGACGATCCTGTTTCGACAGGGGCAGGGCGTATTGCTTGCTCATATAAAAATAGGTCCGAGCGATCATTCCGCGAATCGACGGTCGAGGCATGACCTTCTTGGCTTTGAAATCGACTTGAGTCAGGCAAGAACCGTATTGCCCTGATTGGACGGGAAGCCAGCCAAAACTGAAGTTGCTTCGATCGCCATTGACCTCACCAATGCTCGGCACCAGGTTGTGCAAATCGGCTTCAGCGTTCTGGTAGACCGGATCGTTCTTGGTGCAGTTCTTTCGTCCACCGTTTTGCCAGCATTGGCGCAAATGGCCGATCTGCCAGGCAGGCATGATGTGTTCCCATTCAATACGCTTGGCACGGCTGACATTTTTACGCGGCACATAACCGCACCCGGCAATATCAACTCGGTGACCATTGTATTTGCAGCCGCAATAAAACTCGGTTGATTGCGGCGCATAAAGCCCCCAGGCAATTTTTTTTGCTTCGTTGAAAGTGTGGGGGGGATCCGCGTGGGCGGCAATGGAAAAACTTAATACCAATAAAGTAATGACTCTAAAAAGCATGCCTCAATCTTCCTTCGGTACCGTCCAGAAAATCTGTACGCCACCGTCATCGCGGTAGGCGAGGGTGACGTTATCGTTCTCGGCTATTTCACTTAGTAGTTGATTCCAATCATCTTCCAGTTCTTCTGGCTGACGGATAATTAGTGCCGTTCTCGATTTTTGCGCGTTGGTTGAATTGATTATCTTCTGAACTCTAGTCCCAAGCTGTTCATAGGCGCTGAGGGCTTTGGGTGCTGTTGCAGTTGATCTTGCCAACGAGGAATCCTCCGATATGCTGTATGTTCATACAGTATTTCACTGTGGAGTTTTTCGCAACCGGTGATGCAGCTAATCTAGCGAGGACATTTATGGGCAGCAATGAACCCGCGTAATAAATAAGAGCATCGCTGTAAAGACCCGAGAGGCGAGGGTTGACAAATGGTTCCACCGTTCTATAGTCCATTCACGCAAACGTTTGCGTCTTTCGCTAACACTGCAAAAAATAATCATAAGATCGGAGTGAACCCATGAAGCTGCCATTCGCTGCTCGTCTTCTCGCTGTCGCCATGCTCACCGCCGCCTCGGCGATCCTCCCGCTTTCCGTCGCCCATGCTCAGACCCCTGAAAAACCAAAAGTTGCGTTGGTGATGAAATCATTAGCCAACGAGTTTTTTCTGACCATGGAAGATGGAGCAAAGGCCTACCAGAAACAACATTCGGCTGATTTCGACCTGATATCTAACGGTATTAAAGATGAATCCGACACCACTGCGCAGATCTCTATCGTCAACCAAATGATCGTGCAGAAAGTCAACGCACTGGTCATCGCGCCCGCCGACTCTAAAGCGTTGGTTGCGGTCATAAAGAAGGCTCAAGACGCCGGTATTACGGTGATCAACATCGACAACCAACTCGACCCGCAAGTACTGAAAAGCAAAGGGATGAGTGTGCCGTTCGTAGGGCCTGATAATCGCAAAGGCGCTCGTATAGTGGGTGACTACTTGGCCAAACAGCTGAAGCCAGGCGATGAGGTCGGGATTATTGAAGGTGTATCAACCACCACCAACGCTCAGCAACGCACCGCTGGCTTCAAGGATGCGATGGACGCTTCGGGGATGAAAATCGTCTCCACGCAGTCGGGTAACTGGGAAATCGATAAAGGCAACGCTGTAGCGTCGGCCATCCTCAACGAGTACCCGAACGTGAAGGCACTGTTGGCAGGTAACGACAGCATGGCATTAGGCGCTGTTTCTGCTGTGCGCGCGGCGGGCAAGGCTGGCAAAGTGCAAGTGGTCGGTTATGACAACATCAATGCGATCAAGCCAATGCTCAAAGACGGCCGGGTGCTGGCGACGGCGGATCAGTTCGCTGCCAAGCAAGCTGTATTTGGTATCGAAGCAGCTTTGAAAATCATCAAAAATGGTAAGGCCGACAGCGCCAGCGACCGAATTGAAACGCCCGTCGAGTTGGTTACTAAGCCGTAATACTCTGCAATAGTCGTTCTTCTGCAATAAGAGCGCCTGCCATAGCGGTGGGCGCCTGGAGATTTCCATGTCAGCGTCTGCTCAGGCGACTGTTCTATCGGTCAGTGGTGTTGGCAAAACCTACGCTCAACCTGTACTCGGCAACATCAACCTGACGCTGATGCGCGGTGAAGTGTTGGCGCTAACCGGCGAAAATGGTGCAGGTAAAAGCACGCTGTCGAAAATTATTGGCGGGCTGGTAACGCCGACTACCGGGCAGATGCATTTTCAGGGTCAAGCTTACGCGCCCGCCAGTAGAACCCAGGCAGAACAGCTTGGGGTTCGCATGGTCATGCAAGAGCTGAACTTGTTGCCGACGTTGTCCGTGGCGGAAAACCTGTTCCTTGATAACCTGCCAAGCCGTGGCGGCTGGATCAATCGCAAGCAATTGCGTGCTGATGCGATTCAGGCCATGGCCCAGGTCGGATTGGATGCGATCGATCCAGACACCTTGGTCAGCGAGCTGGGAATTGGCCACCAACAAATGGTCGAGATTGCCCGCAACTTGATTGGCGATTGCCATGTACTGATTCTCGACGAACCGACGGCGATGCTGACGTCGCGTGAAGTCGAAATGCTCTTTGAACAGATCACCCGCCTGCAAGCACGCGGCGTGTCGATCATTTATATTTCCCATCGGCTGGAAGAGCTGGCCCGTGTCGCACAACGGATTGCTGTATTGCGTGACGGCCAGTTGGTCTGCGTCGAGCCAATGGCTGATTACAACAGTGAGCAACTGGTCACGTTGATGGTTGGACGCGAGCTGGGAGAGCATATTGACCTGGGCCCTCGCCATATTGGCGAGGTGGCCTTGTCGGTCAGGGGTCTGGGACGCTCGAACAAGGTGATGGACGTTTCGTTCGATGTGAAAAGTGGTGAGATTTTCGGGATCTCCGGATTGATCGGGGCGGGTCGCACGGAGCTTTTAAGGCTGATCTACGGCGCAGACCTCGCGGATACTGGCACCTTGGCGTTAGGGTTTCCTTCGCGACCGGTGACCATTCGTTCACCGGTCGACGCAGTTAAAGAAGGTATCGCGCTGATTACCGAAGACCGCAAGGGTGAAGGTTTACTGCTCACTCAATCGATCAGCGCCAACATTGCTCTGGGCAACATGCCGTCAATTTCCAAAGGTGGCGTGGTTAACGGCCGCGATGAAATGCAATTGGCTCAGCGTCAGGTCGATGCTATGCGTATTCGAAGCTCCGGTCCCACTCAATTGGTCTCAGAGCTGTCGGGCGGCAATCAACAGAAAGTCGTTATCGGTCGTTGGTTGGAGCGTGACTGCAGCGTGATGCTGTTCGATGAGCCTACACGCGGTATCGACGTCGGCGCCAAGTTTGATATTTATGCGCTGCTGGGCGAATTGACTCGTCAGGGCAGGGCGCTGGTAGTGGTCTCCAGTGATTTGCGCGAGCTGATGCTGATTTGTGACCGTATCGGTGTGTTGTCCGCCGGCCGCCTGATCGATACATTCGAGCGCGAGACCTGGACCCAGGACGAACTGCTTGCCGCCGCGTTTGCCGGCTATCAAAAACGTGATGCGCTGCTCAATGAGGCCGCGCCCAGGAACCATTCATGAAAACCTCTACCACCACGCCCCCTTTGAATCAGACAATGCCATCGCCCGGAAAACGCAGCGGTAATTACTACGGTCTTGGCACTTATCTGGGGCTGGCGGGCGCGTTAGTCGTCATGATTGTGCTGTTTTCCGTCCTCAGCGATCACTTTCTGTCTTACGAAACATTCAGCACTCTAGCCAATCAGATTCCGGACTTGATGGTATTGGCGGTGGGCATGACTTTTGTCCTGATTATCGGGGGCATCGACTTGTCGATCGGCTCGGTCTTAGCCCTGGCAGCGTCCGCTGTCAGCGTCGCTATCCTTGGTTGGGGCTGGGGCGTTGTGCCCGCTGCGCTGCTGGGAATGGTCTGCGCCGCCATTGCCGGGACTGTTACCGGCTCGATCACAGTGGCTTGGAAAATCCCATCTTTTATTGTCTCCCTCGGTGTACTGGAGATGGCCCGTGGCGTTGCTTATCAGATGACCGGCTCGCGCACCGCGTACATTGGAGACGCGTACGCCTGGCTGTCGAACCCGATTGCTTTCGGAATATCGCCTTCGTTCATCATTGCGCTGGTCGTCATTTTCATTGCCCAAGCGGTGCTGACTCGTACTGTCTTCGGTCGTTACCTGATCGGGATCGGCACCAACGAAGAAGCGGTCCGTCTGGCCGGGATCAATCCAAAGCCCTACAAAATTCTGGTGTTTTCGCTGATGGGGCTGCTGGCTGGCGTTGCGGCGCTGTTTCAAATTTCGCGTCTGGAAGCCGCCGATCCAAACGCGGGCTCTGGCTTGGAGTTGCAAGTGATCGCTGCGGTTGTCATTGGCGGTACTAGTTTGATGGGTGGCCGTGGATCAGTGATCAGTACCTTCTTCGGCGTCTTGATTATTTCGGTACTGGCCGCCGGGTTAGCGCAAATCGGCGCTACCGAGCCAACTAAACGCATTATTACCGGCGCGGTGATAGTCATCGCAGTGGTGCTTGATACCTACCGCAGCAACCGCGCACGTAGGCAAGCTTGATATGTCGACTATCAAGGATGTAGCTGCACTGGCGGGGATTTCCTACACAACGGTATCCCATGTTCTGAACAAAACCCGCCCAGTCAGTGACCAAGTGCGGATCAAGGTTGAGGCTGCCATCATTACCCTCGACTATGTGCCCAGCGCCGTCGCCCGGTCGCTCAAGGCCAAGGCGACTTCGACCATTGGCCTGTTGATTCCCAACGGCAGCAACCCGTATTTTGCCGAGCTGGCGCGGGGTATCGAAGACTATTGCGAGCGCAATGGGTTTTGCGTGATTTTATGTAACGCTGACGACAATCCAGACAAGCAGCGCAGTTACTTGCGTGTACTGCTGGAGAAGCGCGTCGATGGTTTGATCGTCTCTTCTGTGGGGGGCGGTATCGGTATGGACGAAGGATTGTTGGCTGTGCGCACGCCGATGGTGGTGGTCGACCGTGATCTGGAAGGCACTGTAGCTGATTTGGTAAGAATCGATCATGAACTGGGGGCGTATCTGGCCACCTGCCATCTTTTAGAGTTGGGTCATAGGCATATCGCATGTATCTGTGGGCCTGCGAAGACTAGTGTGGCGCAAATGCGCCTTGCTGGTTATCGCCGGGCAATGCTTGAGGCTAAGGTGGCCGTGCCGGATGAATGGGTGGTGGAAAGTGATTTTACTAGTCCGGGCGGATATCAAGCGGCTGTTGGCTTGTTGGATCACAACCCGCCAACGGCCATTTTTGCGGGTAACGACATGATTGGTTTCGGTGTGTTGCGAGCGGCAGCCGAGCGCAATGTCCATGTGCCTAGCGACCTGTCAGTGATTGGGTTCGATGACATCCAGATGAGCCGCTTCGTTTATCCGGCACTGACAACGGTCGGACAATCGATTTTGCAACTAGGTGAAATGGCCGCGCAGATGCTGCTGCGGAGGATCTCAGCGCCAACCGGTACCGCCGTAGAGCAGCGCATCGTTGCTCCTAGCATTGTTATTCGTGAGTCCACAGCTGCGCCAACCAAAATTTTCGACGCTTTTCGTTGAACAGATAGCCGCTGAAACAGATTAAAGAGTGCTGACGCATGCAAGCAAACGTAGTGGTAGTAGGCAGCCTGAACATGGACTTGGTCACTCGGGCAGAACGCTTGCCGCGCGCCGGTGAAACGCTGGCAGGTGAATCGTTCATCACTGTGCCGGGAGGTAAAGGCGCCAATCAAGCGGTCGCCGCGTCGCGGCTAGGCGCCCACGTTGCGATGGTGGGATGCGTCGGTGAAGACGCTTATGGCGAACAACTGCGTGCCGCGCTAGTGACTGAGCAGATCGATTGCACAGCGGTGACAACCGCGATCGGTATTTCCAGTGGCGTCGCGCTGATTGTGGTAGACGCCAGTAGTCAGAACGCGATTGTCATCGTGGCTGGCGGCAACGGTCGATTGACCCCCGAGGTAATGGCGGCCTTTGACGCCAAACTGGCCGAAGCGGACGTGATTATCTGTCAGCTTGAAGTACCGATGGATACCGTCGCTTACACCCTCAAGCGCGGTCGAGAACTGGGCAAGATCGTAATCCTCAATCCGGCTCCAGCCACAGGTCCATTACCAACTGCTTGGTTTCCGATGATCGACTATCTGATTCCCAACGAGAGCGAGGCCGCAGCGTTGAGCGGGCTGGCGGTGGATTCTCTGACATCTGCCGAAAAAGCCGCGAGCACACTGCTAAAGGCAGGCGTTGCAAGGGTCATCATCACTCTTGGGGCTCAGGGATTGTTGTTTGCTGACGGTCAATGCTTTCAACATTTTCCAGCGCCCAAGGTCCAACCGGTTGACACCACGGCGGCGGGAGACACCTTCGTTGGTGGTTTCGCAGCGGCTTTGGCGCAGGGCAAGAGCGAGGCGCACGCCATCGAGTTTGGTCAGATTGCTGCCGCGTTGTCGGTCACGCGGGCGGGAGCACAACCCTCCATTCCCACCTTTAATGACGTCCAGAGTTTCTATCTGCCATGAAAAAGACACCCCTGCTCAATATCGCTCTGTCGCGGGTAATCGCTTCGTTGGGGCATGGCGACATCCTGATGATTGTCGACGCCGGAATGCCGGTGCCGTCGGGCATCGAGTTGATCGATCTGGCGCTGACGCCAGGTATTCCCGATTTTGCCAGTGTGTTGCGGATCGTTCTGACAGAAATGCAGGTCGAGAGCCATGTGATTGCCGAGCAGATGCTGGATAAACAACCTCCGGCGTTAGTCGTTGTTGAGGGTTTGCATCTTCAAGGCGGCTTGGGTCAGCAGTGTTTGGTCAGTCATGAAGAACTTAAAAAGCTGAGCCGTTCTGCGCGAGCCATCGTGCGTACCGGTGAATGCCAGCCGTATACCAATATTGCTTTAGTCGCAGGCGTTACCTTCTAACGAGGCGTTAAGCGCTTAGCGCGTTTGAATAGGGAATTTCACATGCCACGCTATACCTATTACCTGCAGCAACTTGTTCGGAGTGTCGTGCTTTTGTCCTTACTCAGTGTTACCGCTGTGCAGGCGGCCGAAAAACGCAACCTGATCATCGATACCGATCCGGGCGCAGACGACTTAGTGGCGCTGCTTCTGGCATTGGCATCGCCTGAAGAACTGAACGTACTGGCGATCACCACGGTGGCTGGCAATGTGCGTCTGGATAAAACTTCACGCAATGCCCGGTTAGCCCGCGAATGGGCAGGGCGCGAAGAAGTGCCGGTCTACGCAGGCGCACCCAAGCCCTTGTTGCGTACGCCGATATACGCTGAGAACATTCATGGTCAAGAAGGCCTGCCTGGTGTTGCGGTGCATGAGCCCAAGGTGGGGCTGGCCAAAGGCAATGCGGTGGATTATCTGATAGAAACCCTGAGCAAAGCGCCGCCGCACAGTATTACCCTGGCGTTACTTGGCCCCGAGACCAATCTGGCGCTGGCATTGGTACAAGCGCCGGAAATTACTCAGGGCATTAAAGAGGTCATTGTCATGGGCGGCGCGCACTTCAACGGCGGCAATATCACGCCGGTTGCAGAGTTCAACATGTTTGCCGACCCCCACGCTGCTCAGATAGTGCTGGCCAGCGGCGTCAAGTTGACCTACATCCCGCTGGACGTCACCCATAAAATTCTCACCAGCGAGCTGCGGCTTAAGCAGATCGAGGCGTTAAACAATCAGGCGGGCAAATTAGTGGGCGATATTCTTAACGAATACGTCAAAGCGGACATGGTGCACTACGGCCTGCCGGGTGGGCCGGTACATGACGCCAGCGTGATTGCTTACTTACTCAAACCTGAGCTGTTCTCCGGTAAGCAAGTCAATCTGACTATCGACAGTCGCGAGGGTATTACGTTCGGCCAGACCGTGGTTGACTGGTACGACACGCTCAAACAAGACAAAAACGTATTCTGGGTTGAGAACGGCGATGCCCAAGGTTTTTTTGATCTGCTGACTACGCGACTGGGTCGTTTGAAGTAACACAGCTGGTTTCCTGAATGCGGTCGGCGAAAATGTCGTTGGCTAGCGACCTTTACTCATCAGTGTGTCCCGCCGGGTATCTCTCGAAAACTTGGCTGATAAATACTTGGGCGCTTTCGGTGCCCAGTTCTTTAACCAGCAGGTCTATGCCGATAATTGCCATTTCTTCGGCGCTACCGGGGCTATACGAGCATTGTCCCTGAGGCCATTTGGCCTTGATGTCAGCGTCGATTGATACGATTGCCATTTCTATCTCATTGATTCCAAAAAAAGGCTCGCGCAGCTATTTCGCAGCAATACCGCACGCTAAAGCGGGTCAGTAAAGCATCTTGACCATCATTTGACACTCAGACTTAGGCATGAAGCGAGGTTCATGCCAGACTTATTGAAAAGTTATGAGGTTGCCGACGTGCAAATTAATCTGAACAACCCTGCCAGTTTCACTTTAGATGCCGTGCGCCAACTGATCGCCGCAGGCAACGATGATGTTCACAACCAATTGCGCGTGACCAAGACCGGTAGCGCTTATATCTCGTCGTCGGCGGTAGGCGGTGTCGATATAGACGGCTTGCTGTTCCGCCTCGAAACATGGTCGGCGGGCTCCGGATGTGTAGGACCTATCCCCGCCAGCGATGCGGTGTGGGTCATGCAGATATTCAATGCGCTGAAGGACAATTGGGCTAATCCAAGGTTTGATTATGTGGATGTGTATTGAACACGTTTAGACACGATTGGATTGCGCGTCGGATAACCGGCTGAGGCAGACTCCCACCGAAAACCGTTTATTAGAAAGGAGGTTATATGCCTTGGAAGTTCGCACCGTTGGGGTGTCTCATCGCCGCAGCCGCACTGGCCGGGTGCAGCACTCAACCAGAACCGGTTCAGGCACCGGAAGCTGAGGTTGGGCACAGCAACTGCAACGCTGCCGCCGCTAATTTCGCGATCGGCAAGAAAGCATCCCCCGAACTGTTGGAGCAGGCTCGGATCAAGGCAGGGGCCTGGAGCGTTCGATTGCTAAAGCCCGATACCATCGTGACGCTGGATTACCGTTCGGACCGTTTGAATCTCAATACCGATGACTTGGCGATAATTAATCGGGTCAATTGCGGCTAACGCTGGGCGGGGCGCTTCTGTTTTGCCCATAAAAAACCCCGTCACGTGGACGGGGTTCTTCACAAACTCAAGAGCTTGGCTCGGGCAGATTACTCGCCGCGAACCTGAGCAGCTTGCATGCCCTTCTGGCCTTTCTCAGCCACGAACGAAACGGTCTGGCCTTCTTTCAGACTTTTGAAACCGTCGCTTTCGATAGCTTTGAAGTGTACGAACAGGTCGTCACCGCCACCCTGAGGAGTGATAAAGCCGAAGCCTTTTTCATCGTTGAACCATTTTACGGTGCCGGTTTGGCGATTAGACATGGTGTATCTCCAAGAACATAATTTTTCAGTAGTACTGTGCTGCTCAGGCCAACTGGGCACACCGAGGTATCATAGTCGAAATGTTTGGGTGTAGAGCGTTTTCGCACCATTGTTTACACACGCAATACACCTTAGGTAGGAGGCATTCCTGTTGAAAGCCCCGATCTACGGGGCTTTTACCCCATTTAGACAGCTTTAAAAAAATCCACTTTCGCTGTAAAAAAGTGAAAAAAAGCTATAAATCGGTCGGGTATTGCTCCTTTCGACCGCTAAATATTCTATTTTCGCGGGCACGCCGTATCGACTTCTTTCAGCAACTTCGCACGTGCAGCGCGGCCTGTTTCCGTTTGGTCATCAAGTGCCTTCATTTCGGCGGGGCTGAGTTTTTTCTCGGCGGTATCCGCCCCGCAGTCACAATGCGCCTGAGCTGAGGCCTGGCCGAGATTTTTGCTAGCAATACCAACGCAGTCATTAACGAATTGAGCGCGTCCACCACCTGGCCAAACGGCTTGAGCGGCGTGAGCGGCTAAAGGCAGCAGCATCGCGAGGGACGCGGCGAGGGTGAATAAGCGATAAGCGCGCATGCTTGAATACTCCTTGTGATGAGAGGGGCGTGTCACAACGTCACCCTATCTCTGAGGGTGATTTACCTCCTCTAGTTCAGTAAACGACTTTTTTCAGTTGTCTTCGGCGATTTGAGTTACATCGAAGCGTCCTTTATGGACATGTTGTGATAGCATGCGCGGCTGAATATCTAAGAGTGGCGGGTAAATGCTCAGCTGGTCTTTGTAATCGCTTTATTGGCTACATCCCCATTTTTCACTCCAGTCACTTTGGTTCGGTTAAACGGTTGGCCTTCGGGCTCCTGCCACTGTGAGGCAGGAATACCGCCGAATCTTGTACTGGCTCATCCCAACCCACGTGACCTTTGGTAGGGGTCACCACTAGGAGAGGAGGCGCCATGCCAACCATTACCCTTCCCGACGGTAGTCAGCGTTCGTTCGATCACCCGGTTTCAGTAGCCGAGGTAGCACTTTCAATTGGTGCGGGCCTGGCTAAAGCCACCGTGGCCGGTAAGGTCAACGGCCAACTGGTCGACGCCAGCGATCTGATTGAAGGCGATGTAAGCCTGCAAATCATCACCCCCAAGGATCAAGAGGGGCTGGAGATCATTCGCCACTCTTGCGCTCATTTGGTAGGGCATGCAGTCAAGCAGCTGTACCCAACGGCCAAAATGGTTATTGGGCCCGTGATCGACGATGGCTTCTATTACGATATCGCTTACGAGCGTCCTTTTACGCCTGACGATTTGGCAGCGATTGAGCAGCGTATGCTGCAACTGATTGAAAAAGATTACGATGTAGTCAAAAAAGTCACCGCACGCGCGGAAGTGATTGAGGTTTTCACTGCTCGCCACGAAGACTATAAGCTGCGTCTGGTGGAAGACATGCCCGAGCAACAGACCATGGGCCTGTATTACCACGAAGAATACGTTGATATGTGTCGCGGCCCGCATGTGCCGAATACACGTTTCCTCAAGTCGTTCAAGCTGACCAAGCTGTCTGGCGCCTACTGGCGTGGCGATGCGAAGAACGAACAGTTGCAGCGCATTTACGGCACTGCCTGGGCAGATAAAAAGCAACTGGCTTCTTATATACTGCGAATTGAAGAAGCTGAAAAGCGCGATCACCGCAAGATCGGCAAGCGCCTTGGGCTGTTCCATACCCAAGAAGAAGCGCCGGGCATGGTTTTTTGGCATCCGAACGGCTGGACCCTTTATCAAGTGCTTGAGCAGTACATGCGCAAAGTGCAGCGGGAAAACGGTTATCTGGAGATTAAAACTCCCCAGGTGGTCGATCGTTCCCTTTGGGAGAAATCCGGTCACTGGGCCAATTACGCCGAAAACATGTTTACCACGCAGTCTGAGAACCGCGACTACGCCATTAAGCCGATGAACTGCCCGTGCCATGTGCAGGTATTCAATCAAGGTCTGAAGAGCTATCGCGAATTGCCGATGCGTTTGGCGGAATTTGGCGCATGCCACCGCAATGAGCCATCAGGTGCTTTGCACGGCATCATGCGGGTACGTGGTTTTACTCAGGATGACGCGCACATCTTCTGTACTGAAGAGCAAATGCAGGCCGAGTCGGCTGCGTTCATCAAATTAACGCTGGATGTCTATGCGGATTTCGGTTTCAAGGATATCGAACTCAAGCTGTCGACCCGTCCTGAAAAGCGCGTAGGTTCAGATGATTTGTGGGATCGTGCAGAAAAAGCACTGGCTGCCGCACTCGACATCGCTGGTTTGCCGTATGATCTGCAACCCGGCGAGGGAGCCTTTTATGGTCCCAAGATAGAATTTTCGTTGAAAGATTGTCTAGGTAGGGTATGGCAATGCGGTACGTTGCAGCTCGATTTCAACCTGCCAATCCGCTTGGGTGCCGAGTATGTTTCGGAAGATAACAGCCGCAAGCACCCGGTCATGTTGCACCGTGCAATTCTCGGTTCCTTCGAGCGTTTCATCGGCATTTTGATCGAGCATTACGAAGGTGCTTTCCCGGCCTGGTTGGCACCTACTCAGGCAGTGATCCTCAATATCACTGATAAACAGGCAGATTTTGCCCTTGAAGTAGAAAAAACTCTGTCTGAAAGCGGGTTTCGTGCCAAGTCTGACTTGAGAAATGAAAAGATCGGCTTTAAAATCCGCGAGCATACTTTGCTCAAGGTTCCTTATCTCTTGGTTATTGGAGATCGAGAAGTCGAAATGCAAACTGTCGCTGTGCGGACACGTGAAGGCGTAGACCTGGGTTCAATGCCGGTCGCGCAATTCGCTGAATTTCTCGCTCAAGCGGTTTCCCGGCGTGGTCGCCATGATTCGGAGTAATTATTATTAAGCGTGAAATGAGACAAGATAAACGAGCTGCACCGAAGGCCCCGATCAACGAGAATATCTCAGCACGCGAGGTTCGGTTAATTGGCGCTGACGGCGAGCAGATTGGCATCGTCTCGATTGATGAAGCGCTTCGTATTGCTGAAGAAGCCAAGCTCGATCTGGTAGAAATTTCTGCCGACGCAGTACCTCCAGTTTGCCGTGTGATGGATTACGGCAAATCGATCTTTGAGAAGAAGAAGCAGGTTGCTGCAGCGAAGAAGAACCAGAAGCAGGTCCAGGTAAAAGAAATCAAGTTTCGTCCAGGGACGGAGGAAGGGGATTACCAGGTAAAACTGCGCAACCTGGTACGTTTCCTGAGTGATGGGGACAGGGCCAAGGTGTCGTTAAGATTCCGTGGTCGTGAGATGGCCCACCAGGAGCTGGGGATGGAATTGTTGAAGCGGGTTGAAGGTGACTTGCTTGAATACGGTTCGGTCGAACAGCATCCTAAGATGGAAGGACGCCAACTGATTATGGTCATCGCCCCGAAAAAGAAGAAGTAACCACCAGGGCACGGCAGGCCTTACGGTTATGTTTATCAACTGAATGCGGAGTACCGAACATGCCAAAGATGAAAACGAAAAGTGGTGCAGCTAAGCGGTTTTTGAAAACGGCTAATGGCATCAAGCACAAACACGCTTTTAAGAGCCACATTCTGACCAAGATGTCCACTAAGCGTAAACGTCAATTGCGCGGTAGCAGCTTGCTGCATCCGTCCGACGTCGCGAAAGTGAAGCGCATGCTGCGTCTTTGCTAATCCTGGTCAAGAATAGAGGAAGTAACTCATGGCTCGTGTAAAGCGTGGCGTTGTCGCCCGTAAACGTCACAAAAAAATTCTGAAACTTGCTAAAGGCTACTACGGCGCGCGTTCACGCGTATTCCGTGTTGCCAAACAAGCGGTAATCAAGGCAGGCCAATACGCCTACCGTGACCGTCGTCAGAAAAAACGTCAGTTCCGCGCTCTGTGGATTGCTCGTATCAACGCTGGTGCTCGTGTTAACGGTCTGTCTTACAGCCGTTTCATCGCCGGTCTGAAAAAAGCCTTCATCGAGATCGACCGTAAGGTTCTGGCTGATCTGGCTGTGAACGAAAAAGCTGCGTTTGCTGCGATTGTCGAGAAAGCTAAAGCCACTTTGGCCTAAGTCCCCGACAATCACTGAGCCCGGTTTCCGGGCTTAGTGTTAAACGTCATAAATAGGGGAAGAGCCTTTTAAGCTCTTCCCCTATTTCGTATCTGGAGTCTGTACATGGAAAACCTGGATGCGCTGGTCTCTCAAGCACTTGAGGCCGTGCAACACGCTGAAGACATTAATGCCCTGGAGCTAATTCGGGTTCAGTTCCTTGGCAAGAAAGGCGAGTTGACTCAGGTGATGAAGACCCTGGGGAATTTGCCGGCTGAAGAGCGTCCGCAAGTCGGTGCGCTGATCAACATCGCCAAGGAGCGCGTTACAGAGGTTCTCAATGCGCGTAAAGCATCGTTGGAGCAAGCGGAGCTTACCGCCAAGCTCGCGGCTGAATGCATTGATGTGACCCTGCCGGGCCGTGGACAAATCTCGGGAGGTTTGCACCCGATTACCCGAACGCTAGAACGGATCGAGCAATTCTTCACTCATATTGGCTACGGCATTGCCGAAGGTCCGGAAGTCGAAGACGATCACCACAATTTCGAGGCGCTCAACATCCCCGGCCACCACCCGGCTAGGGCGATGCATGACACCTTTTATTTCAATGCGAACATGCTGTTGCGCACCCACACCTCACCGGTGCAAGTGCGAACCATGGAGACGCAAAAGCCGCCTATTCGCATCGTCTGCCCAGGCCGGGTTTACCGCTGTGATTCGGATATAACTCACTCGCCGATGTTCCATCAGGTTGAAGGGTTGTTGATAGACCGCGACATCAATTTCGCCGACCTGAAAGGCACCATTGAAGAATTCCTGCGTGTGTTCTTCGAAAAAGAATTGGCGGTGCGTTTCCGCCCCTCCTTTTTCCCATTTACTGAACCGTCGGCAGAAGTCGATATTCAATGTGTGATGTGCAGCGGCAAAGGCTGCCGTGTTTGCAAGCAAACCGGCTGGCTGGAAGTCTTGGGTTGCGGCATGGTCCATCCCAACGTACTGCGGATGTCCGGCATCGACCCCGAAGAGTTCCAGGGCTTTGCATTCGGCATGGGCGTAGAGCGTTTGGCCATGCTGCGTTACGGCGTTAATGACTTGCGTCTGTTCTTCGACAACGACTTGCGGTTCCTCGCGCAATTTCGCTAGGTCGCACGTTCGTAACGAATCTTTCAGGAGAGCAGGATGAAATTCAGTGAACAATGGCTGCGCGGCTGGGTAAGCCCGCAAGTATCCCGCGACGAACTGGTCGCGCGTCTATCAATGGCCGGTCTTGAGGTCGACAGCGTTACGTTGGCCGCCGGCGAATTCACCGGCGTGGTAGTCGGCGAAGTGCTGAGCACCGAGCCGCACCCGGATGCTGACAAATTGCGCGTTTGCCAAGTCAGCAATGGCGTCGAAACCTTTCAAGTGGTGTGTGGCGCGCCGAATGTGCGCCCTGGCTTGAAAGCTCCGTTCGCCATGATTGGGGCTAAGCTGCCCGGCGACTTCAACATCAAAAAGGCCAAGCTGCGCGGCGTTGAATCCAACGGCATGCTGTGTTCCGAGTCTGAGCTGCAAGTGGGCGAAGGTAATGATGGGTTGATGGAGCTGCCTGCTGATGCGCCAGTGGGGCAGGACATTCGTGTCTATCTCCAACTGGAGGACGCGAGCATCGAAGTTGATCTGACGCCCAACCGTGGAGATTGCCTGTCGGTGGCAGGTCTGGCACGTGAGGTGGGGGCGTTATACGCCGCTGAGGTCAAACGCCCGGTAGTGGCTGTTGTGCCTGCTGTACACGATGAAGTGCGTCCAGTCGAAGTATTGGCCACTGCGGCCTGCCCTCGTTATTTAGGGCGCGTAGTGCGTAATGTCGATTTGTCCCGGCCAACGCCGCTGTGGATGGTCGAACGCCTTCGTCGTTCCGACGTGCGCAGCATTGATGCCGCCGTCGATATCACCAACTACGTGATGCTTGAACTCGGTCAACCGCTGCACGCATTCGACCTCGCCGAAATTAACGGTGGCATTCGTGTGCGAATGGCCGAAGAGGGCGAGAAGCTGGTTCTGCTGGATGGTCAGGAAGTCAGCTTGCGGGCAGACACACTGGTCATTGCCGACCACGACCGCGCCTTGGCCATTGCCGGCATCATGGGCGGCGAGCACAGCGGTGTCAGTGCCAAAACAAAAGATGTCTTCCTGGAAGCTGCGTTTTTCGATCCGATCATGGTCGCTGGCAAGGCTCGTTCCTACGGGCTGCACACCGATGCTTCGCACCGCTACGAGCGTGGCGTTGACTGGCAACTGGCCCGCGAGGCAATGGAGCGCGCCACAGGCCTGTTGCTGGAAATCACTGGCGGCGAGCCAGGCCCGATCATTGAGGCGGTCAGCGAGAAAGACCTGCCATCGATAGACCCTGTTGTCCTGCGTGCCGACCGCATCACCCAGATGCTCGGTATGGAAATGGACCCGGTTGAAGTCGAGCGTTTGCTCGTCGGCCTAGGCCTTAAAGTGGCCTCCGATACCGTGGGCCAATGGCTCGTTGAAGTGCCGAGTCATCGATTCGACATCAGCCTGGAAGTCGACCTGATTGAAGAGTTGGCCCGCTTATATGGTTACAACCGTCTGCCGGTTCGGTACCCGCAAGCGCGTTTGGCACCGCAAGCCAAAGCTGAAGCGCAAGCTGATCTGCCGCTTCTGCGTCGTTTGTTGGTGGCACGCGGTTATCAAGAAGCGATTACATACAGTTTTATCGATCCCAAGTGGTTCGAACTGTTTAACCCCGGCGTCGAGCCGCTATTGCTGGCCAACCCGATCTCGGTCGACATGGCTGCCATGCGTTCTTCGTTATGGCCAGGTCTGATCAAGGCGTTGCAACACAACCTCAATCGTCAGCAAGACCGCGTGCGCATGTTCGAAAGCGGTCTGCGATTTGTCGGCCAATTAGATAGTTTGAAGCAAGAACCTATGCTCGCTGGCGTCATCTGCGGCAGCCGTCTACCTGAAGGCTGGGCTCAAGGTCGGGACACCGTTGATTTCTTCGACGTCAAAGCGGATGTTGAAGCAGTGCTTGGCTTTGCCGGTGCCCTTGACGCGTTTACTTTCACATCAGGTCAGCACCCTGCGCTGCATCCTGGTCAGACCGCTAGAGTCGAACGTGATGGCCGCGAAGTCGGGTTTATCGGCGCTTTACACCCTGAGCTGACAAAAACCTTGGGTCTTGATCGTCCCGTGTTCGTCTTTGAATTGCTCCTGGCCGAAGTCGCCTTGGGTCGCTTGCCGAAATTCCAAGAGCTTTCACGCTTCCCGGAAGTTCGTCGCGATCTCGCCCTCGTTGCTGATAGCGACGTCGCAGCGAGTGCAGTATTGGATGTAATCCGTGAAAATGCAGGCGAATGGCTTACAGACCTCAGGCTATTTGACGTGTATCAAGGTAAAGGTGTTGATCCACATAGAAAAAGTCTTGCTGTCGGCTTGACCTGGCAGCATCCATCACGCACTCTTAATGACGATGAGGTAAATGCGACGACGCATAATATCCTCACCTCTCTCGAGGAAAGGTTAAACGCCACGTTAAGGAAGTAGCGTATGGGGGCTCTGACTAAAGCTGAGATGGCCGAACGCTTGTATGAAGAGCTAGGCCTGAACAAACGGGAAGCCAAGGAACTGGTTGAGCTTTTCTTTGAGGAAATCAGGCACGCATTGGAAGATAACGAACAGGTCAAATTGTCCGGTTTTGGCAACTTTGATCTGCGCGATAAACGCCAGCGGCCTGGTCGAAATCCAAAGACGGGAGAAGAAATCCCGATTACGGCTCGCCGTGTGGTCACCTTTCGTCCAGGGCAGAAGTTGAAGGCCCGAGTTGAGGCTTATGCTGGAACCAAGTCATAACGACGAGCTACCGCCCATTCCAGGCAAACGCTACTTCACTATTGGTGAAGTCAGCGAGCTCTGTGCGGTAAAACCGCATGTGTTGCGTTATTGGGAGCAGGAGTTTCCTCAACTCAACCCGGTCAAGCGTCGCGGAAATCGCCGGTATTATCAGCGCCAAGACGTACTGATGATCCGGCAGATCCGCGCCTTGCTTTACGACCAAGGCTTCACCATTGGCGGTGCGCGCTTGCGCATGTCCAGCAATGAAGCCAAGGACGACACGACCCAGTACAAACAAATGATCCGTCAGATGATTTCCGAACTGGAAGATGTATTGGGCGTTCTTCGCAAGTGATTGGCGGTTGCATGCTTTATTAATTCAAAGACTTGGGCTATATTCCTGATCCTCTTTCGCAGATGCGAAAACAGATTCACGCCTAGTCGGGGCGTAGCGCAGTCCGGTAGCGCACTAGCATGGGGTGCTAGGGGTCGAGTGTTCGAATCACTCCGTCCCGACCATATAATTCAAGGGGTTGCGAGATTTTATCTCGCGACCCCTTTTTATTTTTGTTCGTTTTTACCCCCCACAAAATTACTGGCTCTGGGTAGATTCGTCACGGCTTCGTGTGAGCGGACGCCAGCACGCGCGTGTGGTCTCTGTGCCAATGATCTTTGGCCTTCTCTTCCGTTCCAGACGCTCCTAAGGTCTGCGACCGATCTGGCTGGAAGGTTAATCATCAGCTTGCCTGTCTAAAGTCGCTCAAGTCTTCCAGCGTGCCTGGTAGTCGAACTTGGGCGGCATCGGATCAGATAGCTGCCGGGAACCAGGCTGCGCAGGTCGTAGCCCATCATCAACAATCCCTCCGAAGGCATGGCAGCGGTCTACCAGGCTGGGCTATTTGGCGAATAATTGGACTCTGCCAGTACCGCACGGAAGTTCTGGATATGAGGGAAACTCATGCCCCCATGACTTTTAATGGTTATAGCCCCACCAACGCCCGGTGTTAAAAATCGCAAACACAGCTCATCAACAACAAAAAGAGCGTTTGCAATCATGACTAAGCCTCACTGCCGCGTCCTCGCCAGCCTTGTGCTGCACTTTTCGTATCCCGACGTTTGCCACCCGATCTTTACGATTCGCGTGCGCTTCTGATCACCCGAAAAATCCAAAAAGAGTAACGACTCATGAAAGAACTCGACCTGTACATCGGTGAAGGTTTCGAAGGCCCTGGCGTGAACGCCGCGCACATCAACATTCTGATCGGCCCGCGCAACGGTCCGGCGGGGCAAGCGTTTGCCAATAGCCTGGCGTCGCCAAGCCAAGGCCATTGCCCGTTTATGGTGATCGCCCAGCCCAATATTCCGGTCAAGCCGATGACCCTTTACGTCAACAAAGCCGCGATCAGCAGCGACTTGCACGGCAACGCTACGTGGGGCGCATCCCAGGCCGGTATTGCCAAGGCTGTGTTGGAAGCACTGCTGGACGGAACCTTGCCGCCGGAAGCCGAAGACGAGTGGGCCATCGTGACCGCTAACTGGGTCAACCCGGCCTGCGATGACCTCGATGCGGTCTTCCTGAACAACTACAACGCCTGCCGCACCGCAATCCGCGCCGCTCTGACCGGCAAGCCGGAAACCGCGCAACTGGCGGATGTGGTCGATCACATCAGCAACCCTTTCTACACACCAAAAGCCTGAGGTCTGCGCCATGCAATACATTCGTTTGGGCAACTCCGGCCTGCAAGTCTCCCGCCTGTGCCTGGGCACCATGAACATGGGCACTCCGGACTGGAAACCGTGGATTTTCGATGAAAAGCAAAGCGAGCCGATCGTCGCCCACGCCCTCGACAACGGGGTGAATTTCATCGACCTGGCGGACTTTTATTCCGCTGGTGTTGGCGAGGAAGTGGTGGGGCGCATCGTCAAGCGTCTGGCCCGTCGCGAAGACCTGGTGATCACCACCAAAGTCGGCTACGGCACCCGCAACGGCATCAACGCCAGCGGCCATTCACGCAAGCACATCATGGACAGCATCGACGCCTCGCTGAAGCGTCTGAGCATGGATTACGTTGATGTGTTCATGCTGCATTACTTCGACGTGAACACCCCGGTTGAAGAAACCATGAGCGCGATGAACGATATCGTTCGTTCCGGTAAGGCCCGTTACATCGGTGTCTCGACCATGCTCACCGGGCAACTGGCGAAGATCCTTATGGCCTGCGAGCGCAATGGCTGGGTCAAGCCGATCAACATGCAGCTGCAATTGAACTGCGCCTACCGTGAAGAGGAGCGCGAGATGATCCCGTTCTGCCGCGATCAGGGCCTCGGCGTTTCGGTGTTCAGCCCATTGGCTCGCGGCTTGCTGACCGGCGACGTGCAGTCGACGCGCAACCAGACCGACTTCTTCACGCAGCAAATGTACAGCGACGAAGCCTCGTTCGAGATCGCTCATTCGGTGCAGCGTGTGGCCCGCGCCCGTGGGGTGTCGAATGCGCAGATCGCTCAAGCCTGGGTCGCCAACCATCCGGGTGTCGATTGCATGCTGGTCGGCGCCGACACCACTGCGCAGTTTGACAGTGCCCTGGCGGCGCTGGAGACCAAACTCGATGGGGAAGAACTGCAGGAACTGGAGCGCAACTATACCCCGTGCGACGTGATCAACGATTACACCGCCGGCAAACGCATCCTGCGCTCGGCTCGCCCGGGTTTGGAACGCTTTACTCTGACCGAGGCTGTGGCATGAGCACGCTGATCCGTAACGGCAACTTCATCGACGGCCAATGGTCGAGCGGTGGTGCGACCTATCCGGTATTGAACCCGGCCAATGGCGAAGTGATCGCCGACGTGCAAAAGGCCGGCGCCGAAGAAACCAACCTCGCCATCGCTGCGGCCAATCGCGCCTTGCCGACCTGGCGAAAACTGACTGCCAAAGAACGCAGTCAGCGCCTCAAGCGCTGGGGCGAACTGATGCTGAGCAACCAGAAAGATCTGGCCACTTTGCTCAGCCGCGAGCAGGGCAAGCCGCTGGCCGAAGCCATGGGCGAAGTGGTCTACGCCGCAAGCTTTCTGGAGTGGTTCGCCGAAGAAGCCAAGCGCGCTTACGGCGACGTGATCCCGAGCCACAAGGCTGATGCGCGGATCATCGTGGTCAAGGAAGCTATCGGCGTGGTTGCGGCGATCACCCCTTGGAACTTCCCGCTGGCGATGGTCACGCGCAAGGTCGGTCCGGCGCTAGCGGCAGGTTGCACAATGATTCTCAAACCTTCGGAGGAGACGCCGTTGTCAGCCTTCGCCTTGGCGGTGCTGGCCGAGCAGGCGGGGATCCCGCCCGGCGTATTCAACGTTATTTCCGGTGACGCCGTAGCGATTGGCGGGGCGCTGCAAGCTTCCAGCATCGTGCGCAAACTCTCGTTCACCGGCTCGACTCGTACCGGCAAACTGCTGATGCGCCAAGCGGCGGATACGCTGAAGAAAGTCTCGCTGGAACTGGGCGGCAACGCGCCGTTCATTGTCTTCGACGATGCTGATCTGGACGCTGCGGTCAAAGGCGCGATGGCCTCGAAATTCCGCAACACCGGGCAGACCTGCGTCTGCGTGAACCGTTTTTTTATCCAGGACGGCGTCTACGAAGCTTTCACCGGCAAACTCGCCGAAGCGGTAGCCGCGATGCGCGTCGGCAGTGCGTTGGACGGTGAAACCGAGCAAGGTCCGCTGATCAACGCCGCGGCGTTGGCCAAGGTT
This sequence comes from Pseudomonas sp. 10S5, assembly GCF_035019745.1. Taxonomy (NCBI): domain Bacteria; kingdom Pseudomonadati; phylum Pseudomonadota; class Gammaproteobacteria; order Pseudomonadales; family Pseudomonadaceae; genus Pseudomonas; species Pseudomonas sp. 10S5. The sequence continues at coordinate 325,879 of NZ_JASJVL010000003.1, forward strand.
GAGTTGCACGTGAGTGACGCCTTGGAAAAGGGCGCGACGCTGTTGTGTGGCGGTCGTCGTCATGCGCTGGGCGGCACGTTCTACGAACCGACCATCCTCACCGACGCCAACAGCGACATGCTGATCGCCCAGGATGAAACCTTTGGCCCGGTGGCCGCGTGCTTCCGTTTCAAGGACGAAGCCGAAGTGTTGCAACGGGCGAATGACACGCCTTACGGATTGTCGGCGTACTTCTACAGCCGCGATATCGGCCGCGTCTGGCGCATGGCCGAAGGCCTGGAGGCCGGTATGGTCGGGATCAACGAAGGAATTATCTCCACGGAAGTCGCCCCTTTCGGCGGCATCAAGGAATCCGGCCTGGGTCGCGAGGGCTCCAAGTATGGCTTGGAGGACTACCTGGAAATCAAATACCTGTTGATGGGTGGCCTCTAACCTCCAACCGTACTCCCTATGGGAGCGAGCGAGCTCACTCCCATAGGTTCGAGCGTTACCGATTTTATTTCTCCGTCAATAACAACAATTGGAGACGAACATGTCCGCTCAGCCGATAAAGATCGATGACCTGCCCATCGGGCGCTTCCATATCAAAATTGCAGGCCTCACGTTCGGCGCGCACTTCACCGACGGCTACATTCTCGGCCTGATCGGTATCGCTTTCACCCTGCTCAGCCCGCAGATGCACCTCGATGCATTCTGGCAAGGCTTGATTGGCGCCTCGGCACTGATTGGCTTGTTCCTCGGCAGCCTGTTCTTCGGCTGGATCTCCGACAGGGTCGGCCGACAGAAAATCTTCCTCGTCAGTTTTGTGCTGATCACCATTGCCTCGATGATGCAGTTCTACGCTGAAACTGCGATGCAACTGTTTCTCTGCCGGGTGCTGATCGGCATCGGACTGGGCGGCGACTTCAGCGTCGGCCACGCAATGCTCGCCGAGTTCTCGCCAAAAAAACATCGGGGTGTGTTGCTCGGTTCATTCAGCGTTATCTGGACTTTCGGCTATGTCGCGGCGACCTTCGTCGGCACTGCGATGCTCCACCTCGGCGATGACGCCTGGCGCTGGATGCTGGCCTCTTCAGCCATCCCGGCAGCGTTCATCCTGATCGCGCGGATTGGCACGCCCGAGTCACCGCGCTGGTTGGTCAATCAGGGGCGGGTCGCCGAAGCACGGGCGATCGTCAAAAAACACCTGGGCGATAACGTCGAACTCGACGAAAGCCGCTCCACTGAAACCCGTTCCGGCTACGCGGTGCTGTTCAGCCGCGAATACCGCAAGCGCACGGCGTTCAACTGCCTGTTCTTCGTTTGCATCGTGATGCCGTACTTTGCGATCTACACGTTCCTGCCGTCGATTCTGCAGAAGATGGGCTTGGCCGAGGGCTTTGGCACCGAGCTGATGCTGAATATGCTGCTGATCCTCGGCGCGTTGATCGGGATCTGGTGCACGGTGAAATTCTCGCGCCGGGGCTTCCTGATCAACTCGTTCATCATCCTCGCGGTGGCGTTGTTCTTGTTGGCGGCGTTGCCGGGCAGTGCGGCGTTTCTGATGGTGCTGGTGTTCGGCGTGTTCACGCTGGTGCTGTCGGCGGTGAGCAACCTGGTGGGCGTGTTCCCGGCCGAGAGTTTCCCGACCGAAGTGCGGGCCAGCGGGATAGGACTGGCAACAGCAGTGAGTCGCCTGGGCTCGGCGGTCAGCACCTTTCTGTTGCCGGTGAGCGTGGCCGGGATTGGCTTGAGTCCGACCATGGGCATCCTGGCGACGATTCTCGCACTGGGCGCGATCATTTCCTGGGCCTGGGCGCCGGAGACCAAATCCCTGACGCTGAGCCAGGCGTGCAAGGCGCAGAGCCCGGTGGAGAGCGGTGCGACAGCCACAACAAAGGTTGCAGCCCCAGTCTAAAAAACACCGACATCCCACATTGGGATGTCGGTGTTTCACGGCTTACCGACCAACCCCAACCACTGCGTAAACAACCGCACCTTCGACAATTCCTGCTTATCATTCGCCACATCCAGCCAATACCCATAAGGCCCGAGCACTTCCACCGCAGTGATCGGCAACAGGCTGCCATTCGCCAACTCCTTTTCAATCATCTGCCGGTCAATCACCGCCAATCCACCACCGGCCAGTGCCGTGTGAATCACTTGGTCCAGCGTGCTGAATTCCAGCCCTTGCCCGGCCTCTACATCTTCGCGGCCCATCACCGCCAACCAGTTCTCCCACACCTTCAAGCGCTTGCCGTTATGCAGGATGTGCAGCAGCGGGAACTGTCGCAGATCTGGCGGCTGGCCGTTGACGAACAACTCCGGGCTGGCCACCGCCATGTGCCGTTCCATCACCAGCAACTGACTGCTGCAATGGTTGGCCGCATCGAGGCCGAAACGAATGTGGCAGTCGATTTCCGCGAGGCTGTCGTAGCCGTTCTGATGGGTCACGCTGAGGCTGATGTCCGGGTAGCGTTGGCAGAATGTGCGCAGGTGCGCCGACAACCAGCGCGTGGCCCAAGTCGGTGGTGCGACGATGCGCAGGTGTTGGCGCAGGTTGGGCACACGCACCGCTTGCAGGGCGCGTTCGACGTGGTCGAACGCATCGCTCAATTGCGGGGAGAGGGCGAGGCCGGTTTCGGTCAGCGACAGGCCTCGGGGTGTGCGGATGAATAGCGTCACACCGAGATAATCCTCAAGCTGCTTGATCTGACGGCTGACCGCGCCTTGGGTGACGTTCAACCCCAAAGCCGCCTGGCTGAAACTGCGATGCCGTGCGACTTCTTCAAAGACGCGCAGCATGTTGAGCGAAGGCAGTTGACGCATGAAAGGGTGACTCCGGACCTGATATTGACGCCGGGAAACGTCGGGCAGGCTTATTGTTTTTGTTGAGGGTTTTGTAGGGCGTATCTGACACCTCTGGCACAGGCTGATGCAAGTGCTGTTTGGGCTGACGTTTTCGCGAGCAAGTCCGCTCCCACCGGTTATGCGCTAAACCTGCGGGAGCGGGCTTGCGTGCGAAGAGACCTCGAGAACCTCCAAAATAATCGGGATCAGAAGTAATACCCAATGTTCGTGTACAGCTGATTCTCCCACTGGTTACTACCCCCGGCCCCCAGGCTTTGGGTGTAACTGCTGCCACCGATGTACGGATCGTTCTTGCCGTACAACCATTCTGTCGCGATCCACAGTTTGCTGAAGGAAAACGAGGTTCCCAGGATCAATCGCTGCGACGTCTTGAACGCGTCGGCGGATTTGTCGAAGGCGCTGTAGTTGGCGTACAGCTTCACGCCGCTGATCTGGTCGAACAGGTATTTGCCGTCGACGTCGTAGCTCAGGTCGGCGACGTACAAATTGCCGCGACTGGCGACGTTGTAAGTGCCGTCGTAACCGCCGAGAGTGACCACCTCATCAGTGCCGGCGTTGCGTGGCGACATTTGCTGGCGTGCCGCTTGCAGTTGTACGCCCCACGGGCCGTTTTTGCCGATGTAGTGCACGGCCACGGCGTTGCGCCGGCCATTGTTGTCGGTATCACGGTTTTCCAGGGTGGAGGTCAGACCGGAGAGCCCGACTTCGGATTTCCATGGCCCCAAGTCCAGCACCTTGGCCACGCGCAGCACCACGGTGTTGCGTTCCTGATTGTTGCTGCCGTCAGTGACATAACTGTCGGCTTTGGACACGACGCTGGAGTAGGTATCGCCATTGCTGGTGCCTTTGCCTTGCCACGCCGGGCGCAGGTAGTAACCGGCCTGGATGTTCCAGTCGCCGCTTTGCTGAATGTACTTGGCGCCGATTTGTTCCACGTCTTCCAAGCCGACCACGTTGCCCAGGGTTTCGTAGAAGGTGCTGCCGAAGTACGGCTGCAAACCGAACGGCACCTGGTTCAGGCCGACCTGGACTTGCTGGTCGGGGTTGAATTTGTAGCCGACCCACGCCGATTCGGCGAACTGCACGTCACCGACATTATTCGTGTACTGGTAAGGGTAGGCCCGCCCATAGAAACGGTACTTGGCCGCGCCGATCCAAGTGTTGGAGTTGTACTTGGCGGTGATGAACGCGGTGTCGAAGTTAAACTTCTGGATGTCGCGATCCGGGTCATAGTCCCAGCGCGCTCGGACGGCGCCGCCGAGGTCGAGGTTTTCAGTGATTTGAATCGCCATGGCCGGCGCCGCGAAGGCACCGAGCAGTGGAATGAGAGCGATGGAACGGACCGCAATCTGGGTAGTTGTGCGCACAGTAATACTCCTGTTTTTTTAGTTATCGTTGGTAACAGCAGCCCATGGCGCAGCGAACGCCGCTACCTGGGAAAAGGATTGTTGAATCAGTTGGTTTGCGGTCGGATCAGCCTCAGCGTTGGTTCGATGGCAGACACCTCCGGGATCGCCGAAGCACCGGGTGCCGCCGCGAGCAAGGTCTGGGTGTAGGTATTTTGCGGTCGCAACAACACCTGTTCCGCCGTGCCGTATTCCACCACTTCGCCCTGGCGCATCACCGCGATGTAGTCACTGATCTGCGCCGCCACGCGCAGGTCGTGGGTGATGAACAAAATGCTCAGGTTGAGGCGTTGTTGCAGCTCGGCGAGCAGCTCCAGCACCTGCTTTTGCACCGAGACATCCAGCGCCGAGACGCTTTCATCGGCGATTAACACTTCCGGGCGCATCGCAAGGGCGCGGGCGATGCCGATGCGCTGGCGCTGGCCCCCGGAGAACTGCCGAGGCTTGCGCTTGAGCGCATCACGTTTGAGCCCGACCTGTTCCAGCAAGTCACCGGCCTCGGTCCACGCATCCTTGGCGGACAACCCGCGCAGTTGGGCCGCGCGAGCGATGATGTCGCCGACCCGATGCCGTGGATTGAGCGAGCCGTAAGGGTCCTGGAATATCATCTGAATCCGCCGCCGATTGGCCGCCAACGCAGAACCGCGCAACGCGAGGAAATCGGTGTCACCGACCCATACGTGTCCGCTGTCGCTTTCCACCAGCCGAATCGCCGCTTTCACCAGGGTGCTTTTGCCCGAGCCAGACTCGCCAACAATCGCCAACGTCTTGCCCCGTGGCAGTTGCAGCGAGACATCCTTGAGCGCCGGGATCAACTGGCCACCGACGTTGTAGGTTTTGGTCAGGTGCTCGATGCGCAATGCCAACTCACCGTCCGCGCACGGTGCGTGCAACTCTGGGTGCAGGGCCGGAACAGCGGCAATCAACTTGCGGGTGTACGGGTGTTTCGGCGCATTCAGCACTTGATCGCGCTCACCGATTTCCACCAGCACACCGCCCTCCATCACCGCGATGCGGTCAGCGATTTGCGCCACTACGCCGAAGTCGTGGGTGATGAACAGAATGCCGTGCTGACCACGACCGCGCAGGTCGCTGACCAGTTTCAGCACCTGGGCCTGTGTGGTCACATCCAGCGCAGTAGTCGGTTCGTCGGCAATCAGCAAGTCCGGGTTCATCGCCAGCGCCATGGCAATCACCACTCGTTGACATTGGCCGCCCGAGAGTTGATGCGGGAAGCTGTTGGCGATCCGTGGCGGGTCGGGCAATTGGGTGGAGTCAAGCAGGGCGAGCATGCGTTCGCGGCGCTCCATGGCGGGCATCTGCGGCGCGTGAATGTCGAAAATTTCCTCGACCTGCTGACCAATGCGGATCGCCGGGTTGAGCGCCGCCATCGGCTCCTGGAAAATCATGGCAATGCGGTTGCCGCGCAACCGGCGCAGGGAGTGTTCGTCCATGCGGCAGATGTCGTTACCGAGGAAATCGATCACCCCTTCGCTGTGGCGCAGGCCCTTGGCGTAGTCGCCCATGATCGCGGCCGAGAGCACCGATTTACCGGAGCCGGACTCGCCGATCACACAAAGAATTTCACCTTTGCGTACGTCGAGGCTGATGCCTTTTACGGCATGGCTACGGTCGGCGCCAGCGGGCAGTTCGATGGAGAGGTTCTCTACGCGCAGTACTTGCAGTTGACTCATGCTCAACTCCTTGTGCCTTTCTGGGCGTGTTCGTCCAGACCGTCCGCCAACAGGCTCAGGCCCAGCATCAGGGTGGAGATAGCAATGCACGGGAAGATCACCAAGTGCGGGAAGGCGATGGCCATGCTGCGGCCTTCGTTGATCATGCCGCCCCAGTCCGGAGTCGGCGGTGGCAGCCCGAGGCCGAGGAAGCCAAGGGCGCCGATCATGATTGCGGTGTAACCGATGCGCAGGCAGAAATCGACGATCAGCGGGCCGCCGCAGTTGGGCAGGATTTCCACCAGCATGATTCGTAGCGAGCCTTCACCCTGAGTAATGGCACTGAGCACGTAGTCTCGGGAGCGGATGTCGATGGTCAGTGCCCGCATGATCCGGAAGATTGCCGGGGCGCTGGTGAAGGTCACTGCAATCAGGATATTCAGCGCTGAGGCGCCGAGGGCGATGATGATCACGATGTACAACACCAGCACCGGGAACGACAGGACAGTGTCGGCGACGTAAGACAGCAGCGCATCGACCCAGCCATTGAAGTAACCGGCGCACAGGCCCATTGCGATGCCGACGCCGAACGCGGTAAGGGTCGCCAAAATCGACCAGAACAACACGGTGCGCGTGCCCCAGATCAGCCGCGACAGAATGTCCCGACCCATCATGTCGGTGCCCAGCAGGAAGCGCAGGCCGTCGCTATCCGGAGTCATCGGCGTCAGCAGCGGGGTGAAGCTTTCCAGTGGGTCGTGGGGCGCCAGCCACGGCGCGAACAGCGCCATCAGCACCCAGCCGCCGACCAGCAGCAAACCGAGCAATGCCAAGGGATGTTTGAACGCTTTGAGAAAGTTCATTCGCCACCTCCGGCAAGACTGCGCAACGTTATGCGCGGGTTGAGCCAGGTGTAGGCCAGGTCAGAGAAGATTTTGGTCGCGCCGACCACGATGCCGCTGATCATCGCGCAGGCTTCGATCAGGTAGACGTCATGGTTCAGCGAAGCGGTATATAGCAGTGAGCCGAAACCTTTGTAGGCGAAGAACACCTCGACCACGATCACGTTCGACAGCAGCCACGGGATGTACAGCATGATGACGGTGATCGGCGCGATCAGCACGTTGCGCAACGCATGGCGCAGCACGATCCGCGAAGTGGACGCGCCTTTGAGGCGTGCAGTACGGATGTAAGGCGCTTGCATCACTTCGACCATCGAGGCCCGAGTGATCCGCGCCAGATAACCTATGCCGAACAGGCACAGCACCATCAGCGGCAACGCCAGTTCCCTTGGGTTGAAGCCGTCGCTCATGCTGCTCACGCCCGGCAGCCAGTTGAGCCAGAACACGAAGATCGCCGAGACGAACACCGCACTGGCGAAGTCCGGGATCGAGGTGGTGACGATCGATAGAAACGACACCAACCGATCCACTGCCGAGCCCTGACGAATTCCGGCCAGGATGCCGAGTGTCAATGCCACCGGCACCATCACCGCCAACGCCAGGCCCGCAAGGATCAGGGTGTGCCCGAGGTTCGGCAGCAGCAGGTCAATCACCGGCTCCCGAAAGTGCACCGAGGTGCCCCAGTCGCCTTGGAGGAAATCCTTCAGCCACACCAGATAGCGCCAGACGAAGGGTTGGTTGTAACCGTGTTCCACCAGCCACGCGGCGCGTTGGTCGGCGGCGGAGTAGGGGCCGAGGACGTTGATCGCGACGTCCTCGATGTTTAGTTCCAGGGCCAGGAACACGATCACTGACACCGACAGCAAGGTTGCCGCCAGCGCCAATATCTTGCGCAATAGAAATTCAGCCATGCTTGCACGCTCCGGCTAATCAAGAGATAGCGGCCCGCCGCATCTGAGTGGGCGGGGTCGTTGGCGGCGCGTGAATCAGGCGCTCAACCAGACTTGATCCATTGGGTAGAAGTCTGACGGGTGAACCTGAAACCCCTGGACCTTCTTGCTCGCGGCAGTGAACTTGTCGCCCCAGAACGGCTGGACCATGACGCAGGCGTCTTGCAGGATCTGCTCGACGCTTTGCATCGCCACCGCCCGTTGTTGCGGGTCGATGATGCCCATGGCTTTATCCAGCGCGGCGTCGAACGCCGGGTCGCTGAAATGGCTTTCGTTCCAGGCTGCGCCGCTGCGGTAGGCCAGTTCCAGCGACATCACGCCGAGCGGGCGATGCGCCCAGTAGGTCAGGCTGAACGCGGCTTTGTCCCAGATCGGCCAGTATTGAGTGGCCGGGATCACCTTAAGGTTGATGCGGATGCCGGCCTCGGCGCAGTTTTGCTGCAGGATCTGTGCGCAATCCTGTTCGTAGCGACCCTGGGTGTTGCCGACGATCAGGTCGATGTCGATACCGTTCGTATGACCGGCTTCAGCGAGGAGTTTTTTCGCTCCAGCCACGTCACGAGCGCGTTTAGGCAGCGGAAAGTATTCTGGGTGCGACGGGGCAACATGGTGGTCTTCGCCCAGGGTGCCCATGCCGCGATAGGCGATTTTGAGCATCTGAGCGTTGTCGGCGCAGAGCACCACCGCTTTGCGAATCCGCACGTCATCGAATGGCTTCTGGTCGCAAGCCATGCGCATCACGATGGTTTGCGCCGATTTACAGGTCAGCAACTGCGCGCCCGGCAAGCGTTTGGCCAGGTCGAGCTCGGCCACGGTCACCCGGTACAACACGTCCACTTGCCCGGCCTGCAATGCGGCGAGGTGGGTGGAGATGTCGGTGCCCATGTCGACGTAGCGCAACTCGTCGAGGTTGGCCGATTTGCGCCAGTAATCGGCACGCTTGGCGAAGGTCGCCTGCTTGTTGACCGCAAACGACACCAGTTTGAACGGCCCGGTGCCCAGCGGATTTTTCGCCCAATCGTCACCTGCCTTGAAGCTACGGTGAACGATGGCGCAAGTGAAGGCGTTGAGCATCTCCGGGATCGCCAGCATCGGCCGCTTCAACACCAGACGGAACTGGAAGTCGCCGACTTTTTCGAAGGCAGTGATGTTCTGGAACGCGGTGCGGTTGACCGACTTGGAATCGGCGGCAATCCAGCGCTCGATGTTGTGCTGCACGTCCTCGACGTTGAAGCTGTCGCCGTTGCTCCACTTCACGTCCTGGCGCAAGTTGAAGGTCCATATCTTGAGGTCTGCGGACGGGCTCCAGCTCTCGGCCAGGTACGGGTGAGTGATGTTATCGGCATCGACCCAGGTCAGGAATTCCAGGGAGTTGCGCAGCAGGTTCGACGCTTCGATCCAGGTGATCAGCATAGGGTCCTGGATTTCCTGGATGGCGCAGGCAAACCGCAGGCTACCGCCCTGGCGCGGCGTCACCGCATCGGCGGCGTGGGCTGAATTACCGAGCAGCGCGGAGCCGAGAAAGGTGCTGGCGCTGGCGACAGTGATGCCCAGCAGCGCGGCAGTGCGCAGGAACTGGCGACGATTGACCTCGCCCTTTTTGACTTGGGTGCACAGGTCGTTTACCGCTGGATGCGGCAGGGCGCCGTCCAGTGTCATTAAGTCTTTCATATGCCTCTCCGATAACGTGCAAAAGTGCGTTTTTCGACTGGCCGCAGAGGGGGCGAGCGGCAGACGCGGTCGGTTTTCGATGAACCGAAACTGTCAGTGGCAAGCACCGCGAAGGCGCAGGCGTGCCGGGCGTGAAGCCGGCAGCAGAACGAGGCGCAACGAAATCAGGAGGACGGAGGCGGGGTAGGACATAGGGCTGCTCTCATGTTGTTTTTATTAGAGATGCCCGCAGTTTTGTCATCTGGGCGAAGATCGACAAACGATAAATTCAACGCTTAAACGTTCGATAAACGCATGTTACTGACCGTAAGGGAGGCTGCCGCTTGAGCTAGACAGGCCGGACGGATGAAAGCGCGGGTACGAAACACTGTGCGGTGGCCACAAATGCCCCTTGTTCCAGGTGGAAACAAGGGGGAAACGGACGGTGTCGAAGAGGTAACGGCGCCGTTCGGGGCAATGCAACGCGGCATCAGGCGTGGATTGAACGGGTAGTCGGAAACCTTGAGCATTTCCAAGTTGGTCTGCACTTGCTCGTAAGCCAGCTTGTAAAGCTCCTGTTGTTCGGCAGTGGCGGCTTGTTCGCCGAAGGAAGGTTCGCGAAAAGTCCGTGTAGTAGCCGAAACGCCCGACCACGTCGGTGCAGGTGCGACCCCAGTTCGATTTCGCTGATTCCGGGCTTTTCGGGGCAGGCGAAGATTCGCGGTGTTGACAGGGTGGGGCGACCGCATCGAAATCGCACCGCACAACACAAAAATGCATGTTACTCAGGAAATTTCCCACAAGCCGTGGGATGCTTGGCACTCGTCAGCCCCTGCGCGAGTACTGTTCATGAAACGCAAAATGCCCGCGCTCAATGCGCTCAAAGCCTTCGAAGTGGCTGGCAGCACCGGCAGCTTTACCCGGGCGGCGGAGTTGCTTAATGTCACCCAAAGTGCGGTCAGCCGCCAAGTGCGTCAGCTCGAAGAACAGCTCGGCGAGAACCTGCTGGAGCGTCGGCATCATCACCTCGAACTGACCAGCGCCGGCCGGGTTTTGCTGCGGGCGCTGCATCAATCCTTCGACAAAATCGAGCTGACGGTGCGCAGTATTCAGCAGAAATCCCACGCCAATCGCCTGCACATCAATGCGCCGCCGACCTTCACCAGTCGCTGGTTGATGCCGCGCCTCGGACGGCTGCGGGAGAAGCATCCTGAATTAGAGCTGAGCATCACCACGCGCTTGCAAGACAGCCTGGCGCAAACCAGTACCCTGGACTGTGCGATCCGGTTTGGCGATGGCGAGTGGGATGGCCTGGACAGCTCGCTGTTGATCCAGGAACGGCACATCGCAGTGTGCACGCCGTCCCTGTATGCAAGGGAATGGAGCGAAGGCGGGATCGACCTTAATCGTCTGACTTTGCTGCACGTGCTGGCCCGGGAAGACCAGCGTTACTTGACCTGGAAACACTGGCTCGATGCGGCGAAAATCAGCGGCGTCGATACCCAGGGCGGTTATGAATTCGACCTGCTGGACTTGGCGATTCGCGCGGCCACCGATGGGTTAGGCATCACCATTGCCGACTGGCACATGGTCGCGCCGGAATTGGCCAGCGGGCAGTTGACCCAAGTACTGAACGTGCATGTGGAAGGGCATCAATCCTATTGGCTGGTAACCCGGCCGGAGCAAACGTTGATGCCGCAATTGCAGGTGTTCAGCCAGTGGTTGCAAGAAGAAATCTGGTTGGCGCAAAGGCAGCTCGAACCCTCCACCGCCGCCAGCTAAACTCCCCCGCCCCCACAGGGATTTTGATTCGTTAAGGGGTAACCTGCCTTTTTCGAATGTTCCCGCGCTCAATAAATCGTTTGTTCAACCCCCTCAGGATGCCAAGACTGCGGGAACTGGATAAAAACAACGATGGGCGATTCACATGCGACTCGAGCGAAACTTTGTAAACGGTCACTTTATTGAGCCTGCCAGCGATGCGCTGATTGCAGTCTACAACCCGGCGACCCAAGCCTTGGTCGGTCAGGTTTCGGCCGCCACCAGCGCTGAAGCCACCGCAGCTGTTGAGGCTGCCGCCGCCGCCCAGAAGCGCTGGGGCAAGCTCACCAGCATCGAGCGCGCAGAGCACCTACGTTCATTCGCCGACGCCCTCGAAGCCTGCGCCGAAAACATCGGTTCTGCCCTCGCCGCCGAGTCCGGTAAGAGCGTGGCCGACGCCAGCAACGAAGCTCGTTACGCCGCGCAGATCACCCGTTACCACGCCGAGTGGGCGCGGCGGATCGAAGGTGAGATCATTCCCAGCGACACGCCTAACGAAAACCTGTTCCTGCACCGCGAGCCAATCGGTGTGGTCGCCTGTCTGATTCCGTTCAACTACCCGGTCTACACCTTGCTGCGTAAAATCGCCCCGGCGTTGATTGCCGGGAACACCGTGGTGGTGCGCCCGAGCAACAACACCCCGACCTCGGCGTTTGAAATCGCCAAGGCTGTGCAGCAATCCGGTTTGCCGGCTGGTGTAATCAACATCCTGACCATGGATCACGCGACCGCTGCTGCGGTGTGCACCCACAAAGCCGTCGGTTTGATCACCCTGACCGGCAGCGTCAACGCCGGGCGCATTGTGCTCGATTACTGCAAGGTCAACATCGCCAAGCCATCGCTGGAACTGGGCGGAAAAACCCCGGCGATCATCGAAGCCGACGCTGACCTTGAAGCCGCCGCCATCGCCATCGTGGCATCCAAGACCACCCACTGCGGCCAGTTGTGCACGGCGGTAGAGCGGGTTTACGTACAGGAAAGCGTCTACGAGCAATTCCTCGCGCTGCTGAAATCGAAAATCAGCGCCGTAAAATTCGGCGACCGCACCACCGACGCGAGCCTTATGGGCCCGCTGGTTAACGCCAGTTCGCAACAGAACATTCATGCCATGGTCGAGCGCGCCGTCGCCGACGGTGCTGTACTGGAAATAGGCGGTTTTATCCCGCAAGGCGCCGGTCATTTCTATCCGCCTACGCTGCTGAGCAATTGCCGCCAGGACATGGAAATCATCCAGGAAGAAATCTTCGGCCCGGTGCTGCCGGTGCTCAAGTATCACGACATCGACGAAGCGCTGGCCATGGCCAACGACCACCAGTTCGGCCTGTCGTCGGTGCTGTACACCGAGAACTACCGCACCACCATGAAAGTTGCCAACGCCATCGAGGCCGGTGAGTTGTACGTCAACAGGACTCCGGCCGACCCGTACCAGGGCTTCCACGCCGGATGGAAACGCTCTGGTCTGGGTGGTGATGACGGCAAGCACGGCATGCTCGAATTCACCCAGACCCGACTCGTGGTGATGAAGTACTGATCCACCTGCAACACGCCTCCCGCAGCACCTATAAAAATAATTATTGGCGCGCCCGGACCACCGGGCTGCCCGAGGTCTCACAGATGTCCAAGCCTGTAACCACTTTTGCCGCTGTTCAGGGTTCGAACGCGGGTGCAAAAAGCCACAGTGACAAGGGAAGTCGCTACGTCCAGTTGATGCTGTTGGTGCTGGCCGCCGGGGCGATCTACCCGATCCTGTACCTGCGGCAGGTCTACCAGACCACCATGCTTGAGGTGTTCCAAATCAACCACAGCGAGCTGGGTTATCTGTACTCGATGCTGGGGACGATTTTCTTGCTCAGCTACTTGCCGAGCGGCTGGCTGGCGGACCGGATCGCGCCACGCTTTTTGATTTTCTTTTCACTGGTGGCCACTGGAGCCCTGGGGCTCTGGTACTCCACGGCGCCGTCGATGATCGGTCTGATGATCATCTTCGGTTGCTGGGGGCTGACCACTGGCCTGACGTTCTGGGCCTCGGTGCTCAAGCGGGTGAAGATGATTGCTCACCACACTGAACAGGGCCGGTTCTTCGGTATCCTCGACGGCGGTCGCGGCCTGGTGGAAGCCTTGCTGGCGACGGTTGCTTTGGGGCTGTTCGCCTTCGCCACCGAAACCCGTGGCGAGTCTGCCGCTGAAGGCTTCAAGCACGTGGTCTACCTCTACGCCATCACCTGTATCGCCATCGGCTGTGTGCTGGTACTGATCAAAGATCCGAAGTCGATGGAAGACACCGCGCCAGTGGAGAAGGGCAAGTACAACCTGCTCAGCGACCTGGCCACGCTGGTAAAAATCCCGGAGCTGTGGCTGGTGACAGCCATTGTGTTCTGCGGTTATCACATCTTCTGGGCCACCTACAGTTTCTCCGATTACCTTCAGGGCGGCGGTATGACCGCGGTCATGGCCGGCACCATCACCACCATCAAGTTGTGGATGCGTCCGATTGGCGGGATTGGCGGCGGCTGGCTCGGTGACAAGTTCTCGAACATCTCGGTGCTGATTGTGGCGCTGTTCTTCGCGACACTGGCAATGGTCGGCCTGGTCGTGTTCCCGGCGCTCAACAGCATGGGCCTGTTGATCGGTACGGTGATCTTCATCGGCCTGATGACTTACGCGATTCGCGGCTTGTACTGGGCGATCCTCGACACCTGCAACATACCGCTGCGCATCACCGGCCTGGCCATCGGCATCGTCTCGGTGGTTGGTTACCTGCCAGACGCTTTTATTCCGTTGATCAACGGCTACCTCACCGAGCATTTCCCCGGTGCCGTTGGTTACAAGCTGTATTTCGGCTACATCGCTTTCGTCGGCCTGCTCGGGACTCTCGCGGCCCTGACCTTGCGTGCTCGTATCAGCCGTAAATCTGTGATCAAGACTTCTTTGATCAAGACTTCTTTGAATAAAACAGGTGCCTGAGATGAAAATCGTCGCCCTTGAAACCCATATCGTTGCCGTACCGCCGCCGCACATCGGCGGTATGTACTGGCTGTTCGTCAAGCTCAAGACCGATTGCGGTATTGAAGGCGTCGGCGAGATCTACGCCGCGACTTTTGGCCCCAAAGCGATGCTGCCGATCATCGAAGACGTGTTCGAACGCTACTTGCTGAATCACGACCCGCACCACATCGAACGCTTTTTCCGTCAGGCCTATTCCAGCGGTTTCACCCAGCGTCCGGACCTGACGATGATGGGGGTGGTCAGCGGCCTTGAGATGGCCTGCTGGGACATCATCGGTAAAGCGGCGAATAAGCCGGTTTATGAACTGTTGGGCGGCAAGGTCAACGAGCGCCTGCGTTCCTACACCTATTTGTACCCGGTCAACAGTAAGGGCGAGTACGACTACGACGACCCGGACCTGGCTGCCGAATGTGCGATCGAGAACATGAACAAAGGTTTCACCGCCGTGAAGTTCGACCCGGCCGGGCCTTACACCGCCTACTCCGGGCACCAGATCTCGCTGGAAGTGCTAGAACGCTGCGAAACGTTCTGCCGCAAAATTCGCGAAGCGGTGGGCGACAAGTGCGACCTGCTGTTTGGCACTCACGGGCAAATGGTCCCATCGTCAGCGATTCGCCTGGCCAAGCGCCTGGAGAAGTACGACCCGCTGTGGTTCGAAGAACCGGTGCCGCCGGGTCAGGAAGACGCCATGGCGCAAGTCGCCGCCAAGACCACAATCCCGATTGCCACCGGCGAGCGTCTGACCACCAAGTACGAGTTCTTCAAGCTGTTGCAGGCTGGCGGTGCGTCGATTCTGCAGATGAACGTGGCGCGCTGCGGCGGACTGTTGGAAGCCAAGAAGATCGCAAGCATGGCCGAAGCCTATTACGCGCAAATCGCCCCGCACCTCTACAACGGGCCGATTGGTGCTGCGGCGAGTTTCCAGTTGGCGACCTGCACACCGAACTTCCTGATTCAGGAAAGCATCATGACCTGGGGTGGTTTCCATGCCGAAGTCCTGACCAAACCGTTGCAATGGGAAGACGGCTACATCATCCCCTCTACCGAGCCGGGCCTTGGGGTAGAGCTGAACATGGACGTGGTGCGCAGGCATTCGCCGTACATCGGCGAGCGTTTGCACCTGCAAATGGCGCCGACTCCGGCAGACGTCAAAGACACATCGCCGGCCAGAGGCTGACGCAAAATGGCGTAACCCCGTTCCCACAGGGTTTGCGCCTGACGGTTTATTTGGACAATGACTTAAATGACATACGACTACATCATCGCGGGCGCAGGCGCCGCGGGCTGCATCCTCGCCAACCGGCTTTCGGCCTCGGGGAAATATACGGTGTTACTGCTGGAGGCGGGCGGCAAGGACAGTTCCCTGTGGTTCAAGATCCCGGTCGGCTTCGCCAAAATGTATTACAACCCGACCTTCAACTGGATGTACTACAGCCAACCGCAAAAGCAGCTGAATAGCCGGAAAATCTATGCCCCGCGCGGCAAGGTCCAGGGCGGTTCGGGCTCGATCAACGCGATGGTCTACGTCCGTGGCCAGGCCCATGACTTCGACGACTGGGCGGCCAACGGCAATGATGGCTGGGGCTTCAAGGACGTGCTGCCGTACTTCCGCAAACTGGAAAACCATCCACTGGGCGACAGCGAATACCACGGTGGCAGCGGCCCGATCAGCATCACCCCGATGAAGGGCCAGACTCATCCGATCTGCGATGTGTTCCTCAAGGGGTGCGACGAACTCGGCTATCCGCACAGTGATGACTTCAACGGCCCGAAATTCGAAGGCTCGGGCATCTACGACGTCAACACTAAGGACGGCCAGCGCAGCTCCAGTAGTTTTGCGCATCTGCATCCAGCACTCAGCCGCCCGAACCTGACGGTCGAGCATTACGCGCTGGTGGACCGGGTGTTGTTCGAGAACGATCGGGCCAGCGGCATTTCCGTAACTCAACACGGCCTCGTCCGCACCTTTCAGGCGCGCAAGGAAGTGATCCTCTGCGCCGGTGCCGTCGACACACCGAAGATTCTGCAACTGTCCGGTGTCGCCGATAAGGCGTTGCTAGCCAGGCACCAGATTCCGCTGGTCAAGCACCTGCCGGCGGTGGGGCAGAACCTTCAGGATCACCTGTGCGCCAGTTACTACTACAAAGCTAATGTCCCGACGCTTAATGACCAGCTCAGCTCGCTGTTCGGCCAGCTCAAGCTCGGCCTCAAATACCTGCTGACCCGCAAGGGTGCCTTGGCGATGAGCGTCAATCAGGCCGGTGGTTTCTTTCGTGGCAACGAGGCGCAGGCCAACCCGAACCTGCAGCTGTACTTCAACCCGTTGTCGTACCAGATCCCGAAAAACAACAAGGCCAGCCTCAAGCCCGAGCCGTATTCCGGTTTCCTGCTGTGCTTCAACCCGTGTCGGCCGACCAGCCGCGGGCATATCGAGATCAAGTCGAAGAACCCTCGGGACGCGGCACTGATCGACCCCAATTACCTGAGCACGCAAAAGGATATCGACGAAGTGATCCAGGGCAGTCGGCTGATGCGCAAAATCATGCAGGCGCCGGCCTTGAAAAGCATCACGGTTGCGGAAGTGCTGCCCGGGCCAGTGGTCGAAAGCGACCAGCAGATGCTGCAATACTTTCGCGAAAACAGCGGTTCGATCTATCACCTGTGCGGCTCATGCGCGATGGGTGCGGATGTACAGAAGTCGGTGGTCGATAAACGGCTTAAAGTCCATGGCATCGATGGCTTGCGCATCGTCGATGCGTCAATTTTTCCCAATGTGACGAGCGGTAATATCCACGCCGCAGTACTGATGGTTGCGGAGAGGGGCGCCGACCTGATTTTGCAAGACGCCTGATTCGTTGCATATTGATCGAAAAACCTTGGGAGCCTGTTCGGAAAGCACCCACTGCGAGTCTCCCTCCAGAGATTTGCGCGGCCCGGTACTCACAGTATCGGGCTTTTCATGTTCGTAAAATTCACATGAGTCATCGGTTTTCGTGCTCGCTTCGTCTATTGGCAGGGTGCGAAAGGACATAGTGCTGCCTCCGGCCCTTACCTCTTCGAGCTGAGCGTATTCCTCTGTTAATAGATAGGTAATCGCATCGCTTGGTGAGATGAAGTTCAAGGTAGATAGAGCGCAGAAAATCACTAGGCGACTTGAATAGCATTTCGCTAATGTGCGGCGTTACTTCGCGTAGTTTTTAGCTCAAAAAAAGCCGCGATTTCTTCGCTGAGTAGAGATTCATTAAAGTATTTACAATGTGAAATTATTAACATTTAATGATTTAAATGTAACATTTTCGCAGCTGCCTCGCTGCACTTTGCAAAGGACATCGTTATGCCAGCCTCGACTTCCGCTTTTGCCGCCTACATAGACCACACACTGCTTGCTGCCGACGCGTCGCAAGCCGCCATTCGGCACCTGTGTGAAGAGGCGATTGAGCACGGTTTTAAATCGGTGTGCGTCAATAGTGCCAACGTGCCATTGGCCGTGGAGTGTTTGCGCAATACATCGCCGTTGGTGTGCGCCGTTATCGGCTTTCCGTTGGGGGCGGGGTTGAGCGTAGCTAAAGCGTTTGAAGCCAGCGCTGCCATCGAGGCTGGCGCCAGTGAGATAGATATGGTGCTTAATGTTGGTTGGCTTAAGGATGGCTTACTGAATCAAGTGCGTGAGGACATCGCTCAAGTGTTCAACGCCTGCAAAGGGGTAACGCTCAAGGTGATTCTTGAAACCGGCCTACTCAACGAGGCAGAGAAAATTCATGCCTGTGAAATCTGTCGCGACTTAAAAGTTGGCTTCGTCAAAACCTCTACCGGCTTCGGACATGGTGGCGCCACATTGGATGACGTACTGCTGATGCGCCGGGTGGTCGGCCCGGACATTGGCGTCAAAGCATCGGGTGGTGTGAGAGATGCGGCCACCGCACAAGCCATGCTCGACGCCGGCGCAACTCGCTTGGGTACTAGCTCCGGAATTTTTATCGTCAGTAACGGCCAGGTCGCGGCGAATGCGTATTAATTTGATGTGGGCGATTGGAGAGCCCTTCTTGGTGATGCTCGTCGGCATTGGTTAGGATCTTAAAACATGCGGCAGCATCAAGTTAGAGCCGGGGGATTCACTCATCGCGGCAGGCGATTGCCACTTATAACGCTGACTAGAGAATTAAGCTTCGACGGCGATTTGTACTTAAGGGTATAAAACTATTGAATAAAAAAGCGAAAAGCTTTGAATGACACGTTCAGCGCCGACTTGCTAGCAATCACTAAGATGAGTACTGCCAGTTCCTGGCATGGAGCGC
Source organism: Pseudomonas sp. 10S5 (assembly GCF_035019745.1). Lineage (NCBI taxonomy): Bacteria > Pseudomonadati > Pseudomonadota > Gammaproteobacteria > Pseudomonadales > Pseudomonadaceae > Pseudomonas > Pseudomonas sp. 10S5. The sequence continues at coordinate 344,429 of NZ_JASJVL010000003.1, forward strand.
TGATGAGCATTCGTCCTGTGACAGACGCCCTGCGGCAGCCAAAAGCTGATAACGTCGTGATACCTCAATCAACGAGCAAACAGGGATATGGGATGACGGCTGTTGGTCGTGAGGATTCGATCAAGCACTTATTAGATGCCGCGCGTAATTGGCCGCATTCAACTGCCTGGGCGGTGTACCGAGCGGGCGAGCAGTTACATCTAGTGGGACAGGGTGATGCACGCGCGCAGTGGCCATCCATTATTGCCAACGAGGCGTTCGAGAATTTCTGCGCAGGGCGATTGTATTGCTGGCCGACTGGGTCGGGGGAAAGTGTTTTGGGTTGGCTGTTGGCGCCGCTGGATGACGCTGACGAGCCGGAACTTGCCGATTTCGCATTGCGCTTGGGCCGTCAGGTGCAAACGGACACGTTAGCACGCGCTCAGATCACTCAACGCGTTCTGTATGAAATTACCTACCTTGCTAGCTCTACCCGCGACCGATCAGTATTCCTGGTGGGTATTCACCAACTTCTTGCGACGCTGATTGATGCGGAAAATTTCTACCTCGCGCTCTATGATCCGCACACGGGCAAGATTGCGTACCCGTATTACGTCGACATTATTGATGTTGATGCTTTGGAATCCGAGAACTACGAATATCTGGATCCCACGCACCTTTCGATGACCGGGCAAGTACTCACGTCGGGTCAGCCGCTGCTGGTTGATGCCGCCGAGATCCGAGCTGCACAGGCCGAGGGTCGTTTTTTCTGCGTAGGTGATCGTCCTCAGTTCTGGATGGGGGCACCGCTTAAAAACGCCTCCGACGAAGTGTTCGGTATGTTGGCGATGCAGGTATATGACGTGTCTCGCATTTACAGTGCGGAAGACCGAGCGTTGTTTTTGGTAGTGGCACGTCATGTCGCAATGGCGCTCGACCGGCTTTTGCATCGAGCGGACCTTGAAGAGACAGTCATGCGCAGGACACTGGAGCTCTCGGCGCTCAATGATGCACTGCGCCAAGAAGTTGCCGACAGGGAACGTGCCGAGCACCTACAGAACGTATTGTTCCAGATTGCTGAACTGTCCAGCCGCCCTGGCGATATGGCTGAGTTGTTTCGGAGTTTGCATGGAATCGTCGGTGATTTACTGTTTGCGAAAAATTTCTACATCGCGCTATTTGACGAAGCTACCTCAGAGGTCACCTTTCCTTACTACGTCGATGAGCAGCTTGGCGGGCGTCCGTTTGCGCGCCGTGGCCAGCGAGGGTTTACGGAGTATGTAATTCGCCAACGGCAGCCTTGTCTGATCGACGCCGCAGAGGCATCGCGCTTGAAGGATAGGGGTGAAATCGATATTTTCAGTGATGCTGCCCTATCTCAATCTTGGCTCGGCGTGCCGTTATTCGAAAATGATGTGGTTCGTGGCGTGTTGGTGGTGCAGAGCTACAGCACCCAGTTCAGTTACTCTATGCGTGATCAAGAATTACTGACTTTTGTGTCACGGCACATCGACACCGCATTGTCCCGACGCAGTGCCGCAGATGCGATTCACACGGCCAATCTAAAACTTGAAGCCCGGGTTCAGGATCGTACCCGTGAACTTGATAATGCGAATGCCAAGTTGCAGCACGAGAACTCCCATGACGGATTAACCGGCCTTCCAAATCGGACCTACCTGCAACAGAGTCTAGACGCCGCTTGGGTGCGTTTTGGCAAGAATGGCCGACCTTTAGCGGTAATGTTTATCGATTTGGACCGTTTCAAAGTCGTCAACGATAGCTTGGGCCATCATTTTGGTGATTTGCTGCTGTGTGAGGCTTCCTATCGTTTGCGCGGCTGTTTGCGCGAATCCGACTTACTGGCGCGATTGGGCGGAGATGAGTTTGCGGTCATGGCACCTGAAGCTCCGCTTGAAGTAGTAATCGATATTGCGGAGCGTATTCTGGCTGCGTTCGACCTGCCTTTTTTTATCACCGGGCATGAAGTGTTCTCGTCGTGCAGCATTGGAATCGTTTGCGCCGATGCTCAGTTTCATCATGGGCCCGCCGAGCTGTTGCGCGACGCCGATATAGCGATGTACCGGGTCAAAAGTGGGGGGCGTGATAGCTATGCGGTTTTCAACCAAGAAGTGCGCCGTGAGGTGTCGGATCAGGTCGAGCGCGAAGGGGCGCTGCGCAATGCGCTCAAGCGCACCGACGAATTGTTGCCATACTTTCAGCCAATAGTCAGTGTAGAAACCGGAGAGCTGGTAGCGCTGGAAGCCCTTATTCGTTGGCATCTAGCGGACGGTCGTGTTATTGCGCCGGGAGAGTTTTTGCCTGATGTCGAAGGTCTGCGTCTGATTGGTCGGCTCGACCTGTATATGCTCAACAGCATCGCGGTGATTCTCGCGCGGCCCGAGCACTGCAATTGGCCACCGGTGCATGTGAACTGTTCCAGCTACAGCATGGCTCGCCCTGAGTTCGCCAGCGAAGTACTGTCATTGTTGGCGCGACACAACGTTGCACCATCGCGGATTTGTCTTGAACTGACCGAGGGTGCTTTGGTAGCTGAGCCCGCTATTGCGCGACAAACCATGCAGCAACTGGCAGATCAGGGAATGTCGGTGGTGCTCGATGATTTCGGTGCAGGATTCTCTTCGTTAAGCTATGTGCATCAGTACCGTTTCAGCGGCCTTAAAATAGACAAGTCCTTCATCTTGGAGCTGACGGCTAGCCCTCGCAGCCGGGCTATCGTTCGAGCCATTGTGCGGATGGCTGAGTCGCTAGACCTTTCCGTGGTGGCTGAAGGGGTCGAGGACGAAGCGACCCTGAACTTACTGCGCGAAATGGGTGCAAGCCAAGCTCAGGGTTACTATTTCGCAAAACCCATGGCGCTGGAAAAGCTGATCGCTATCGTCGAGGCGCCTCAAACTTGGCGTTTGGCGATTCCAACCTATGATATCCATGACTGATCACGGAAATAAGTCTTGACGTAACTTCTTATGGGCCTATAATTCGCACCTCTTCCGGAGCAGATGAAACGAAAACTCCTTGTTAATCAATGAGTTAACCAGTTTTGTTAGCGAGGAAGAAGCTTCGGTCGCGGTGATCGGCAGCGGTAAGAATAGGCAGT